>JBKQRG010000226.1:0-10036 GCA_052144015.1 Desulfomonilaceae bacterium
TCCGATAAATCATCGCTAAATAGATCCGCGTATTTTAAGATCCAATCTATGACCGCGTCCATGCCCAAATCTTTCCCGGCCTTCTCTGATTCAATCCACTTATGTCGTTCAATTTCGAGGGTCTGAAGTTTAAGATACTCTTTAACGTCCATTTCCACACCCAAGAAGCCGTGTTGTAGATGGGTTAACCTTCGTGTAATATGATTCGAACAATAGTAACCTGCTTGCCTTCTGTCAAGTGCAATGTGAAAGCAAGAGGTCGCTGTTCAGTCACATGACTGATTAGGATTCAGATTAACAGCAAGGACGGTTTCATGACGAATCCTTTAAAAGCCATAAGCGAGCTGGGACAATCAGTCTGGATTGACCATCTCAGCCGAGAGTTTATCGCCTCGGGTAGACTCAATGAAATGATACGTGAAGATGGCATTAAAGGTGTGACATCCAATCCAACAATTTTCGAAAAAGCTATTAACGGTGGGCGGGTATATGACCATGATATTCATCGTTTTGTAGATAGTGGGCTCAATCCAGAGGCAATTTACGAGAATCTAGCGGTGGCCGATATCAGAGCTGCCGCTGACCTGTTGCGTCCCATATATGATGCCACGGAAGCGTCCGACGGGTATGTGAGCCTCGAGGCTCCACCATCATTAGCCTATGATACCGCGGGAACCATCGAGAGAGTACGGCATCTTTTCGATCTTGTTGACCGAAACAACGTTATGATCAAGGTCCCGGCTACTCCGGAAGGATTGAGGGCAGTCCCTGAACTCATCGGTTCAGGAGTAAACATTAATGTCACCCTGATATTTTCATTAGATCAATATAGCGATACAGCCGAAGCTTATATGCAAGGAATTGAGCAACTGATTTCATCAGGTGGCGATCCAAGTACGGTGGCTTCTGTCGCATCTTTTTTCGTCAGCAGAGTTGATATGATGGTCGACGAAATACTTGAGGAAATATCGGATCCCGAGGCGAAGTCCGCGTCGAAGAGCCTCTTAGGGAGGACGGGCATCAGCAACGCGAGAATTGCCTATTCGCTCTACAGGAAAATATTTTACGGTGAGCGCTTTTTACACCTAAGAGAGAAGGGGGCCAAGCCACAACGCGTACTTTGGGCCAGCACCAGCACCAAAAATCCCAATTATTCCGATACCTACTATGTGGATGCCTTGATCGGACCAGAGACTATCAACACTATGCCGCAAATCACTCTTGCAGCGTACAGGGATCACGGGCAACCGGTCGCCAGGCTCCAAGAAGGACTGGAAGAGGCTCAGGAGCTTTTCAATCAATTAGCGAAACTCGGAATCGATATTCATTTCGTGATGGAAAGGCTTTTAGAAAACGGCATCAAATCATTTGCCGATTCATTTGACAAACTCCTGTTGGAAATTGAGCAAAAAAGGACGCGTCTGTTACGCGGTTGGGGGCATAGATCGGCATCGTTAGGTAACCTTCAGAAAATTATTGATTCGAGGCTGGCTTGGTTTGACCAAGAAAAGATTGCGGACAGGCTCTGGGCTGGTGATGTTTCCCTTTGGAGCGACGATCCACAAACCAAGAGCGCTATAGGTCAAAGACTAGGCTGGCTTCAAGTAGTGGAGATAATGGAGGGGGAAAAGGAACGTCTGCGAGAATTTGCTGACGAAATCAGGTCCTCAGGTTTTAAAAACTGCGTTCTCTTGGGCATGGGCGGCAGCAGCCTAGCGCCGGAGGTTTTCAGTTCATCTTTCGGCGCCGCCGAAGAATACCTGAACCTGAAGGTGCTCGATAGCACGATTCCGGCCTCGATTCTCGATTTGGAAAAGAAAGTGGACCTGGAACATACTCTTTTTGTCGTGGCGAGTAAGTCCGGTGGAACTATCGAGGTCTTGTCCCTGTATCAATATTTCCGGGCCAAAATGGAAAAGCTGTTCGGAGAGATGGCCGGCAACAGATTCATAGCCATAACCGATCCTGGAACTAATCTCGGCAAATTGGCGTCGGAGCAGGGTTTCAGAAGGGTTTTCTTGAATCCGGCAGACATAGGAGGTCGGTTTAGTTCTCTCTCATATTTCGGATTGGTTCCGGCCGCTCTCATAGGAATGGATCTCGATCGAATTTTAATGAGAGCCTCTCAGGCCGTGGAAGGTTCCGGATCAAAAGTACCCTCTCTGGAAAACCCGAGCATTTGGCTTGGGACAATCATATCCGAGGCGGCGAGAGGGGGCTGTGATAAATTAACCTTCATCATCTCACCGCGGCTGGCTAGCTTTGGATATTGGCTAGAACAGCTTGTGGCGGAGAGCACGGGCAAAGAAGGTAAGGGGATTATTCCGATCGAGGGCGAACCCGTTGCAACTGTCGGTGTTTACGGAAAAGATCGCATATTCGTTTATCTGAGACTTGATGATGACGGAGTCTATGATGAACACGTGTCCGCATTGGAGAAAGCAGGATATCCTGTGGTGACTTCGCGACTCCACGGTCCTTATGATCTTGGACGAGAGATGTTTCGCTGGGAATTCGCGACAGCTTGCGCTGGAATGATTCTCAGAATAAACCCTTTTGATGAGCCCAACGTGCAGGAAGCGAAAGACAATACTAAACGGATACTGGACGAATGTAGCCGAGAAAAGAAAATGCCTATGGGAGAACGCTGGGTACGCTCTCACCCTGAATTGCCCTCAATACTCAAGGATTTCTTGGATTCTCTAAAGCCCGGCGACTATTTGGGATTAAATGCCTTTTTGTCGCCATCAGCTGGAAACCGCCATTCCCTTCAAAGAATAAGGAGTTTCTTGCTTGATCGCTTTCATGTGGCAACCACGTTGGGATTTGGCCCTCGTTATCTTCATTCCACCGGTCAGATTCACAAGGGCGGCCCTGCTCAATGTTCGTTTGTTCAGATCACCAGCGATGATGCGAAAGACCTGCCGATTCATGGAAAATCCTATTCTTTCGGCGTGCTAAAATCAGCCCAAGCACTTGGAGACTACCAGGCCCTTAAAGATAAAGGGAGGCGAATCATCCGAATACATTTGGCCTCAGAATCAGACCTCACCAAATTAGTTGCTGTATTTGAGGCTATATGAAATTTCGTGAAGAGTTCGAAACAGAGGAGTTTTTATTTAAATGAATTTCAATGAGAACAAGATATTATCCGATACCGAATTAAGTGAATATCAGAAGAAGATTGAATCCATAGACAATGTTATTCTCTGTGTGGCAGAAGCGGAACGCATGCTGGTTAAAATTGGGAAGTCATTAGTTCCGGAGCCTCGCCAGCTTGACGATGACAATAAAAAGCTGAAATACGGAAAATTGCAGTGGATCGACCACACTGACCAGCATTCATCGAAGTAATTGATGCCATATGTAGAACATGAGGCGTAAGACCGGACAAACAACATATGGTTTCCGAATATTTGATTAAATGGGGGGTGACCGGATTTATCTGGTCTGCTTGGTGCGTACTCCACTCGATGCTAAACTCTGAGGGCCCGATACGCAAAAGCGGTCTGTTGGATTCGTCGATAGGACCGTATTATCGCCTTACATACTCAGTACTTGCCGCAATAACTCTTTTGCTAGCCTACTGGGTCACTCCAAAATGGCAAGGTTTTCAATTGTGGCGAATTGAAGGACCGGCATTAGTCTTACAAGTTCTGGCTTGGTCAGTCGTTGCGGTCATGTTTTATCTTACATTTAAGATTTTTAGTATTTGGTATTTCTTAGGATTGACAATCTTGGGCATTGGCCGCAAAACTAACAATTCTCAGAAGAGACTAATAACGTGGGGTATTTACCGTCTAATCAGACATCCGCAATCTGCAGCCGGCCTTATAATCTTGTGGATGAGAGACCTGACCGATACGGGTTTAATTATTAATATTGTGCTTTCCGTTTACCTGATGGTGGGTGCGAGAATTGAGGAGACTAGATTCTTGGCAATGTACGGCAACGAATACGCCGAGTACATGGAGAAGGTTCCCCGGTTTGTTCCCAACACAATACCTTCTATACAAGCGCTATTCCGAGGACGATCAGCCAGTTAGGACTAGGATAGATGCTGCCCACGTTTCCAGCCCTTGGGAATTTTTATTCGACTCTTATAGCCGCGCCGACGATTCCGAATCGTGATTTTGTGCAAACCCCATTTGCTAGGCGAAATCTATTATGTTCGAGAGCTTCGAGGAACTGAGCTCCGTAGAATCGATTCCTAGTCGGGTGCCGAACCATGCGTTTAAGGAGGAAATTCGCATAAAGCGGCGGATAGATCTCTTCAAAATAAAAGGCGCCTCCCGGCTTCGTGACTCGGCTCAGTTCAGCGATGCAGCGCCTCCAATCCAAGACATGGTGGATTATTCCGAAGTTCACTACCGCATCGAACCAAGCATTCGGGAACGGGAGGTCCTGTGCGTCTCCCACAAAAAACGAAATAATCTTATCAAGAGGCTTTGGCCTGCTATGCATAGCCCTTCGAATCAATTTCTCTTCCAGATCGAATGCGTAGATCTGTTTGAACCTCATTTTTTCTATCAGCAGTCGCGCGCCTTTACCCAAGCCGCAGCCGATTTCCAGTGCATTTTCTCGGCTGACCGGTTTCGCTAATTCGAGCCATTTAGCTATTTCTCGCCGTTGAAACAAAGGTCGTATCGGGCTGTATATCCAGACCCTTTCCGGCCAATTCATCAGCATGGTTTCTTTTTCTTTTTGCTGCATTTTCTGAGTTTCAGGTTAAAGATACATTACATCGGAAATAGAATAGAGACCCCGGTCATCAGAAGGAAACCGAGCGGCATATAGCTTGCCCGGTTGAACAACAAAGCCGCAGTACGAGGGCTGGCGTCATAATATAAATTGTGGGCCGGCCGCATCAAAAGGAACCATCCTAGTAATGCCGCGCCAAATGGATACAGCATCCCCACGCCTTTTCCCGCGAGAAAGTATATGGAAATACCGGCAAATGCCGCTATGGATACGGCCGAGACAATCCTGAAAATTGATTCCGGAACGCCTTTTACAGTGGAGGTCGTGCGTGCCGCCACCTTTGCATCATCGTTCATATCCATGATGTCGTTGGCTACGTTTTGGCCTCCTACTTCCCAAGCTGCCAACCAGAGTAACAGCACGATTACGAATCCGACGGAAGGCACCGGGTCCACCGCATAAACGCCGGCCAATCCCCCTGATGCCTTAACAAGTGCCGCCGGAATAATTTTTAAATGGGTAATTTTGAGCAACTTGCAATAGATCGTTTCCAAGAAAGCTGAAAGCAAAAAAATGAGAGCACAAATGGGATTCAACCACCACGCGCCGGCAAGAGCTATACTCGCCCAAAAGACTAACCAGCCAAGTGCCCATGAAAAAGGCAAAAAGCCCTGCGCCAGCGGATGGGGGACCGTAAGATTATCCAAATCGAAGAGATGATTAGATTTGTCACTAAAAGACAATCTCTCCCGATCCACTTTGTAATCTACAACATCGTTCAAGGCGTAAACAGCCGTATACCCCGCAAACGCGGTAACCAATCCTACGGCGAGAACAGATGAGGAAGGAAATCGTCCCAACCATAACAACGCTGCCATTGCAGGAGTTGCCATGTCCAGCAAAGCGTGTG
This sequence comes from Desulfomonilaceae bacterium, assembly GCA_052144015.1. Lineage (GTDB taxonomy): Bacteria > Desulfobacterota > Desulfomonilia > Desulfomonilales > Desulfomonilaceae > DATJPW01. The sequence goes on from JBKQRG010000226.1 coordinate 5,612, forward strand.
GAGTGCGGGAAAGACCGAGGAAAAGGCTCCACTTGAAACAAACCGAGGAATTTCCGAACCGGGCTGGTGTTTCGGCAGAAATGGGCATAATTTTAGTTCTTTCTTGCTCTTTAATTCTGTCATAAGTGGATAGCATTCATTTTTTTTCATATGGAAAAGTTAAAGTCCCGCCGAGGAAACCTATCCAGGGCACGATCAATCCAAGTGCAAATGTGGTTCCGCAGTAGATCATGACAGGTGGATCTGTCCACATGACCGGATCCTTGACGAGGAAGAACCGCCAAATTACCGCAAATAAAGCCAAAACAATGGCCGTCCATGCTAAACGGCGCTTGCGATGGATGGTGGGTGAATCCTTCCAATCGTAATTTATCCACCATGTTAAATATCCTGTTGCAATGGCTCCGGGTAATGCGACGAGCCCCAGAATCAGGCATAAATATGCAGCCCACTCTGTAGCCGTTGATCTAGTCGCCAGGGCAGCAATCTCAAATACTGGGAGCGCCATCATCAAACCTATCGGAACGTGCACTACCGCTGGATGCGGATGTCGCCTGAAGAATGGATGGTTCTGCAGCCAAGTGTCAAATTTTCCTTTAATCCCGATGATCGGCTCCGGCCGAGCTTGCTCGTAACTCCCGACAATTTCAAATCGTTGCAGAACTTCCGTATCGTGAGGGGCTGCCAAAATTTCCGCGCTCAGATCTTTTCCAGCGCTATGACGGTTCATATGCTTGCCGCGAATCCATTTCCTACTCGCTGAAACATCGTAGACTTTGCCGTTGACCGCTACGAATGTGGCTGAATCATGTGTGCCGTCTGCTTGAGCCAGTTCATCCGGTGAAAAATTTTTCATGATGATCCTTCCGCTGGATCAGGTGCAAGCAAATTCCAAACAGGGCCGCGATCAACCCACGTAGAAGATTATTAGAATGCAATAATAAGGTGATTGATGTCTATAGTGATCGGTCGGGAAAAGATTAGGTTTCGAGAGAACCGGGTGGAGATCTTTAATCGACCTCCAACTGGTCTCCCATAAATTTGAAATTTTAAGATCTTAAATCAAGGCTCGAATCTTCCAAGATTCTGTGCCCACAGGCTGGGACACTTGAAAAGCCTTGTCGATAGAAAATCCGTTGGAAGAGTCTTTCAAAATACGCAGAGGTTTCAGGGTAAAACTATCACAATTTTCGTCACAATCGTCTGAAATTACTGTGACAATCATCTGAATTTGATCATCGGAATATATGGCCTGCTTGCCCACAAAAATATGAGGATAACGCGGATTGCCGGACAGCTCCAGCGCATCCAATTTCTCCGCTTTCCCCATAGGCCTTGTGCCCGATTGAGGAGAGCATTCCGAACACGTTTTACATCCGGACATCATTATCTCCTGTAAAATGTTGTACCTGTGACCAGAGTACGAGTTTGGGCCCAGCCTGTCAAGTCTGAAAACCAAGCTGTATCACACGGTCTGCAAATCGATCGGATCTATGAAGTCTTTGGAGAAATTACTTTTACCTCTTCGATAGAGCTGCCTTCAAATTCATCAAGAACGGCCCTGGTAATAGGATTTTCCTGAGCTTCACTCCTGAGAGCTCGATCAAAGGCCGTCTGACCGTTTGCCGGCTCCGAGTAAGGTTTTTCAGAGGCCAGCGAGGTCTCCCGAGCTAACGTCAAAATCTTGAATCGGGCATTGCCGAAGTATTCTTCGAAAATGCTTTTCGCTTCCGGTTTCTTGAAGAGCCGTGTTTCGAACTCTTCTTTGTAAATTACTTTCGTGAATCCAATTTCGACCTCAGTCGGGCCAAAAGCTATCAGATTCCCATGATCCATGATCTCGGTCAGCGCCTGATCGCCTCCCCATGAGCGAACGCGCTCCTTAATGATAGACCAGAGTTCGTCAGGCGCCTCAGTCCGCGGTGATTCAAATTTTTTGACGGCAAGATCTTCAGTCGATTCGTTATCTTTTTCCTTTTGAGCTGTTTTTCCTTGACTGACCTTTCCAGTCGATTTGGCTTCCCTTCTTCGTCCTGAATCTTTTGTTTCTTTTGCCGGGGTAGCCGCGATTCCGCCTGGTTTGTCGGTTTGCGGAACGGCTTGCATTCGAGAGTCCATGAGCTGGATAATTTTGGACAAATCCATAATGTTCGGAGCAGAAGCCATCCTCAGGACTGTCATCTCCAACCCGATCCAGGGATTACTGGATCGTCTTATGTCTCCTTCCGCACGAATTAGCATATTCAGTAAATTATGCAGCTCTTCGGTACCTGCTTGGTCTGCCAGGATTCCCATTTGTCTTAATTCGGATGCAGGAGCATCAATCATGCCCTCGACCCGATCGCTCGCGGGAACCGTTCTGATGACCAGCAAATTCCGAACGTACCGTATCAAATCCAGAATAAACTGCTCAGGATCATATCCTTGTTGAAAAAGCTCCTGGACCAACGATAAGGAACTCGCGGAATCATGAGCCAGAACTGCCGTCATGGTGCGAACCAGACTGTCAACTCCTGTAAGTCCAAGAATGCTCACCACTTCATCGGTCGTAACCGCATGTGGATTGAAAGCGATAACTTGGTCGAGCAAACTGAGAGCGTCCCTAAAAGATCCCTTAGCTTCTCTGGCGATGAGTGCCAGTGCTTCTTCGTCAGTTTTAATTGATTCCTGCTTTAGTATCCGAGCCATTCCGGCGATTATATCCTGCATGGAGATCGTCTTAAAATTGAACTTTTGGCAGCGTGATGTGATCGTAGCAGGGACCTTCTGCGATTCGGTGGTAGCAAAAATGAATTTCACGTGAGGGGGGGGTTCTTCCAGTGTTTTAAGCAACGCATTGAAAGCATTGATCGAGATCATGTGGACTTCGTCAATAATTATGATCTTATAATTGGATGAAACAGGTGGGTATTTAACGTTCTCGTTGATCTCCCGGATGTTATCTACGGATGTATTAGAAGCGCCATCAATCTCTTGCACATCCACACTAATTCCCGAGGTTACCTCTTTACATGAAGCGCATACATTGCAAGCCTCAGCTTCTCCTGGGCTTCTGTCAAAGCAATTAAGCGATTTAGCCAAAATGCGTGCGACGGTTGTTTTTCCTACTCCCCGTACACCGCAGAACAGGAAAGCATGAGCTACACGTCCGGAAATAATAGAGTTTGTCAAAGTGCGGACCACATGGTCCTGTCCGACCACTTCGCTGAATGTGCGGGGTCTATATTTTCTAGCTAGAACGAGATATGAAGGCATGCGTTCGGAATATCCTGATAAGTAGGGGAACGGCCATAGCCGGTGACCGGGATTAAAGCCGACCCACGAGATTACTTCCGCTGCTTCCTTCCGGACCTGACGGGTTGAGTAACTCCAAGTCGCTCTGTCCCGATCACCTACTATGGCCGCTCCTCGGAACTGAGATTACACAAACATAATGTAAAGGTTACTATTAACAGATGATTTCCGGAAGCGTCAAGCTTCGCCCGGGTCTTTTGAACATGTTGTTTTCACATTAAAAAAAACATTTTACACGAACCAGCCAGATCTTTATAACATCTCCGACCCTGTTCGTCTAAAATTATCAAAAATTTTCTTGGAGGACCAAGCGCCATGAAATGGAATGTGAGTCTAATTGCATCAGCGGCCGCTCTATTGTTCATTATGGGTTCCATGCCTGTTCGAGCGCTTGATGAACGGCCTGCACCTCCCGGTATGCGACCGGGCAAGCCTCCGCGAGGCGATTTCCAAGGTCCGTCGGGCCCTTCTGGTGAACGCGGCCGGCCGGGCCATCGGTTCGACGAAGACCGAGACCCCCCTCCTTTATCACCAAAGGCGCTGCAGGATAAGCTCGGTTTGAGTGAACAGCAGGTTGAAGACATGCGTACAAAAATGGATAATCACAGGGCACATATGGAGAAATTCCGCACAAATCTCATGCCTTTGATGGAAGAGAAGCGAAATATGATGGTGAGCGGAAAAATCAATCAGGAAAGATTAATTAAAATAGACGAAGAAATAGTAAAGGTACGTTCGGATATGTTGCGAGAGCGGTTGAAAATGGAACGTGATCGTTTGTTTATGCTGAGTCCGGACCAGGTGAAGCGCCTTAGTGAGTTGATGCCGAAACCGGAAGAACGGCGGATGCCTTCCGGACGCAGGCCGGGGCCACCCGAAGAGTGATGCTGATTGCCCGGGTGCTTAAAGCTTGCGTTCAGCACCCCCACGAAGTCGGATTTGGGCTATTTTCGGGATTGCGCCAACCACCTGATTCTGCTAATATTAGGTCATCTGGTGCCCGGATAACCTTGTCCCAGACAAGGGTTCCCGATTCAGGGAAGGGGGGATCACCGGCGACCAGGACGCGTTCATTGACAAGACCCGTTGCGCTGAGGACGGACTCGCCCCGACAACCAACGCCAGCAGACA
>JBKQRG010000227.1:0-10136 GCA_052144015.1 Desulfomonilaceae bacterium
GTTCACCTCCTGTTGCTCTCCACCCCGCCTCACGGCGACGCAGTTACAGTCGGTTACAGGCTGTAGCGCAGACCTGGAGAGGACTTCCACCTCTCTGTGTGAGCACGCCCGCAGGCGCACTAGGGGCGACTGGCGAGTCGCCCTTGTCGGTGATTCCGCATCATCACAAATGAATACGACCCCGTGAACGTGATTGGGCATCAACACAAATGTGTCAAGCGAGATCTCGCGACGAATCTGTTCCGTTCGTAACCATACATCTTGGACAATCTCTCCAACTTCGTTCAAACGCATTTCACCATTAGAAATATTCCCGAAAAGGCATTTTCGATCGTGGGTGCAAATGGTTACGAAATACGCGCCGCCTTGAGAATAGTCGTAATCGGCCAGTCTGATGGATCGTCGGCGATATTTGGGTCGACTGCATGTCATCATGTATCAATCCACTGGGGATGTAACCCGTGTATGACGAATAATCGGAACAGGGCGACTCGCCAGTCGCCCCTACTGGAGCTGGAGCTGGAGCTGGAGCGTCGTCTTTGTTGTACAGCATATGCCAAGTCTTGGCGGCGAGCAACAATTCACGGCCCGTGTTTTCTAACTCTTGGCAGCACTCGTAATTGGGCGAATTTCCGGAACGCTTCGTCAAAGTTTTCAGGTTCTTTGCTCATTCCAGGTCTCATTACTTCTTAAGATGCCACTTGCCGTCAGATTTCTCATATTTCTTCTTGACGGCAGCCCGGCCTCCTTAGCCTCAGAATGATTTTCCTGTGCAGTCGATCTAAAAGACCGCTGCTTCGACCGGCATCTGCTCCTGAAGATCTTCATTGCTGACATGTTTGTTTGCCATTTGCCTATGGGCATGCTCGTGTGACATTTCAGTGCGTGAGGACCTGGTGTTTTTCGAAGATACTTTCAAGCCCGAGAGGTCCCCTTCCGAAATCTCTCCCGAATTCAACTCGTCTTTCCACACCAATTCGAATTCGAGTTTATGCTTTCCGTCCTTGTGCTTGGCCTTGATTTCCATTTCAACCGCTTCACCTGTAATCATCTCCATGGATCGGCCGTTCTGCTCAAAATGTACTCCCCCCTCTCTCAAATGGTTCAGAATTTCTTGAAATAGAGCGACCGCCCGTTCTGATTTCATAATTGTTGTCGCTTTGATTTTTCCCTCACTCATATCTGCCTCCGATTGCTGTCATCCAAATATCAGGTTTGTTATGGCTTGGTCCTGCCGTCCCCGGCCTAAAACGCCCGGTGAATTTTGCACAATTCTTACGATCCGATACCGAGAACGGCCCGAACTTCAGACTACCGGATGCCTCCTGTGACTAATGAGGGATATCAAGAAAAGCACTAGAAAGATAATGAACAGGAGTTTCGCAATGCCTGCAAACGCAGCAACCAAGCCTGTAAATCCCAAAATTCCTGCAATCATAGCCAGAATGAGAAATGTTATTACTAATCCTAACATCGTCTTCAACCTCCTTGCAGAATCAATTTCGGAACGTTCATTACTCAATTGGCAATTTCTCTACTTTGTCAGTAGCGGTTCAAAGTAATGAATCGTTGTTGGAAATTTAATTCCGCGTTAAGGCCCCGGCAAGGCTGCCATTTAATCGTTCGGACGCATTGCCGTCGGTGTGTCTGACAATTGACGTAAGTAAGAAAGGAGAGAATATATAGTGGATATTAATCGTTTAGGATTCAAAGCTCCCAATTAGATTATCATTTCAATCTAGACCAAACATTTGGCATTAAGCCCCTATCTTTTTATAAACGACCGGATGAATTGACTCACATCCGCTTTTGTCCGGAAAATACCAAAATGTCCTTCCAGAAGAAGATCCGCGTCCAAATTTAAAAGCATTTTCAAAGAATCCTGATATTGTTCTTCGTTGGAAAGCAATGTCGGATTTATAGGCCCATGTACGTCCTGTCCGAAGAGCACCAGCTGATTTTCCAGCTTCGCCGTGTACACAACGGAGCCTGGGGAATGGCCTGGGCAATGGATGGCCGTAATCTCGCCGTCACCGATCGTGAGCACGGATTTCTCCCCTTTCAACTTTAAATCGATTGCAAAAGGTTCCAGCCGAGCCCCGTACCAAGATGCCGCGGTGATTCGATTGTCGCCCGACTCTAGATAAACAGCATCGAGTTCGTGAGCCACTATGCGGCAGTCGAAATCAAGCCTCACTGCGGCTGCCCCGCCCGTGTGATCGAAGTGACAGTGGGTCAACAGCAGATACTCAATTTGAATATCCGGCGCCAAACATTCTGCAATATTTCTTTTTAATCGTGAGTGACCCCAGCCGCATCCGGCATCTATCAGAGCCGCCTTGGACCCAAATCGAATCAGATAAATCGCGGCATCCGCGTTATCGGTCAGATCGCCTCCTCCCACTTGCCAAAGATCATCAAGGATTTTTTCGATCATTCACCTTCCTCCCGACTGCGACAATCGCAAACCGTCAAATCATAGCACGGAACGGCAGAATCTGAGTCAATAGAGGATTTTATTCTATGAAATTCTTGGAGCGATAGATCTGCGCCGAACAAGAGAACCCGGCTTTGTTACGGGATACGATTTCTTCTATGCGAAAGGCGACAAGTGCGAATTCAGAAGCTTGAGTGAGTTGGAACTTTTAGCAACGTCAGTAGTCAACAAGACTTTAGATTGAAAAGGAGGTCTAGCAGATGGAGTTCCTTAACGATTTGATCAATTCCGGCTGGTCAATTCTGGAAAACGGCTTTGACCTGCAAACTTTCTTAACCTGGAAACAAATGTCATTCGCCTGTCTCGTTGGTTTGTTAGGTCCCCTTCATTTTTATGCCCAAAATTTCAATCGATTCACCTCCGAACATAGCCCGCAAGGGCTTTTGGCCGCTGAGGGAATCCTGGCCGCGGCCAAGGAAGAAATAGCAAAGGCAGATGGTTCTGTCCCCGGTGCAAATAACGCAATAGATGCTGACAATGCCCGGCCGGCTGATTCTGGGTGATCCAGTTCTCGATTGCCTGTTTATTAATTACTCATTTAGGTTTTCTGGCAGGCAACATTTTGGATGGTTGCGAGTGCACGTGAGGGTGGCCGATTATTGATTAATGTCGGCACCTGGCAACGATTCCCGCCTGCGAGCTCAAATGTGAGATGTCCAACAAGCTGCCATTTCCTGAACGGTCCTTGTTTTAAAATACTAAGTCTGGTATTCGCTTTCTCTGTCCTCGCCGCGTGGTTCACAGGGGCTGATCTGCCACCTGAAACGGTCGCAGAATGAAATGTCCCGGCAAGGAGATCAGTCAGATGTCTCTGTTTGAGCCCTACAAAATAAAGAGGCTGGAGATACGGAATAGGTTCGTTCGTTTGGCAACTTACGACGGTATTGCCGACAAAAACGGCCGTGTGTCCGAACGACAGATGAGTCTTTATGAAGAACTCGCTCGTGGTAAAGTCGGATTGATTATTACCGGTATTGCCTATGTTGATGTGACGGGCCGAATCTCGCCTTCCCAGAATTCCATCGCATGTGAGGATGACATTGCGGGCTTTTCACAGTTGACTGGAATTGTTCATAATTTGGGAGCTAAGATTGCGGTACAGCTCTTTCATGCGGGTCGAGAGACGGGCACAATTTATCAAAAGAGGCCGGCGTTGGCGCCATCTGTCATAGCCGACGACCCTTTTTTCACCGCTCCCCATCGTGAGATTGAGGAGGACGAAATCGGACAAATAATCGCCACATTCGGAAACGGGGCCGCACGGGAGCGAGCCGCGGGTTTCGATGCGGTTCAGATACACGGCGCCCATGCCTATCTGTTGAGCCAATTCCTGTCGCCTTTCACAAATCGGCGCAAGGATAAATGGGGCGGATCCCTTGAGAATAGGCTTCGGCTCCATCGAGACATCATTCGAGCCGTCCGGTCAGAAGTGGGCGCTGATTTTCCGGTTCTCATGAAATTGGGAGTCGAAGACGGTTTTGCAGGCGGATTGGAATCTCAAGAAGGACTAGCGGCTGCAGAAACCCTGGCCCATGGCGGCTTGGACGCGATTGAGATCAGTTCGGGGTTGAGAGGACGAGGCTACAAGCATAGTGAATTTCGCACAGGAATCGATCGCCCTAATCGCGAAGGCTACTTCAGAGACTGGTGTCGTGAAATCAAAGAACGAGTGGACATTCCGGTTATCATGGTAGGAGGCATAAGGTCTTTGGGTACCGCAGCGAACATCATTCAAACGGGGACGGCGGATCTCGTGTCACTGAGTCGGCCGCTCATCCGAGAGCCGGACCTGGTTGCCAGGTGGCAGAGCGGCGATCTTCGACCGGCCACATGCGTTTCATGCAACCGCTGTATGGAAGCGCTCCTGGAAGCCAAGCCCTTCGGCTGCTACTATAAAGCGGATTCAAGATCTTAATTGGCTGCACTCACCGCGAGCTAATAACTCCAAATATCAAGCCAACAATGGATAAAGCACCAAAAAAACAAGGTAATCCTCCTCCGTGTGGGACTGATGCCTGGCCCGCTTTGGGACTGTTACTGAGTTTCCCTCTTAATATGTTCTCAGATCACCACTTCAATCGAAATCTCGCCTTTCTATTCATGACATGCATAATGTCATCACATTCATGTGTATGTTTGGCCGCTGAGCCCCAGGAGCCAGACGATACATTGTGTGGCGTCTCGTTCGTTATTGTGGTACTTAACACGTACTACTTCGCTTATCCGCTGGTGACGCACTTGGCGGCTAGGTCCGTGATGTAAAAATAAATGGGAGTGTGGAATTCCAATGATAGCTAGTTTTTCCGTATATCCGCTTGGTGAAGGCACAAGCCTCAGCCGTTTCGTTAAGAAGGGTGTGGCCGTGGTAAAGGCTTCCGGCTATCCTTATGAAGTCGGAGCTATGTCCACTTCCGTAGAAGTCCCTGACCTGGATGCACTCTTCGATCTGGTAAAAAAGGTACATTCTGCTCATATAGCAGAAGGAGCCCAGCGAGTCGTTATCGATCTGAAAGTAGATGATCGTAGAGACAAACAAGCAACCATGGCTTCCAAGAAGGCGGCAGTCACTTAATATGCATTCATGAAGAGTTGTGAATCTAGAGCGGCTTGATTGGGAATTTCATGGTTCCCAGTCCCCTCCCTTCCCTGCCGATAATTGCGCCGTTGCTATGAAATGGGTCGTGGAGGGATTCGCTGCCCTCCTTTTGCGGATGGACAAGAGGGCTAAGCATTGGCGGAGTTCTTGGCGTATAGCCTGTGAACGGTCAGCGTGCGCCAAATTTGATCATAAAAGCGAATTAGAGAAAGTATCGCTTTTGCCAGACTGTTCATTATGACGGGAGCAGATGATGAAATACCTGATGAATTATGGCCGCTCCGGACTGAATTTGGAGCTGCCCGACCATTGGAATGTCACAGTTATTCGGAAGAAACCGATGCCCGTGTTGCCGGACCCCATCGCCGCTATGGCCCGAGCACTGGAGGAGCCGGTGGGATCCAAGACCGTGCTTGAAGAAGCCAAGGGCTGCTCTAACGTTTGCATCCTTATTTGCGATGTGACTCGGCCGGTGCCCAACGGATTAATCCTACCCGCAGTCATCAAAGAGTTATTAGAAAGCGGCCTCAGTCCGGAACAGATCATGGTCATGGTGGCCACGGGCTTGCATCGGCCTAACGAGGGGGATGAACTCCGCGAGGTGGTCGGTGATGACTGGGTCTTCAATAATATCAAAATCGTAAATCATTTTGCAAAGAATGACGCGGATCATGTGAGCCTCGGATTCACCTCACGCGGAACGCCCATTAAACTGGACCGGCGCTTTATGGAGGCGGATTTGCGTATTGTCACGGGACTTGTGGAGCCGCATTTTATGGCCGGTTACTCGGGCGGCCGGAAGGTAGTTGTCCCCGGTGTAGCGCACCAAGAGACCATCACACGGCTCCATACGGCGACGTTTCTGGAATCTCCCAATGCTGCCAACTGCATACTGGGCGGCAATCCCTTGCATGAAGAGCAGATCGAAATAGTAAAACGCGTTGGCGAATCTCTGGCTGTCAATATTGTCATTGACGAATTCCGACAGCCGTGCTTTTTGAACTTCGGCGACATCATTCAGAGCCATTTGACTGCCATAGACTTTATGAAAAAATACGCGGAAGTAACTGTGCCGCGACGATTCCGCACCGTTATTACAAGCTCCGCCGGTTACCCGCTTGATAAGACCTATTACCAGACCGTCAAGGGCATGGTGGGAGCTATGGATATCCTCGAACCGGGTGGAGATCTGTTCATTGTCTCCGAATGCTCGGAAGGCATGGGCTCGGGAGATTACGTGGAGGCACAAAAGAGATTACTCGCACTTGGGCAGGACAAATTTCTTGATGAATTGCGGCCCAAACAACAAGCAGCTGTGGACGAATGGCAAACCGAGATGCAACTTAAGCCGATGCGAATCGGCACAATTAATTGCTACACTCAATGTCTTTGTGCAGAAGACCTTCAATTGACCGGTGTTGAGAGTTTTGCGGATTTGAACCGCTTTCATCAGGCCATTCAACAAAGCGTGGAGCGGTCCGGCGATCTTTCCGTCGCGGTCATACCTGAAGGGCCCTATGTGGTGCCTTGCTCTCTGCGGTAAGTGGGAACAGGTAAAGACTCTCATAAGAAAGCACTTCCGGAATGATTCCTGAGTTGAACTGTGCCTGCGGCGAGGAGCAAAGGAAAGCGATATGAAAATTCTGGTGGCTCCAAATGCTTTAAAAGGTTCGGTCTCAGCCGTTGAGGCGGCGGAAAGGATCAGCCGCGGCCTCAAAAAGTCAGGTCTGGACGTAATTCTGGACCTCATGCCAATAGCGGATGGCGGGGATGACACTATGGACGTTCTGGTCGCGTCAGGTGGTGAAGTCCATGAAGTCGAGGTGCTCGATCCCTTGCGCAGACCAATCCGCTCGCAATTCGCGCTGCTCGCGGATGGCCGTACAGCTGTTGTGGAAATGGCGCGAGCATCCGGGCTAAAGCTCTTGAAATCTTCTGAAAGAAATCCGCTTATAACCACTACATATGGCACAGGCCAGTTAATAGCCGCGGCAATTGAGGCTGGGGCCAAGCGTTTGATAGTCGGCATCGGCGGTAGCGCAACCAATGACGGTGGTGTGGGCTGCGCCCAAGCCCTGGGATTAAGAACTGAGGATTCTGAGGGACGAAGTGTTCCAGGCGAAGGCGGTTCTTTGAAAAAGGTGAGCCGGATCATCATGAACGCAATGTTGCCGGCCCTCGAGGGCGTAGAAATCCGGGTGGCGTGTGATGTAGATAACCCGTTGTTGGGTCCGCGCGGAGCATCAGCAGTCTTTGGCCCCCAAAAGGGCGCCACGCCCGAAGATGTGCGGGAATTGGAAGCTAATCTGGCTCATTTTTACGGATTGCTAGCCGAAACCCTAGGTATAGACGTACGTGACCAGCCAGGTGGTGGTGCTGCCGGCGGATTGGGGGCCGGCTTGATGGCGTTTGTCCATGGCAAGCCTAGAAGCGGCATAGACCTGGTGCTGGAATACCTAAATTTTGAAGGACGTTTGAAAGACGTTAATCTGGTCATCACCGCCGAGGGCCGGATGGACTCCCAGACTTTGGGTGGCAAGGGTCCTTTCGGACTTGCCAGACAGGCAATGGAACATGCAGTCCCTACCATAGCGCTTGTGGGCTCTTTGGGAGATGGTGAAGAGCAGCTTCACGAAGCAGGCATAAGAACTATTTTCCCCATCATTCCAGGTCCGATGGATCTGACTGAAGCCATGGAAACCGGGGGAGAACTCCTTGAAAGAACAGCGACCAGAATTGGGCGCCTCATCTCTCTCGCCCGGCAGACAACCCTGGTGGAGGTCTGTGACAAAGGCAATTGAGAAGTCTTCGTGCACAATCGTAACTGTCCAAGTGGGAATTCTCACGAATTCATTGACGAATAATGTCAGTGATAGGATGACATTTGGAGCTTAGTTCTGAGCATCTTGTCCTTCGGCGTTTCGTGCCATTGATATTTATAGGCATTTATTTGCCAGGGACTCCATTTTAATACGACAGTATTGCTAACCAGGGATATCTCTGAATGGATAAAATCATTTGTGATCCCCAAAGCAAACGACAACTACGGATTGACCTTTGTCGGTCAGATCATTATATTTAGCTACAGCAGTAAAAAATTAACGGAATTTTCCGATTTTGAGAGGCTTCATGAGATGAAACAAAAAGATCCAACCAAAGGAACCAACCTTCCCGATCCGAAGGAGATCGAGAAGGAGATAAACGAGTTCCTGGCTAATAAATACGGCAATCGCATAAGGGTTATGGGTACTCAAATAGGGCCATGGCCCGGAGTTGAAGAAACTGATGCCGGGCAGACGATCAGACCTGAATCGGGTCCATCCTCGGTTCGCTTTGATATGAAACCCGCTGAACTACACGAATATCTAGACCGCTTCGTGATTCGCCAGGACGCTGCAAAGGAAATGCTGGCGACCAAGATATGCACTCATTTTAATCGGATTCGATATTTTCAGGAGAAAGGTGAGAATCACGAGCAAGAAGGCATCGGCCGCATTAAAAGCAATATTATTCTTATCGGCCCTACCGGTGTGGGCAAGACCTACCTGGTTAAGCTGATTGCTAGGAAGATCGGTGTGCCCTTTGTCAAAGGTGATGCAACAAAATTTAGCGAAACAGGTTACGTGGGCGGCGATGTGGAAGACCTCGTCCGCGATCTCGTGCAGGAAGCTGATGGCGACATTGATAAGGCTAAATACGGGATAATTTATGTCGATGAAATCGACAAAATCGCTTCGTCCGGAAATATTATCGGTTTGGACGTTTCTCGCAGCGGAGTCCAGCGAAACCTCCTAAAGCCCTTGGAAGAGACGGAGGTCGATTTAAAGGTTGCTCACGATCCGGTTTCGCTGATGGAGGCGGCCGCGCATTTCCAAAAAACGGGTAAACGGCTGAAAAGAACGATTAATACCAGAGATATCCTATTTATCGTATCTGGAGCCTTCAATGGACTAGAGGAGATTATTTCTAAAAGAATGCAGCGTAAAGGTCTCGGGTTCGGCGCAACCCTGAAGGAGAAAGACAATCGGAGCGCAACACTTCGAGAAGTCAAACCTGAGGACCTTATTGAATATGGATTTGAATCCGAATTTGTAGGCCGTCTACCTGTAATAGCGGTGCTCGAGGACCTGGATACTGAGGACCTTTATAAAATCTTGAAAAATAGATACTCCTCAGTCGTAACCGCGAAAAAGCAGGATTTCAAATCTTACGGCATAGATGTTCGTTTTACCGATGGCGCCCTGTTGAAGATAGCCGAAATGGCTCATAAGGAAAAGACCGGAGCTCGATCGCTGATCAGTGTAATGGAAAAATTGTTGGTCGGGTTCGAGAGGATGCTCCCGTCGACGCATGTTAACAAATTTACGGTAACTGAAGAGCTGGTCGAAGATCCGAGAGGATTCGTTGAGGCTCTTATAGCCGATGAGATGCATCCGGCGCGAGGTCGAATTTTTGATGCAGTCGATTCGGCCGAAAGATGCCAGATGCTTACAGAGTTGGAGAGCAGGCGTGGGGAGTTCCAGAAAACATTCGGCAAGTGGTTGGAAGGTGCAGCGCTCGAGGCCGTTGTTGATGCAGCGATCAGGCAAGGAGTGTCTGCAGAAACCATGTATGAGCGCTATATCAAAGTGCAGGACGAGATTCTTTCTTTCGAGAAGGAATTCCAAAGTCTATACAACTTGAGAATTCGTTTTGCGGATGACGCACTGCACGAATTGGCGAAACTGGTGCTGAACGGTTCTGAAGAGGCACTAATTGTGTGCCGCAAGATCTTTCAGAATTATCATCATGGGCTGAAACTGGTAATGGAACGCTCCGGGGGCCATGAATTCACTATTCCTAAAGAGGCAATACAAAACCCGGAACGATTCCTTAATGACATGATCCAGAAGACGTATAGTCGATAACCAGCCGTCACGATTAAATTTATCGGACAAGCTATAGCTGCCCATCGTGTTTGCAGTTAATCCGTTTGAATAAAAAATCCGGCTTCCGAAAGGAAGCCGGATTTTTTGAGAATGGATTTGTTTTTGTTGAAAAACC
>JBKQRG010000228.1:0-14237 GCA_052144015.1 Desulfomonilaceae bacterium
CTATCCGGGATTTCGACCATCAGATCATGCAGCCGATGTTCATAGGCGTGACGAAAAAGGCCGCCGGTTATGACTTTTTAATCGCCGGTGAAATCGAAACAATACCGGCAGACCAAGCCATAGTGCCGCTTGACGAGGTGAAAAAGGCCAGGGAGCAATAGACCTTCCTCTGTAAGCTCTGCGCCGCGTCATCGCGTGCCCTTTTAAACCTTTTTTGGACACGACCGCAGATCCTGGTTAGCTCCTGCAAGCATGGACACTGATTCATTCAGCGAAGTGGGCGAGCTGGCCTGCGAAGTCACCGGAATGGCCGGGGTACCCGTTGAAAACACGGTAAAGCTGTTATCAGATCGGGGCTCAGCTCTCATATCAAAACGGTTCGGCGAATATCTGGAAGCCAAAGGATTGGGGCATAACTTCGCCTCTCCGAATCATTCTCAGACGAACGGAAAGATCGAGCGCTATCATCGGTCCTGTAAGGAGAAGGTCAACCTCATCGTCTGGGAGTATCCCGACGAACTGAAGCAAGAGATCCCAAGGTTTGTCACGTACTACAACACCAGTCGCTATCACGAAGCACTTGGCAATGTTACGCCCGATGACCTATACTATGGGCGACGAAAGGCCATACTGGAGCGCCGTAAAACTCTTAAACGGGAAACGCTCATGCGGCGTCAATTGTGCATAGACGACAATCACACTTGTACATGGTGACGGTTGAATCCTAATGATCCACCGAAAAGATCCTGTTAATTGACGGCTGTAATCCTTTTGCAGGCCGTCCGGCTCAAGGGCATACAGCGTAAAGACTATGAGGCCAGACAGAAAAACCAAATTAGGGCTACTGGCTTTCCGCCTCGAAAACAGTATCGGAGCGTTTGAGAGAAAAAGTAAAAGTACTACCTTCCTCTTGATGACTAATTCAACGGCCGTCAGTCGAAACCACAGGAGCATATGTTTGTTGTCTGAGCCAATTCTCCAATTATTAGACGGCATCATAATTTACTGAAAGGAAAGCCTGGAAACAAAACTCTGCAGGCGGCTTATCGCATCGAATGAAGCCTTCAAAGTAATCCTTTCCAGGTGGGACAATTCGGCCGGATCCACATAGTTGTGAGGTGGCCTCCCCGCTTCCACCATTTCGAGCTGGCATGCCAGCCGAAGTTGCATAATGAATTCGTATGCCTCCACCGTTTCCGCCACCAAGTCTTCGGGTAGGTGCCCTCCCTCTGCCAGAAGCCGGAGCCTTCCCAGCGTGTTAGTCTCCTTGACACCATGCCTCAGAGCCATCGCCCGAGCGAGGTCCACAAAAGGAACCAGTCCTCGAAGTTTCAAATCCAGCTGGTCCCTGTGTTCACCGTTCTTTTCTACAACAAAGGACCGTAAGAGCGATAAGGGCGGTGGAACGGCCAGACAATCTTTGGTAAGATGCCTCAAGAAGGATTTCGATTCACGTGCTTTGACAGTAATGTGATCTCTGAGACCCTCGGCCAGCGCCGTGTCGCCGTACGCGCGGCGGAAGTCGAAGAAGATCTTGGCGTGAAGTGTCCCTTCAAGGTCGGTGTCAGAAATCCATTCGTCAAAATACGTTGCCCACACCTCATAGGGCTTCCGCCATCTCGTGTTGGAGGCCATCATCTTTCCTTTGCATAGCGGATACCCACACCTTACGAGGTGCTCGATAGCCTTGTTCCCAAAATGGCGAAAATAGAGCTTCGCTGTCTTGATAGTTTCCCATTCTTGTTCCAGATCCTCGTAGACCACAGCGTTATCCTGATCAGTCAGGAAGGTCTGCTCCTTTCGGCCTTCACTTCCCATCACCAGCCAGAAAAAAGGGACTGGTGGTGGCCCCATTTCTTCCTGCATTAGGGTGAGAAGACGCTCCAACAGATTGTCGTGAAGCACTGTGATGACCCGAGTTATGTTATTGGCCTTTGCACCCTGTTCTATCAAGGCGCGCACCACCTGGGGAATCTTGGAGGGGAGGTCGTAGAGGCCGTCTATCTTCTTTTGCGCAATTATTTGATTCAAGAGGTCGAGGGGAGAATTCTCTCGAAACATCATTATGTCGCGTTCTGTTACAACCCCGACTATTTTATGGTCCCGCTCAACAGCCAGGAAATGAACCTTGTGGTTCATCATTTGAAGCAAGGCTTCAAAACATGGGTCGTCAGTGGACACTGTCAGAACAGGCCAACTCATGATTTTTTCTACCGGTTCTCCAACGTTGAGGCCGCGGGCAACGACCCTTGCACGCAGATCTTTGTCGGTAATAATTCCCACGACATCGTTGGTCGAATCGCTAACCAGGACGGACCCGATCTCAAACTCCACCATCATTGCAGCAGCGTTCTGAATCGACTCAGAGCCGGCAATGATTCGTGGCGGGCCCTTGACCGTTTCCCCCACTCCAGCACTGAAAAGGTAGAAAGGATCCTCAGCGGTCAAGCCCACCCTGTCACGGCGTAGTTCCGAATAGGCCCTTACAACTAGACCCTTGCAGAAGCCCCCAAAATAATCTCGCGCAATAGTAGGGTTCTCTTGTAGGACCTCAAGCAAAGTCGTCTTGTCAAGGAGCATACAGACAGTGTCTTCGGTGGCCTCCACCGTGACATTGATTCCGACACCACTCATAATAGCGAAGGTACCGAAAGTGGCCCCTTCACCGCAATAGTCCATAGGTGTAATGCTCTCGTCCTCATTGATCCGGTATATCTTAACCGCGCCTTTCTGGATCAAATAGAGATGGGTGACCTGGGTCACATCCTGTTCCAGTATGACGGTGCCTTTAGGGAAGAACTTCACCAGACAGCTCTCCGCAATCCTTTTTCGTCCCATTGCGTTCAGTTCTGAAAAGGGGAGGGTCTTGGCGAGAAAATTAATCGCCGCACCGGAAGGTAGCGTACCTTTGTTGTCCGGATGGGCCATTTCGTACCCTTTAAAGCTCCCACTGGAGGTGACTGTTCTCTTGTTACTAAGATGGCTCGTGCACTAGGAGCCTGTTGGCTGACTTCTCGCAAGGCACTAGTTCATTCCGTGTCGTTTTGTTGGTTTGAGTGCCATAGGGGTCATATCAAGCTCCTAGGCAGGCTCCTCCCCGAATTATTCTATTATGGTTGCTTCCCGGAATTCGCCATCTTTCTTGACTCGTTCCAGTAACTCCTTTTCCGATTTCTTCCATTCCGAGCCGAATTTGGTGCCGAAATAGCCCCTCAGTTTCTCTAAAGTCTTATACCATGCCTTATGATAGCCCAATTCTATCACGTCTTCGAGAAAGGCGGGAAGGCTTGCTAGCTGGTCCTTAGGCAAATAGGCCCGAGCACCAAGCTCAATCGATCTCTTGATTGCTTCGACGCTGAGTCCGTGGGCTGTGAGCATTACTACTTGTAACCCCTTGCTTACCGCTATTTCAAGCAAGTCGAATCCTTGGACTCCCATAATGTCAAAAATAGCAATGTCGTATGTGTACGAAGCAAGCTTCCGGCAAGCTTCTTTGTAGCTGGTTGCTGTATCGAGTACCACTTCGTACTCAGCCAGTTCTTCGTCCAGGACTTCCAGGATGTCCTTCTCGTCGTCAACGGCCAGGATCTCTTTGCCTTTCAACAGGGTTCCCCGCATCTCTGCTCAGTGCCTCCGACTGCTCAAATGCCTTTACGACCCTTGTGAAGTAGCATTCAGTGTGATTCTTGGCAAATATCTGCTACAATCCAAGTCCTTATGGGCCTCTCATTGGCCGGTATCGTCACGAAAGTTGCTTCCGGGTACAGCAAGGGCCCCCCAAGAAACGTGGGATGTGGTTCTGCTTTCGATAATTCTCGTCGCTCAACAGTCCAATTCTGTCGTTCACCGGGGGGCTTGTACGCCCCCCGGGCAAAGGGCTATTTTGTAGCAAATTCTTAGGCCGCATTTCCCAAGACGGCCACCTCTACGCGCCAATTAACTTGTCAATGTCCATGCCCGTCGTTTGACGCACATATATTTCATCAAATTTCTCGTCCTCTCGCTTGCTCGGAAAGGCCAAAGCTACAAGGATCGCAACCAACCATCCGATTGGAGCCGAGACGATACCTGGGTTCCTGAGCGGAAACCACGGACGGTCAAGACCCATAATGGATTTGCCGTCCTTGTTGGCCTCGTAAACTTGCCGGGCTTTCGCTAGGTCTGTCTTTTCTTTTTCGGCTAGGACTTGGCCATCAGCCTGCTTCTTCTCGATACTAGTGATTTGGGCTTTGGCGCCGTCCGCGACAAGCTTGGGGTACGTCATGTTGGGCGAAACCAATACCAATGCCAAAGAAACAACCGTGCCGACTAGGAGTGTCGAACAAATGGCGGCTGTAGTCATTTTTCTCCAGAAAAGGGAGAAGAGGACTGCCGGCACAACGCCGGAAGCCGCAATGGCAAAAGCCAATGTGGCGAGGTGGGCCACGTTCACGTTCTCAGATGATATTCCTATCACAATGGATACTATTCCCACAACCACTGATGTGATCCGGGCTGCCATTACTTGCTCACGCTGAGTGGCCTTTCCCCTTCTTATAATCATTACCCAAACATCGTGCGCAATGGCACCCGCGGCTGCCAGAACCAATCCGGCTACCACTGCAAGGATGGTAGCAAAGGCAACGGCGCACAAAAAGGCTAAGAGAAGATCTCCGACTACCGGTGCAATATTGGCGCCAAGCAGCTGCGACATTAGCAGATTCGCCATATTGCCTCCCTTGTCTACAGCAAAGATCGTTTGCGGGGAGACGATCACCGCTGCACCAAGGCCAAACAAGGTTACCATCACAAAGAATATGCCTATGAGAATCATGGCGACAACTATGGATTTCCTCGCGGCCTTCGCGTCCGGCACTGTGAAAAACCTCATGAGGATGTGCGGCATGCCCGCAACACCCAATAAGAACGACCCTACGCCCAGAGAGACTTGATCCCACACATTTTTTTGCAAAAGAGCGGGCTCCAGGAACCGGCGGCCATATTCGAATCCTGGATCCGCTACGGGCTGCTTCAAGCAGAATAGTTGCACCCATGACTGAATTTGTGTGCTTGAGACAACTTCTGAGAAGAACCGGAGCGGATTAAAATTGAAGTGTGCCCACATCAGCACGAACAGCACAACACCTCCGCCCATGAGGAGACCGGCTTTGATGATCTGGACCCATGTCGTGGCAATCATACCACCGGCCACGACGTAGATCAGCATGAGTATGCCGACAATAATGACAGCATACGAATAGGGAATGCCGAGCAACAACTCCATAAGCTTGCCACCACCCACCATCTGCACAACCAGGTACATGACTGAGAGGAGAACGGCAGCAAAGGCCATCGTAGCTCGAACAGGCACAGGGGACGCCCTGAATGAAAGGATATCACCTACAGTGTATTTGCCCACGTTCCGACAAGGCTCGGCCATAAGCAGGAGCAGAGTCACGTAGGCGAAGCTTGTTCCTATCGCGTACATCATCCCGTCCCATCCGAAGAGCGAGATGAGTCCCGAAACTCCGAGAAACGATGCAGCCGACATAAAGTCGCCTGCCATTGCCCACCCGTTTTGAGTGCCGGTTATCTGACTTGATGCAGCATAGTAAGCCCCCGAAGTTGTGGTCCGTTTCGCTGCCCAATAAACGATATACAGGGTGATGGCAATGAAAATACAAAACATCGTTATTGTTATTCTCTTGTCCGCCTCAACCTTCGCGGGCGCCTTTTGTGCCGGCGCCGCTTGGGCAACCACCGCCTGAGCAACCGCTTGGGCAACATAGGAATCAGAGGCGGCCAGAGCCGGCGCCGCTGGCAAAACTATGCACGGGGACAGCAGCGCTAAAGCCAGGGCAAGGATGACGAGCTGTTTCTTCATTTCTGCGTTCCTCCTTCCCTAAACTCTGCGAGCAGCCCAGTCGTGAGCGGGTCGGAGACTTTATTTGCCCACCAGGCATAATAGCCAGCTATAAACCAACAATAGATAAACAGTAACAAGATTAACAGATATCCAACATTGATGTCCCCTATGACACGCAAGGCAAAAACCTTCGTTGCAAGAATTGAACAGACCAGAAAAATTATAAAGATTACAGTGGAAATTATCCACCACCCAAAGAGGAACCTTTCTTTTCTACGACGCAGTTCCACGAATTTGGGGTCCCTAGCCACTTGTGCCCAATCTGTTCTATGCTCTTCTGTCATCCAACCCCTTCCTTTCAATCCTGGAATAGTGAAACCAGGAGTTCCGAAGATTCTGTTTACACATAGAGTTGTGTGGTCCTTTGCTGAAATGTCCTCCGACCCACTCGTCGAGGGTGGTAGAGAAAGGGAAATTCCGAAACCCACCGATGCATGAACAGGTTGGAGACGGCGACAGACTCCCAGTCCAAGTCACATAACGTCACCTCCTCGTTTTTGTAAATCAGGAGCGGCAAGCCACAACGGCCGCGAGTTCATCCCGGCTGAACAAGGCGCCAAAAGCTGTTGATGAGAGGTTTAATCAAGAAAGTCCTCGACATAGCAAGAGCGGCCCACGGATATTGTACCGGTTTCTGTCGGAACCAAGGACCCACTGTCCGGATGGACGTGGGGTTAATCATTGAGATGTGTTTGCACGGCCCTCGTAAGGGGCTGTTGCGAATTCCTGCCTACCCGGTACAACTTTTGGAACTGGAGATTAACATGGTCTCACTACCATAATCAACTCCAAAATCAACTCCAAAAAAAGCACTTAATACCCAGAAAAGTATCTCGGTGGATCCGGCTTCGTTCTTCCTGGCCTGGAAGCCACCAGACAGGTCCGACAAAACTCGGATTTATACGTCACAGAATGACACTTTTCATTATGATGAACTGGAAAATGATGCCAAAACTAAATAATACATCGGGTGCCGCGATCTACGCTGAATAATTTACGGTATCTCCCCGCGGTTCACCAATTTGTGAGAACAGTTTTGTCTATGCAGAAGAAACCCACCATTGATCCTGCAGGTATTCTTTCTGTTCCCTCAGGGATCAGGCAAAGGCCGCCGGCTCTGGCCATAGAGACCAGACGTCTCTTCATCGGCAGTGGTTCAAGCTTGAATTCTTCCCCGTCTCTTGAAACTCGGCAGTGTATGACCTGAGTCCAATCTTCCTGGCCGGTCAATTCCTCCGAAAGGCGCCCTGCAAGCTTTGGATAGGGCCTAGCCAACGATCCGGACCTTCTGAGGAGAGCGGGCAATACGATCAATAGAAAGGCCGCTTCATTCGAAGGGGGGCCGCCCGGAAGACAAAAGACAGCTTTGCCGCCGCGCCTGGCCATTGCTACAGCCTTCCCGGGCCCCATTTTTACTCTATGAAAGATAACTTCCCATCCAAGCGATTCAAGCACTTTGACAACAATATCTCTTTCGCTCTTCCAAGCCCCTCCTGATGTGACAAGGACGTCGGCTGCTCCAGTCAGAGTATCTACACTTTCCGCAATCTCATGGAAAGCGTCTCCGCAAACGTTAATATAAGTCGGAAGAGTGTGAGACTGCAACCATGCTTCTTGCAGAGCGAGGTTGCTGGCATAAATTGCACCGTACTTCTGTTCCGCTCCCGGCAGCAACACTTCGTCACCAATCCCCAGAAGGGAAATTATCGGACGTCGGAACACGGCAACTTCAGTAATTCCTCCGGCGACCATCAGACCCACTGCAGAGGGTGTCAGCTCCTGATGCGGTTTTGCAAGCAGTTCTCCGGCCTGCACATCGCCGCCTCGCGCCAAGACGTTACGCCATTCATGAGCGTTCGCGCGAGCCTCTATCAATCCGCCATGAAGTCGCGTGAACTCTTCCGCGAGGACGGCGTTGGCTCCCTTGGGCAAGACCGCTCCGCTAAGGACCCTTATCGCCTGTCCGGAGCTTACCACGTGCTTGATGCAGTCCCCCGCCGCAGCACTCGAGATCACTTGTAGGGGCACCGGATGATTGGTTGATGCCGTGGCCACGTCATCGGATATGACAGCATATCCATCCTTGACCGACACATCTGCAGACGGGCTGTCTACAAGGGAATGTATTTCTTTGGCGGCAACTCTGCCGACCGCTTGGCTGATGCGAATCACTTCATGGTTCATCATGGGCACATGGGCCTGGCTGAGCCTGACCGCATCTCGAAAGCTTATGTCACGCATGGTAGATAGCACAATGCCTCTCTAGCCGTGGTGGATTTCCGTCGGCACCGATTCAATGACTTTGTCCACATGCAATAATCCCGCAGCAAGCCTGAAAGTTGTCGTGTACACGCTTCGGTTATCAAAGGCTGCCAAGCACCTTAATTTTTCTCCAGAGAGTCGTCTTGTCAATACCCAATTCGTGAACGGCTCTCCTCCCTACGCCACCGAAAAGCACTTCGGGAAGACCAAGAGTCCGATTTGTCCACCCTTTCTACTTGTACTCTGTTTTGTGTGGAAATCTCTTGCCAAAACTGTTGATATGATCAACATAGTGTCCGCAGGGTAAAATCAATCGTTTCGGCAGGTATATAAAAAGGCTCAAATTCTAGAGCTGTCAGGCTGTGCTCCCGGTAAGGGGTTATTGAATTCAGGGAAGAGAAAGGTCCGAAGGTCTTTCAATTTATCGCGGGAAGACACGATATCACTGAATACAAAAATCGTGAGTTCAAGGAACGATTTCTTATCTTCATAGGCAAGAACCTGGAATCCTATTTGTCCGAACCCGAGAATGTTCGTGAATTGCTTGAAACCGGAGCCGAGGCATAACACGAGCTGTTGATTTATGCTCACGGAACCTGTACTCTTCTGAGATGCCCGGCAACTGATGATTGTTGGCGTATTAAGCGGAAAAGGAGGCACCGGAAAGGCCACTCGTAGCCAGCCTGGCGGCGGTTTTAGAGCCGAAGGCGGAACTGTTGGACTGCGATGTGGAGGACCCGAACTGCCATCTTATCGCTAAGCCCATTTTGGAGACTTCGGAGCCATCGAGAATTTCCATGGCGAGGACCGTCCGGAGCGTCTTGTGAATCAGTGATGGCCTCATATTAGAGAAAAGGAGAGCCCATGCCTATTTATGAATACAAATGTTCGGATTGTGGCCAAACCAGCGAATTTCTAGTCGGGATCGGGAGAAACTCCGACGATCTCGCTTGCCGGTCATGCGGAGGCTCCCGGCTGGAACCCTTGTTATCCGCGCCTGCCACCGTTATGGGTAGTCAATCTTCAGACTATACTGCAGGGTCCACATGCTGCGGGGCAAACCCATCGACCCAAGGTTGCACCCCTGGAAGATGTTGTGGTTCCAATTGAGAATCGAATTGATGGGATCGTCAGTGACGAGTTAATTGCCTATCTGGGACGATTACCGGGGGAAAATACGATTGGTTGGACTCGGCTGTTAACATCCTGAGAGGAGCCACGGAAAATCTTGAAATGACCGTAGCGCGGAAACTGAGAGAACTGGCATCGGAGAAATGCGGAAATATCCGAGTACAGGATGTTCGGATCGGCCTAGGTTACACCGGGGTGCAGCTGGAGGACGGACGTACCGGAGTCTCATACACCCTCGGCAGGAATAGCTTCAGCGGCTGCTCTGCATTCAAGGGAAACGACCGGCTGACTGCAAGGCTTGCATCGGAATTGCTCAATTTCCTGGGTTCTCCCAATCCGATAGATTCATCTCTCGGATTGGCCACTGCGAATGCTCTCGTCAATGTGAACCCGACTGGTGCTGTCCCCGGAGACATTCTTCATCAATTAAACATATTGCCCACAGACCGTGTCGGCATGATAGGATATTTCAGGCCGCTGGTAGCCCACCTGGAAAATCGTGTAGCGAGCCTCGATATCTTCGAGGAGAACGAAGAGCGGTCCGCAAACCTCAGACCCGCAGCTGAAGAAATTGAAAAACTTCCTTCCTGCCAGGTGGCCATTATCACATCCACTACGATCATCAACAACACTATTGACGACCTGCTTAATGCCGCCAGAGCTTGTAGGGAAGTATGCCTGGTTGGTCCGTCCACACCTCTGGTTCCCGACGCTTTTCACGGAACCCCGGTAACTTGTCTTTCCGGCATGACGATAAGCAACTCAGCAGAGATACTGCGGTTAATCAGTGAAGGCAGAGGCACCAGGTCCTTCGCTCCATTTGTCGCCAAGTGGAACATCCGATTGAACCCGGATACTTGCGGGGCTGAAGCGTCTGCGAAGAATCGAGAAACTGACCGGCCGTGACCTGAGCAAGTAAAGACCAGGGCGGCTGCGGAAATCACTTCTGGCGACTCTTCTCTGGTCCCTTGTAGGTAAGCTCGACCCCGAGGAATCTCGGCGTACAGCTTTAGATCTCTGATCATCGGCTTTACAGGAAGCTAACGTGAGTAATGTCAAGGAGAAGCATGGGAGTAAGAATAGGAGGATAAAGATGGCAGCGACTGTGGAATGACTTCTCCGGAACGGTGAACCATCTGTCAGCAGTTTGATGGGACGATCCTCCCGCAAAAGAATTAGACAAAGTTCTTTAGCTTCGTGCCATACAGAAAGCGCGAAGGACAAGAAGAAAGCTCGTCTGTCACAATCATGGGCAGTTCTCTTCCGAATATAGGACAGCTCGCCTTTTGCGCCGGAAATGGCTCGCCGGGAGCATTCTCAAAAGATCTTGCCGAAACCGAATAAGAAAATCCCTGCAAGCGCCGCCAAGAATACGCCTATGACTGCGTAGGATATGCAGCAAGTCAAGTTCACTTCTGATATGGCTCCACTCTGATAGTACTCGTTCATGCCGTTCACGATGTCCCTTAATATTGTACTGAACTGACGCTGCTTCATTTTTACTTGTCCTGTTCCCATCCACGACTGTGCAGATACCTGGAGATCGGCTCCAATTGTGGGCAATCTTAACGTGGCAAGCGTCTCCTCGTAAGGCAAATTGAGTTTTCTCAACGAGTATAGCAATCCTTCTCGGAATGATTTGTCCGTCACACCGAATGCTGTGTAGCCTCGGAGCGTGAGATAGAGAAAAACCAGTATCACAATGAACATGACAGGTATCAACCAGCCAAGAGCGAGGAGCATTCCAGGTCCGCCGCTGAACTTCGGAAGCCATGCGAACTGGAACATACCTGGAGAAAATCCGAGTAAAACGAGAACAAACAACCACCGGGCGGAAATCAGGAAAGGTTTTTTAAAAACAATGCCACGTAACCCAATGACTAAGAAGAACAGAGCCATGCAGGCAAACAGAACCGGGAATAGCACAGTTATAAGCAAGTTCGGCATTAGAATCGCCTCCACACGTCGTAGCTTCATCTGTAGAACTTGGGGGTTCTTTCCTGGAAGTCAATCATTGTTCCGTTCTGCTGGAAAGATTTCTGTAATGCAGCCGGTCCTCAATTTTAGATAGAAGGCATCTTTCTCGAAAGAACTCTCATGTGCACGTCATACAGGCTATTATTGAATCTGAGCCCATAGTGTCGGTTAATCGCGAAGCAGTATGAACTGTTTCTCCTCCCAGGGAACAGGGAAAAAATTTCTGTACGATTTTTAACAAAGATCTCTAAACCCCGTCTAATTCTGTAGAAAAAATGAAAAGGAGAGACTTACCGGCATTAAAGACCCAGTCTCTGCCAAAGAAAACAAGTTCGTCGAAGGAGGCGAATTCAGATGGACGTGAATTTGATCGTTTTTCTTATCATTCTTTTATTAGTAATTGGAGGGTTCATATCTTCAGAGGCCGTGCTTATTAGCGTCTGGCGATCTGAGGACAAGAAGGGAAAGTCCAAATCCAAAAGGCGGTTCAGGAACAGCGGATCACCCGAAAACTGTTATGACGACTGCATGACTGAATCCCACTGGGACGCGGGTCATATTTCATCGTGTTTCGCAGCCTGCAAGGCTTAGTAAGTATGCACCCGGGTCCTTAAAAATAATCGCGAAAAAGAAAACTATTTGGTGGCGACGTCCCGCGCAGAACGCGGGATTCCCTGTCATTTCCTAATAGACAGGTTGGTTTTCAGAATACTCGGTCGGTCTAGCTTCGAATCCAACACTTGGCCTCCTTAATTGGCTTCCAATATGGGTCATAGGTGATTCTCAGATCGAAAATACCATCTCGATCCGTGTCAACCAGTTTTTCTTTCAACACACCGTGCTCATAAAGCTCTCTTTGCTCAATAATTTCAGAATCTTTGGGGTGCCAATCCACTCGTTGCATTAACTCATTGACAAAGAAAGTCGTTGCATCAGGTTTCCCATCAAAATCGGTGTCCCACTTTTCGACATAGGTGAACCGATCTTTGTATTCTACCCATCTATTAGGCTGACCATGAAAGTTGTCATCAAATTCGCTGGTACGTATTTTGCCCGAGACATATTTGTGCCAGGCATCGATTTTACCATCATAATTACGGTCTTCTTCTACGAGCTTAAGTTTGCCGTCAACATAATGAGAAATGCTGCCGGGTTTACCATCCTTCCAGTCATCCTTCAGTACCACGGTACGCCAGCTTCGACCCCATAGCGCAGGCAGAAAATACCCTGCTGCAAAGCCTATCAGGAACAAAAAACTTCTTCGCAAAATGCGGATGGGATCAGGTTTTGTTGATTTGCTATCTTCCTGCTCCTCCTCTTGCTCAATTTTTCCGGCGTGTTCCGCCTCAATTTCACCGAGAATTTTTTCAGCAGCCTCCCGGTCTTCGGGTTTGACCAGGAGCCGAACGCCCGTCGACATCTGCAGCGCCGGATAAGCTCCTCCAACATCGTCCTTCTGGATATCGGTCTCTATGCCTTGAGCGCTGAGACTTGAAGCCGCGATGTTCGCCTCGAAGTCGTTCGCGAAGGTCCTCAGGACTACAGCTTCGTCGAGATTCATGGTTTTTCTCCATCCTATATGAAGCCGGTATTAGGCTCTCCGCGGAGAGTCCGAGGAGCTATCTCTTTCAGGACGCGGCCTGCGGCCGCAACCAAAATTGGGTGGTGTTCCTCCTTTTGAGGTATGGTGTAGTTGGAAAAAAAGCCCCTTACCTCAGGAGGAACACCATGGAGACATTCTTGCACAAATGTTCCGCCGATGTCACGGGAGTCCTCAATGGTTTTGACCGTCTCGTTCTTCGAGGTACTCTCAGAAAGATTGTATACCCAGACGGGATGGAGGATTACTTGCATGCCCAAGAGGTCCTCCTCAAGGAGTTCGGCAAGCACGTGCAAAGGGTGAGTACCCAGTTGAAAGAGGCTTCTACAGGCGTAGCTTCTGAGAACTCTCGGCAGGTTATCTATCTTGAGTCCAGCCGAACCAGCAAAGAAGCCGTGGCCCGTGAAGCAGCGCGCAAAGATGGAGTGGGCCGGGGCCTCATCTGCGTGATTGCCTGTGTTGAGCCCTGCTACACGTTCGATATCACGAGCAGGGGCGACAAAAAGAAGCTGGGACTTGTCTCCCGCTTCCGAAAATGCCTCCACCTCTATCACTACTTCATCCATCCTCTCTTCGGCTTCATGCACGGCCGCATCCAGACCTGGTTCCCGTTCAACATTCAAATTTGTCTCAACGGCCGAGAATGGCTGGCCCCACTGATGGACCAAGCCGGACTCTCCTACGTGCGAAAAGAGAACTGTTTCTCTTGGATTGAGGATATCAAGCAGGCCCAGTCCCTCATGGACAGCCAACTTAAAGTCTCATGGCCGAAGGTTCTCGACGACTTCGCCCAACAGCTCAATCCTGCCCACGACAAGATCTTCAGTACCTTTCCCTTGGACTACTGTTGGTCCGTCATGGAGAGCGAATGGGCCACGGACGTCATGTTCCGCAGCCCCCAAGCTCTTGGCTTACATTACCGAACCTTGGTGCACCACGGGGTGACGACCTTCTCCAGCCCTGATGTCATGCGGTTTCTCGGGAAAAACATACCCCCTTCCGGGCGTATACCTCCTTGCTTCGCCGGAGAACTCGTTACAGATCTCAAACACCGCCCGGAGGAAATACGGATCAAACACCGACTCAAGAGTAACGCCATCAAACTCTACGATAAACAGGGGAGCGTCCTCAGGGTTGAAACCACCATCAACGATCCTTCCGATTTCAAGGTCTACAGAAAAAAGGAATCCGGCAAAACCACCAAACCCGAATGGTTGAAACTTAGGAAAGGAGTGGCAGATGTCCAGCGACGCGCCCAAGTCTCCCAAGCCGCAAACGAACGTTATCTTGAGGCCTTGGCCAGTGCACACGATTCTATCCCTCTGAAAAACTGGACCGACAAACTCTGCCGACCCGTAATCT
>JBKQRG010000229.1:0-2855 GCA_052144015.1 Desulfomonilaceae bacterium
ATTAGTCCCCAGAATCTTGACGGCTGCTTTCACCTTGCCGGAGGTCGGCAGTGTTTCCACAAACGGGCCGAGGCCCATGTCCAGGCTGAAGATCGTGCCATCGCATACGATGCTGGTGCACGGCCAGCTAATCCCGCCCTCCAGCATTGTCCCGTAGAGAGTCCCATTGGTGTGCTGCATCAGCGTTCCGCCGCCGCCGGGGCCAGATCCGTCCGTGCCGTCGAAATTGTGCAGCGTGGTCAGCGTTCCGCTGGGGGTGAATTGGAAGATTGTGCCTTGGTCGTTATTGTTGACTCCGCCGTACCAAGTTATCCCGTAGAAGTTCCCATCGGTAGCTAGATAGATGTTCGCGGGTTCTGCGCCGTCAGCGCAATTTTGCAGGTTGCAGAAGCTGTAAAGCGTGGTCAGCGCGCCACCTGGGGTGACAGTGAAGAAGGTGCCCTCGGCGCCGTAGGTGCCGCTACCACCGGTATACGTTGTCCCGTAGAAGTTCCCGTCGGCGCCCTGGATCAGCGCCGAACTGGATTGGGTGTAAGCCGGAAAGCTGTAAAGCGTTGTCAGAGTGCCGGTTTCGGTGATCTTGAAAATCGTGCCATAACCAGCGTTGACGCCGTCGGTTCCGCCCACGGATGTCGTCCCGTACAGGTTCCCGTCGCTGCCTTGAACCAGCGCATTTACGGGCAGGGCACCGTCCGTGCAGATGTCGTTTTGGAAGACAGAGCAAAAGGAGTAGAGGGTGGTCAGCTTGCCGTTTGCGGTCATCTTGAAGACCGATCCGCAGGTACCATAGCAATTGTTATTGACGCCGCCACTCTTCGTTACGCCGTAGAAATCCCCGTTGGAGGCTAGAACCAGCGGCGCTACGGAAACGCTGTTGCCGTTGCTGTTGTATAGAACTGTCAACTTGCCAGTCGGGGTCATTCTGATGTTCTCACCAAGAAGATCTACCCCGTAGAAATCTCCATTGGTGCCGAGAATCAAATTCGCTGAGGGTGCCTGGGCGCCCGCGCAAGTCTTGTAGTAAAAACTGCAGAGTGCCTTCAAGTTGCCGCTTGTGCTGATTTTGAAGAACACTCCCGAGTCGTCAACCCCTCCGTTCTGCCCGCCTGCCGCGGTTACCCCGTACAAGTTTCCAGCGGTGCCCTGCACCAGCCCCATGGGGTAAGCGCCGTAATTACTGGCTGTCCCTTGGAAGGAGTACAGCAAGGTGAAAGTTTGAGCCTGCGCCGGGCGAACTGTCCCGGCAAAGAGAAGAGCAAGCATGGTGAGCGCGACTGCGGCCATGCGGAAGGTCTTAGACTGTTGGCAAATGCAATTCATGTTGGAGTGTCTCCTGAGAAGGTGAAGGTTTCTGCACTAAGGGATTGGCATCGAAGATCCGCAACCGGTAACTCAATATCCGCTGAATCGCCCCGACCCACTCGCCCACTGCTCGCCCACTCTCGGCGAAATTCCGGGGGCCGTCAATTCATCTCTTCCGCAAACGTAGTTCACGAGCTAAGCTGCTTGCCTGCAGTGCGATGCGAAGGATCCTCACGCGCTTAAATCAGTGCCCGAAGGCACATCGGTCAGGATAGAGGCGCTCTTTGCTGTGGTAAACTCGGCGTACTCCCCTAAAGCTTAGTTATGCAAACAGGAATCTCCTCGACCGGGCTCGTTCGGTTTGGTGTGTTCGAGGCCGACCTGTGCCTGGGTGAACTGCGCAAGAATGGAGTCAAGGTCAAGGTGCAGGAGATTCCTTTCCGCGCCTTGACGCTTCTGCTGTCCCGTCCCAACGAAATCGTCAGCCGGGAGGAATTCCGCCAGGCTCTTTGGCCTGAGGATGTGTTTGTCGATTTCGACCACGGCATCAGCAGCGCCATCAATCGTCTGCGGGACGCGATCGGAGACCGCGCCGACAATCCGGTCTTTGTGGAGACCGTCGACCGCCGAGGTTACCGCTGGATTGCACCCACGCATGTTCCGGTAGCCGCAATCGAGGCGGTGGCTGCGCCGGCAGAAACTGTGGTCTCGGCTCCGCCGAATCCCGCACGGTGGTGGAAATTGGTCTTTGTGTTGCCTTTGCTCGCGCTGCTGTTCGCGCTGTGGATTGCCCGACCCGGCTACCGCTCGGCGAAAGCGGGTACCAAAGCGCAACCAGCGCCTTCTTCTTTGGTGACTACCGGCTTGCCGCGTCACGCCGCCAATCGCGAGGCGGAGGACTTCTACCTGAAGGGCCGCTTTTATTGGAACAAACGCACTCCCGACAGCCTGAACAAAGCCGTCGACGCCTTCACCCAGGCGATCGTGCAAGATCCGAACTATGCTCCGGCGTACGTGGGCCTTGCCGACTGTTACGACCTGATGCGCGAATATACGATGATGCCGGCGTCAGAGGCGTATCCGCGAGCTTTCGCGGCGGCCGAGAAAGCGGTGGAACTCGACGATCAGTCTTCCGAGGCGCACGCCTCGCTGGCCTTCGTATCTTTCTGGGGTATGTGGGATGTGGCGGCTGCGGACCGGGAATTCCGGCGAGCCATCGATCTGAATCCCAACAACGCCATCGTTCACCACTGGTACGCGACTTACCTCAACGCCATTCGCCGCAACTCCGAAGCGCTGGTGGAGATTGAAAGTGCCCGGACGCTCGACCCGAACTCCAGTTCGATCCTGGCCGACAAGGGTGCAATCCTGGCTTTTTCGGGGCGCATGGAGGAAGGCGTCACCTTGCTCAAACAGTTAGAGGAAAACGAACCGGACTCGGTTTCCCCTCATCGCTACCTGAAATACGTCTATCTGAAAGATGGCGACTACCGCGACTATCTTGTGGAGTCGAGAAAAGAAGCAGGTATGATGCATGACAGCGTGGCGCTGGC
>JBKQRG010000230.1:0-36126 GCA_052144015.1 Desulfomonilaceae bacterium
CCTTTTTGATGACTGGCTGGGGAGGACGTTTTTGCAAAAACGCCCTCCCCAGGCCCCTCCACAAAAACTCCTATATATTTATCGGCAGAGTTCAGTCGCCTTTATAAGTACTTTTGGGAATCGTATGGTGACACCCTTCCCTACGATGCGCTAAACGCTCCGCTAGCCATCTAAGAGGTTTTTGAAAGAGGTCTGGAGGAAATCCCGCGCAGGCGCGGGACAAAAAAGTTTCCTCCAGAAAATTCTTGCCGCTCACCCAGCCTCGATTATAACCTGTTTTTCGCGCATGACTTCTTTGAATTTTTTGGGATCTCCGATGATTTTACCGATAACATTCACCGGTGATGCGGGCACGATTTCGCCCGGTGAACTCATGGGCGTCTGACCGAAAAAAATGCAGAAAGCCGCGCCCTGCGGCCAGTAACCAATGTCACCAAGCTCAACAACAGCTTTCGCTCCAGGTTCAAGCCCGGCTTTGACGGAGATGGTAAAATAGATTTCGTCACCCCACGTACTAAATGATGATTTAATGGGTAGGGCTTCAGCCACTTTTTGGGCAGTGGGTGTTTCATTGAGTTCCGCGTCCATGGAAAGGCTGCCGATCTTGATTTTGATTTTCATTGGGTCCTCTTGCGCATACATTTTTAATATGGGACGATTCTGGCTCAATTCGGGGAAATTTTCAAAAGGTAATAACGCGAAAGTCATGGCTGCCCAAGCAACTTTTCTTGACAGATCAGCCCCATCGTAGTACATGGCAGCCTCCTAGCCAGGATCTTTGCATGAAAAAGAATTCTTCAATAGCAATTGCGACAAGGGGCAAAGAAAGCCTCGATAAGCGATTAAAGTTTGCGCATTTCCCTTTTCTTCAAGAGACGATTTTAGGTGAACGCAAACTAGGTTCCCCGCCTTTGCGGGTGCTCGATGTCGGTTGCGGTCCTGGGACTCTTGGATTCTTTTGTGGAGACCAAATGGGATGCAGACTCTTCGGAATCGATCTCTGGTCGAACCAGCTCCGGCAAGCGTCAGAGAAGAATTCTTATGAAGGGCTTTTTCAGGTAAATCTGATCCATGGGCTTCCATTTTCGAGCGAGTCCTTCGATATAATCGTGTGCAATGAAGTTTTAATGTATCTACCAAACGCTCTTGAATCTCTCATGGAATTCGATCGAGTAATGGCTCCGGGCGGGAAATTGTTTGTATACAACCCGATCAGTCGCTTCCCCAGACTGTGCTCCGCGGTCAAGAGGTTCATGAGAAAAATCTATCAGGAGCGAAAGAGCATCGCTCTAGATGTCCAATCAAATTGGAAACAAGCGGAAAGGGCCTGCAGGATAACCTATTATTCGTATCACACTTTGGTTGAGCAGATCCGATCTGCCAACTTTCGCATTTCCGACACCAAGGGATTCCGCATTTTCCGTAATCGGATACGTCTAATGAGGCTTCTCGAAAATTATGCTGGTTATCGGCGACTGATCCAGTCTGTTGCCGCGCGGTATCCTCGCCTTGCCTCGGACATTCTGGTGGTGAGCCACAAGAAAACAGTTGCGGATGAACCGCGGGTATCACTGGATGAAGCTGCTGCCTAACCCACCTCGTCGATTCCGGTTTTTACTATGCTGCGCTCCATCGCAATAGCAATTCAGTTCCTCACGATTTTCAAAGTTCGCCTGGATCCTGCCGCGGATTTGCGAGAAACGGGCAGGTCGGCGTGGGCCTTTCCCATAGTTGGGGCATTCATAGGTCTCCTCCTGGTGATAGCTTATTCTGCGCTTTCCTCTCATTTGCCATCAAGCCTGCTGGCGATCCTGGTAATCGGATTATGGGTGGTCCTGACCGGTGGATTACATATAGACGGTTGGACCGATTGCTGGGATGCTCTCGCAGCCGCTGTTACGCCGGAGCGCAGATTCGAGATATTAAAAGATTCAAGATTGGGAACTTTCGGGGCCGTCGCGCTGATTCTTTTGCTTGTCGTGAAGATTGCAGCGGTCGCACAAGCAGATTTTCCTTTGATGATGCTGTTTCTGGCTCCCGTGATAGCTCGAGGACTCATGGTGGTGACTGTGTACGGTTCAGATCACCGCGGAGCCGGAATGGCGGCTCAGTTCCTCTCCGGGGTGGACCGTCGAGTAGTCCGATGTGTGGGGATTCTCGGGCTCGGACCGGCTCTTTTGGCCGGTTGGATGGGCATATGTGCATTGGTCCTGGCCTATTTGGGAGCGGTCTGTTTCAGGCGACTCGCTGAGGCACGGTTGGGGGTTGTCAACGGGGATGTAATTGGAGCCATCTGCGAACTGGCAGAGGGGCTGGTGCTGCTAACCGCATGCGTAGGATAAGAAACTTATTTGGAACGCTCCGACGAACCCTTTTCTGTAATGGATTATTACGTTAGCTCCGCAACGGTTGCCGTGCTCTCCGTGAGATCTGGTATGCCTCAGCGCTGAAGCTCCTCGCGTCCAGGATGGACGCTCCGAGAGTAGGCCGGCGATTCATCGCCGGTGCCAATTGCGACGACATACCGGAAAGTCCCGTTAGGGACAACTGATAAAGCAACGTTTCCCGAAGACGCGAACTCAGTCGTCCCTATGGGACTAAATATAGATTTACCTTGCACCGTCACCTGGCAATGAATTGCCGGGCTATTTTCAATCGCCCCTTTGGGGCTCGAGCGGAGCTAACGCAACAATTCATTCTGTAAGAAAGAGTTCCCCGCTCCCTCCAGAAAACTCAACACTATGTTGCACTAGCCGATGATGCGAATAGGAACTACCTCGTACATTTATCCTGCTAATATCATCACCAATGTGCGTAGACTCGCGGGCAGGGTGCAGGACGTGGAGTTGGTGCTATTCGAAGTCAATGATCCGCGGTGGGATTTGCCTAACGCGGCAGTCATTCGAGAACTCCGGCAAATCGCTTTGAATAATGCTTCAACTTACACCGTGCATCTGCCACTCAATCTCGGTCTGGCCGGAAATCAACCCAATCTGGATCTGGCGCGGCGCGTGATTTCCGGTACCTTGGATCTCGACCCATATGCTTTCATCATCCATGTGGAGGACGGCCCATGGAAAGGGTCAAATAAATTGGAAACATGGGTTGAGAATTCAAAAAAATCATTAGAATTGATTGGAGGGGCAACCGGCGTTTTAGAGAAACTTTGCGTTGAGAACCTGGAAGATCAGCAATCGAGCTTAATGGATTCAATTTTGGCATCACTTCCTGTTTCGTGCTGTGTTGATATCGGCCATATCTGGAAACAGGGACTGGATCCGCTTCCTTACCTGGAATCGTGGCTGCCGCGGATGCGGGTCGCGCATATTCACGGTGTCGGCCGGAGAGATCACCAGAAACTGTCCATTATGCCGGAATCAAAATTGAGCCCGGTAACATCTTTTTTGAGAAAGAACTTTCATGGGGTTGTCACCATTGAGGTGTTCAACGAAACAGATCTCGCGGAATCATTGGTTGTGCTTCAGAAATCGTAAGTGTGCCCTGCTGTTCAGATTTTGGTTTTTTCTTTCTTGACACTCTCTGTCCGGGAGTGTGATAATTATCAATAGCAGTGCCGAAGTGGCGGAACTGGTAGACGCGCCAGGTTCAGGGTCTGGTGGGCGCAAGCCTGTAGGAGTTCGAGTCTCCTCTTCGGCACCAACAAAAATTACGATATGACCCGGCTCGGTAAGGCCGGGTTTTTAATTGTAATCAGAGCCGCTGCAAAATCTGATTTACAGACACAGGGGGCGGAGGGTAGCGGCCTCATTCTCTGCTAGATAGTCGATAATTTCTCACGGATCGAATCAGAACCGGGTAATCCTTATACCAATTGACGAACTGCCCAAGCCCAACTGTCAGGCTGGTTTTGGGCGTAAAACCCAACTTATTTCGAGCTTTCTCTATATCGGCATAGGTCGCTACAACATCGCCCGGTTGCGCGGGTATCATTTCTTTAACCGCCGTTTTACCGCTGAGTTCTTCAAGGATTTGAACGAAATCCAGGACCGCAACAGGATTATTATTACCTAGGTTTATTAATTCATATTTTTCCAAGTCCGTTGAAAACAGCGCCCGGACAACACCTTCCACGATATCATCAATATAAGTGAAGTCCCGTCGGTTCTTTCCATAATTGAAAACCTTAATTGGCTCTTGATGGAGTATTGCTTCAAGGAAAGACCAGTAAGCCATATCGGGTCTTCCCCAAGGGCCATAGACAGTAAAGAACCTCAGCCCAATGGTCCGGAGTCCCCAGAGATGCGTGTAAGTGTAGGCCATTAGCTCGTTGGCTCGTTTCGTGGCTGCGTACAGACTCACTGGGGTGTTCACGGGGTCATCTTCCGAGTAGGGCATCTTAGTGTTTCCGCCGTACACGCTGGAACTGGAGGCATAAACAAATCGTTCAACCGGCAACAAACGAGATTGTTCGATAATATTGATGAATGCTTCCAGATTTGATTTTTGGTAGGCGAACGGATTCTTAAGCGAATACCTTACCCCCGGCTGCGCGGCCAAATGACATACCAATTGCGGCGAGAATTCCTGGAAGCACTTCTCAATTGCTTCTCTATTCGCAAGATCAATCTCAAGGCCAGTGAACTTCGGATATTCTATCAGAAGTTCCGTTCGTGCCCTCTTCAGGGCCGGATCATAGTACGAATTAAAGTTATCCGCGCCAATAACCGTCTCGCCTGCATCAAGTAAAGCTTTCGCCACATGAAAGCCGATGAAACCAGCGTTGCCTGTTACGAGAATGTTCGACATTTTTTCCCCATTGGTATGGATAAAGGGAATCCGGGGAGGCCGTTTCTGCCGCTCATAGCCCCTCACCATTCAATCAAGTGAGTCGTATGAAACATCAAATGTGGGGCGGACTTTCCAGCCTGTCTATTGATATGTCATTGCGAGCGCAGCGAAGCAATCTCCCTGGTTGGGGATTGCTTTCCCGCGGAACGCGGGATTTCACTCCTCGCAATGACAGAATGAATCATGGCAGGCTTTCGAGCTTGCCGACAGTCCTTTCTCTAACAGTGCTTCTCATACCCGTTCGGGTGTTCTGTAACCCACTGTAAGACCTCGGCTGCGATTTTATCCAAATCCGATCGTGAGGCGCGCCACCCGAGAACTCGTAGAGCTTCTGAAGCATCCGCGATAAGTTTGGGAGGATCGCCGGGTCTCCTCGGGCCGATTTCAGGTTTCAGCTTTTGGCCGGAAACCCGAGCTACCGCATCGATTACTTGAAAATTGGAAGATCCATGCCCTGTGCCCAGATTCAGCTTAATAAGCGGCGTCTCGTCAAATTTGTCCAGGACCTTTAGATGTGCTTCCGCCAAATCAGTCACATGAATATAATCTCTGATACAGGTTCCATCAGGCGTCGGATAATCATTTCCGAATATGACCAGTTCCTTATTCAGCTTCAAAGCATACCGAACGACATTGGGGATCAGGTGGGTTTCCGGCTCATGGTCCTCGCCGAGCCCATCCTGAGGTTCACAACCTGCCGCATTAAAATATCTGAGCCGTGCGGAACGAATGCCGTAAGCATGATAATAGTCTTCCAGCATCCATTCGATGGCCAGCTTTGTTCGTCCGTACGGCGAAATAGGATTGGTTGGATGATCTTCACGCAAAGGGAGCTTCTGCGGTACACCGTAGACAGCGCAGCTGGACGAAAAGACCACACGGTCGTGGTTCGTGGCCCTCATTGCTTCCAGCATATTGTAGGCCGCTATGACATTGTTGTCGTAATATTTTGCAGGGTTTGCCACCGATTCGCCCACCAGACAACTGGCTGCAAAATGAAAAATGGCTTTGTAGCGGTTCTCTGCAAGATGATTGGAGAAAAACTCTCGATCATGCAAGTCGGCTTTGAGAAATCGATTGTCTTTCAAGGCCGTTTGATGGCCAGTGGACAAATTGTCAACTATCGTAATATCAAATCCGGCCGACGCGGCATATCGAGCAAAATGCGATCCAACATAGCCTGCGCCTCCGATTACCAGAATTCTATGGTTGTTCATGCAAAAAACACTCGCCTCAATTCAGTGCCGCGAACTATAACATTCAGAGACGTCCTTCGGCAAAAAATTAGCTTCTGAAGAAAGCTTGATTTTGTCTTAAAACAGGGAGGTGGCAGATGTCATTTGAGATTACCGATATCAGAGCGCGTGAGATTCTGGATTCCCGAGGGAACCCCACGGTCGAGGTAGATGTAATCCTCGACGATGAATTTATCGGTCGTGCAGCAATACCTTCAGGCGCTTCTACCGGCGAGCGAGAAGCCATCGAGCTGCGTGACGGAGACAACAGTCGGTACGGCGGT
Source organism: Desulfomonilaceae bacterium (assembly GCA_052144015.1). Lineage (GTDB taxonomy): Bacteria > Desulfobacterota > Desulfomonilia > Desulfomonilales > Desulfomonilaceae > DATJPW01. Next base: position 6,329 of record JBKQRG010000230.1, read on the forward strand.
AAAGGCGTTTTGAAAGCTGTGGAAAACGTTATGGAAGAGATCCGTCCAGCGGTGCTGTGCCTGGACGCGTTCGACCAACAGGGACTCGACCGTGCGTTGATTTCTCTGGACGGCACTCCCAACAAGAGCAAACTGGGGGCAAACGCGATTCTTGGCGTAAGTCTGGCCGCGGCCAAGGCTTGCGCGGCAAGATTGGAGATCCCTCTATATCGTTATCTGGGCGGCGTCGGCGCGGTGAGGCTACCGGTCCCAATGATGAACATATTGAACGGCGGCGCCCACGCGGATAACAATGTAGACATTCAGGAATTTATGGTCATGCCTTTGGGCGCGTCCAGCTTCAGGGAAGGGCTGCGCATGGGCGCGGAAGTCTTTCATGCCCTGAAGAAGGTTCTCAAGGGGAAAGGTCTCAACACCGCGGTGGGAGATGAGGGGGGCTTCGCACCGAATCTGCAATCCAATGAAGAGGCCCTTCAGGTTATTATGCAGGCTATAGGGGAAGCGGGATACGCTCCCGGGAAAGACGTATTTATAGCATTGGATCCGGCTGCCAGTTCATTTTTTGAAAACGGATCTTACAATCTTGCTGCCGAAGGTGCAAAGAAGACGTCCGCGGAAATGGTTTCTTTCTATGCGGATTACGTCGATCGGTATCCTATTGTGAGTATTGAAGATGGGCTGGCGGAAAATGATTGGGACGGATGGAAATTGCTTACGGAAAAATTAGGTTCGAGAATCCAAATTGTTGGTGATGATATCTTTGTGACAAATATCGAGCTTTTGAAAAAGGGCATTGACCTGTCCGTTGCCAATTCCATTCTCATCAAGCTCAATCAGATCGGCACCCTGACTGAAACCATCGAAGCCGTGAAGCTTGCCGGGAAAAATGGTTATACGTCAGTTGTTTCTCATAGGAGTGGTGAAACTGAAGACACCACGATTGCGGACCTCGCTGTTGCTCTGGGAAACGGCCAGATTAAGACCGGCTCAGCCTCCCGTACTGACCGCGTAGCCAAATACAATCAGCTATTGCGCATAGAAGAAGAATTGGGTGATTCAGCCACATACGGCTGCCCTGAGCTGCTTAAGTAAGGAGTTCAATCAGAGGCTACCAACCGGTGGCCTCTGATAGGTTACATTTTGCAGAAACGATCTATCCGGTTGTGCTCGCGATTTCCTTAATTCTGTGTCTGGGCATTATCGCGCTCACCCCCGGCGCGGATCGCTACATTGATATTGACATTTGCAGCTCGCCTTAGGCCCCGTTCAGGGAATCCTTTCAGATAAGGCGGAGCTAAATAAAAGCAAATGCGCGGCAGTTGCCAAAATGCCGGCATATGCATAAGATGAAGATTCATGTACATTCACCTTATATCATGCTGCCGGAGGCTCCTTGCCCACTGACATTGTTTTGGTAGTCCCCGTCACCCGCTCACACTACGTCGTTCCCCCTCTCGGACTAGGCTATCTGGCCACAGCAGTTCGATTGGCCGGTTTCGACCGGGTGCGCATACTGGATTGTGTAAAAGAGAAGCTTAATTTTGCGGGACTTCAGGTCAGGCTGAAGGAAATGAAGCCTAAGCTGGTGGGCTTTCAGGTTTTTTCTTCGGATTTCGCTTCAGTCAAGCAGAGCCTGGAACCTGTGAAACAAACCCTACCTTCGGCAGTGACAATCGTAGGCGGCGCCCATGTATCAGCGACTGGGATTACGGTCATGCGAGATATGCCGCAAGCGGATTTTGCTTTTATTGGTGAGGCGGAAATCGGGTTTCCTATCTTCGTCAGGCGTGTTCTTGGCGGGGAGAATATACCTCTCGAAGATATTCCTGGCCTAACCTGGCGAGATGGCGAGGGAGCAAAACAGAACAATCGAGCTATCGTCAAAGATCTGGACAGCATAGGTTTTCCCGCGTGGGACCTCATGCCGCCTGAAACATACCCTGACGCACCACAGGGAGCATTTTATAAGCAGTTCCCCATAGCCCCCATGGCTACTTCGAGAGGCTGTCCATATAAATGCGCGTTTTGCGGCTCACCGGTTAACATGGGAAATCGACTCAGAGTCCGAAGTTTACCGCATGTTTTCTCGGAAATGGAGCTGCTCTATAACCAGCACGGAGTTAGAGAATTCCATTTTGTGGACGATATGTTCAATGCCATTCCGAGTCGAGTCAAAGAATTTTGCCGTATATTAGGAGAGAAACACTGGAATATAAGTTATACCTTTCCCAATGGCCTGCGACTCAATACTTTAAGCCGGGAAATGCTCGCGGATATGAAGCGGACAGGCGCCTATGCATTTACCGTGGGCATCGAATCAGGTTCGCAGAGAATCCTGGATTCTATGAACAAGAAGCTCACTGTGGAGATGATTCGTAAAAAAGTACAGATGATAAAAGATGCGGGCATTGAACCCAGTGGGTTTTTTCTATTAGGCTTCCCAGGTGAAACCAAGCAGGACATGGAGCAAACTTTGCAGCTGGCTAAAAGCCTACCAATTAAGCGTGCGCATTTCAGTAATTTCTTGCCATTGCCGGGTACCGAGGCTACCCGGCTCCTGCTGGATAGAGGAGAAATAGATCCCCCGAAATGGGACGAATTGGCCTATTCCAAAGTTCCGTATGCCCCAAAGGGAATAACGAAAAAAGAACTTAAGGCGTTTCAGAGGCGATGCTTTCTGGAATTCCATTTGCGACCGAAAATCTTGCTCAGGATGCTTTCGGAGATCAAGAGCCCGCATCATCTATGGTCAATATTGAAAAGAGCGAGAGACTACTTGTTTTCTTGAGGCTGGACTGATGCAGGACAAGAACGCGGAAAAGGTATTCTTTGATGAATTGGCTCAGGTACAGGATTATGACGCATTCGATGAACGGGGCTATACCAGGTTGCTCGGATTGTTCTCCGATTTGGTAAAACCTCTGCCCAATGAACGATTATTGGACGTGGGGTGCGGTTCCGGGGCTTTCACTGAACATGTGTCTGCCATGAGTCTACAAACAGTTGGGGTCGACTTATCTTTCCACCTAATTCGATCCGCAGTCGGTAAAATCTCTAATTGTAATTTTATGGTGGGTGACGCGGAAATCCTGCCATTCGATGATAATCGATTCGATATAATTATTTTTAGCGGTATACTCCATCATCTAACGACACTCAAATTCGCATTCGACGAGGCGCACAGGATCCTGAAGCCCGGAGGAAGATTATTTGCGTACGACCCAAATGGGCAAAATCCTGCCATGTGGGTTTACAGGAGCCCGAGTTCACCATTCGGTTCCAGGCAGGGCTGGACCGCAAATGAACGGCTTCTCAAGCGCGATGAGATCATAAGCGGGTTGAAATTGGCCGGATTTCAGGAGACCGCATGCATAGGCGTATCCGGAATAACCTACAAATACGTGAAAAGCGCGTTCATAAAGAAAATGTTGGGAATTTACAACATATTGGATATGTGCCTGGACGGATCAGGCCTCGGAAGAAGATTCGGCGCATTTCTTGTCTCGCATGCCAAGAAGGGCTAAGACAGAATACGTAGTGATAAAAGTGGCTTCTTTACGGGACGGGCATGTTGCCCGGCATTTCGAAAATGGGCAGGCAGATCGCCAGCTCAGAGAATTATGGATTCTGAAAAAGTCATAATAATCGGCGCAGGCATAACCGGCCTCACAGCGGCTTATCACTTGGTGAAGAGAGGTTCTCGAGTAAAAATTATCGAGGCCTCCCTGCATGTCGGCGGTTTAGCCGGTTCTCTGCTTATAGACGGTAAACCAATCGAAAAATATTACCACTTCATTTGTCGGGGAGATGATGATCTGCTCGATTTCATTAATGAGCTTGGGCTAGTAGATAAACTACATTGGCGAGAGGCTGGTACTGCCTTTTTCGTCAACGGGATCACCTATGATTTCAATACCCCATGGGACTTGCTGGGATTCTCAGCCATTCCGTTCACTCAAAGGTTGCGCTTTGGCTTCGCCGCCTTCACGGCTCAGCACCGAAGAACCTGGCATGACCTGGACGGGGTACCCGGGAAGCAATGGCTTCTCGATCAGATGGGCAACAAGGCGTACCAAGTTATCTGGGACCCTTTATTACGGATCAAATTCGGTCGATTTGATTCTGAAGTTTCGGCCGCTTGGATTTGGCATCGAATCCACAGAGTGGCTCGCTCTCGGCTCCACACGTTCGGAGGTAATTCTTACGGCTACCTTGAGCAAGGCTGTTCTATGCTCATTGATGCGACTATTAACGAACTTAAAGCTTCCGGTTTGTGCGATATACTCACAGGCGCTCAGGCGAAAAGAATAATAATTGAGGGTTCAAGAACAACAGGGGTCGCCACAAACGAAGGAAAACTCTTCCCAGCAACGGCAGTCATTTCGACGGCGGCAATACCGAATTTTCTTAAACTCATTCCATTCCTGGGTGATTATTCGGACAGACTGATGAGGATTGATTATCTCAACATTTTGTGCGTCCTCCTGCAGCTGAAAAATCCTATCAGCAATAACTTCTGGCTTAATATTAATGACGCCAGAATCGCGTTTAACGGTGTAGTGGAAACAACTAATCTCAACCCTCGGGAAGATCTTATCGATAGTCATTTTGCCTATATTCCGTTTTATCTGCATCAAACAGACTCTCGATGGAGTTTTGACAATAATCAGCTTTACCAAGAATGCATTTCAGCCCTCCGCCTTATACAACCTGCATTCGATGAGGAATGGATTCGGAATTGGTGGATATTCAGGGATGACCATGCTCAAGCCGTGTGCAGAGTGGGTTTTATGGATTTGATGCCTTCACACAAGACGCCGGTGGAGGGTCTTTATATAACCGATTCGTCGCAGTATTACCCTGAAGACCGAACCGTAAGCGCATCCGTGCGGCTGGGGCGCCAAGTGGCTGATCTGGTCTCCAATCGCGATTCAAAACCGGAAGAATTGTAGGAAGTACAGTGTTGTAACGGGGCAGGATCTGGGAGATTGATGCCGAGAGACGGGGAAATGATCGAGATTTTCGTGAATACACCGTTCTGCGCGGCATAGAGGGGCGCTAAACTCTACTTTTGCAAGTTTGGAGATGATAAAATCTGGTTCATGCAGTTGAGATATTTAGGTTGCTGAGGCGAAATCCTGTAACAGTAGCGACATCGCGGAAAATAAATAGGGCCGACCGACCGTGCGCCTCTGCGAGATATGTTTTGAATCGTCATCAATTCGGGCACGTTTATAATTTCAGGGGAGGGAAAACCATGAGAATGCCTAAACAGTGGGGATTTATTAGTCTTAGGTGGTGGATCGTGCACTTTATCGGATTTACCCTCGTGTATGCCGCGGGACGACTGACAGCGATATTTTTGGGGAGGTGATCGCAATGATCCAACACATTTTATTCCCAAAAGTCGGCTGGATAATTTTGCATGTAATAATAATGTCTGCAATATTTTTGCTTGGTTATGGTATTAATTTCCAGTAGGGGGGAACTATGAAAGCGCAGCGTGTGCAGCTCTGGATAGCTCTCGTAGGCTTGGCCCTCGGGGCATTCATGTTACATTACAGAATACACCCTCCTCAGGCGAGCTTGACGAATTTCTGGGCCTCTTTGTTTCCCGGCATTGATCTAATCCTGGTCAGCATTCTTTTTCTGTTCAGAGGCACCGTGATATGGGGCCTATTGCTAAATAGTTTCATAGCATACATTGGTATAATTCTGATGTCCGACCTGACGATCGCATCCATCCTCAAGGGAGCGATTAAGGTCAGTCCATGGGGGCAGCCGTTTGCTTGGTTATCGCAGACGATGTTGCCGGACATTCTGATTTTGATAGCGGACCTCTTCGTGGGCATGGCTCTGTACAAGATCACGGTGAGTTCTCCGAGAGAAAAGTAGCTGATATATTCGTTTGTTATCCTACGGTATCTTGTTTGCAAGCTCCAGCATGGGAACCGATATCGGGAGGCTCTGCCTCCTCAGAACCCCATAGGCTTTTTGGAGTCAATTCAGTGTGCGCTGAAAGCTGCGATAATCCCAAGATTATCGTTACCAGCCATAATGGCGTGAGTGCATGAAAAATATCCGAATTGAAACGAGTCCCTCTACAAATTCTTTCAAACAGACAACTCCAGGGATGTTTCTGAATGTAACCACACAGCTGGTCAACCCGGCATGTTAATCTAAAACGGAGTTTATGGTGTTTTCGGAACGAGAATTAATGCAAGTCCAAGCCGCGGCAGAAGTCATGACCGGACCTGTTACCATCAGGGTCTACAGGGCCGGCTCCAATGACGCTTTTGAAACCAACCTCGCCAATATCGCGGCCCAGATCGCGGGCGTTTCCATGAATAGGATAACATTAGAGGAATCGACAGAGCCAATAATCGCTGGAAAACCTTCTTTGACGTTGGCTGGCGGACTGCCCGGGAATATACACTATCTTGCCGCGCCGGAAGGTCATGAATTTAAACCGTTTTTGAATGCTATGAAATGGCTCGGGAATCCTAGCGATGCTCCGGACCCGGATTTGCAGAAAAAATTCAACTCGCTAACTGCGCCATGCCAGATAATGGTTCTGATGGCCGATGCTTGCACATATTGTCCCCATGTGGTGCAGTCAGTGTTGGCTATGGCCGTTCACCAGCCGTTGATCACAGCTGTCATTGTAGATGCGATCCAGTTCGGAGATTTGGCCGAACGCTTCAAGGTCAAATCGGTTCCGACCACGATCATCAATGATAATAGGACAGTTTTAGGTCAAGTGAGTCTCAACCAATTGGTGGACCATGTGCTCAATCTACAAGGGCCGGAGTCGCTCACTGCCGATCTTGACTCAATGATTCAAAGCGGACGGGCTGAAGACGCAGCGGCATTGCTATGCAGCCGAAAAGAACCGCACGCTATCCTACCTTTGTACGTCTCAAAAGAATTTTCCAAGCGCATCGGCGCGCTGGTAACGCTCGAAGAAGCTCTGGCCATAAATCCACGAATTTTGTATCCAGTGCTCAACGAATTAATCGACTTGCTTTCACACGAAGATGTCGGGCTCCGAGGGGATACCGCGGAACTGCTGGGTAAAATAGGAAATCCCACTGCAATCCCCGCGTTGAAAAAAGCCCTCGACGACCCCGATCCCGACGTACGAGAAGCCGCAGCGGAAGCCTTGGAAGCTCTAGGGGGAAAAGGCTTGTGAGAAGATCCGAGGAGAAACTTTTTTGCAAAAAAGTTTCCCCTCGGGCTCCCCTTTAAAAAACTCCTAATAATATTATCTTTCGGGTTGATATTTTTTTTAGACAGTTATGTGATAATAACTCACAGTCTTTCTTGCTGACGAGGTTACGTTGGGAAAAACGAAAAAAGAAAAAGGTGAGCAATTCTGGTTCAAACTAATCCTTTTCCTGGTGCCTCGTCTTGTCTCAGCCTATCTCAAGCTTGTAGAGATGACATCCAAGACAATATTCCTCAATAGAGAATACGAAGAGGAGATTTGTTGGAAACGACCATTCGCCTGCGCATGCTTTCATGGAACAATGCTCTTTCCGGTCTATTACTGTCGACGCTTCCCGGGCGTGGTCATGATAAGCCGGTCGTGGGATGGCGAAATAATCGACAGATCTCTGCGGAGAATGGGGTACGACACCACCCGAGGCTCTTCATCGAGAGGCGGCAAGGAGGCCCTTGCCGAATTGATAGAGATGATCAAAGAAAAGAATTACTGCTCAGGTCTGGCCATCGACGCGCCAAGAGGGCCTTCCAGAAAAGTGAAAATGGGGATAGTTGTCATAGCCAAAGAGACCGGACAGCCGGTGGTGCCGTTCGTGAGTTGGGCCACTCGACAGGTCAAATTCAATTCATGGGATCAGATGATATTGCCTCTGCCTTTCTCTACTATCGTAATGGCCTGGGGAAAACCTACATTCGTGCCTGACGGGCTGGATAACGAGGCGTATGAAAAACTGAGGCAGGAAATAGAAGATAAAATGCACGAAGCCCAAAACCAGGCCGAAGCGAAGGTTAAGGAATTACTGGCTAAATAGGAGACCTTCCCGCAATTTCCAGATTTCATGGAGACATATTCAAGCATGCTCGATCGGTTCATGCGAATCTGGCGACAATTGAATACCGCCACAATCGGTTCTGACCGATATTGGTCCATTAGCTTACTGAACGCGGCATTCTATAAGGATATGATGCCATTCATAGCCGATTACGCTCACGGTCGCTGCCTTGATATCGGCGCAGGTCGATTGGCCTGGAAAAATTCGCTTTCTCCGCGTGTTGAAACCTATATCAGTAGCGATGTTGTCCTCGAGGATCCCCGCATTGACGTTGTGCTCGATATCACTAGCAGATTGCCTTTTGCTGACGAATCGTTCGATACGGTTTTCTGTTGTTCTGTTCTGGAACACGTGCAGCGGCCTTGGGAAGCGTTATCAGAACTACGCCGCATACTGTACCCTGGTGGCACGTTGCTTATATCATTACCCTTTATCCTTCATCTGCACGATCTGCCTCACGACTACTATCGTTTTTCCTTTTATGGCGCGGAATATCTAGTGCATGAGGCAGGCTTTGAAATTCAAAAAGTAGCGATTAATGGCGGTTTTTTTCATCTTGTATTAAATCCCGTCTCAATAGCGTTTTCCGTCATTTTTGAAGTATCGCGTCTGCATTCGCTGGTCCCGCTATTCAACCGTTTGTGGCTTGCTTTGGCCGAAAAATTGGATAGGCTGTCTGGCCTAAAGGACGTATTCGCATCAAATCACATTTTTGCCCTCAGGAAGACAGTGATCTGATGAGTCGTACACTATAATCCAATTCCTAAATGCTTAGAGGAGGGTTCACACCTCGTCGAACTCCGGTTTTTCCCGAGAGGGATTCAAGAGGGCTGTTAAACAGGTAATTGTATCATAGGAGATTCCGGTGAGGCTGGATGCCATAGGTTTCGGCTCGCTTAATCTTGACGAGTTTTGGGAAGTAAGTCCTGAATTTCTTCACTCACACGGCTTGAAACCTGGTGAAGAGTATGTCCGGGATTTTGACTGGTTCTCGCGAGTCTACCCACTGCTTAAGGCTCAGGGAAACCTCAAAGGTATAGATCCTGGCGGATCCGCGGCCAATACGATTGCGGCCCTGTTCAAAATGGGATTCGAAACCGGATTCTATGGAGCTACGGGAAAAGACGATCTGAAAAAAATGCGTCCGGAAGAGCTTGCCAAGCCGGAAAACCTCAAAATAGCGACTTTCGAATTTCCAGCAGGCCGATGTTTGGCGCTCATCGATTCACAGGATGCGGACCGAGACCGCGCTCTTGTTATCCTGTCCAATGCAAATGACCTCGCGGATTTTGACGAGATAAACGTGGAATATTTTGTTGAAGCGGGTTGGGTGCACCTGACGTCATTTGTTTCCCACAAACCTTTGGAAGCGCAGATCAAGCTGGTGAAATCACTTCCTGATGATGTTAGTCTCAGCTTCGATCCGGGCGTTATTTATTCAGTACTGGGAATTGACGCTTTGCAGCCGATCCTCAGACGGACAGACGTGCTCTTTATCACTCGGGAAGAACTGAAATCAGTGACAGGTGAAGTCGTCATGGAAAAAGGAGCGGCTGAACTTCTGGCCCTCGGAACCAAGAATGTGCTCATCAAATTGAGCACGGAAGGTCTATTGGCTTTTCAGGCCGAAAAATCTTGGTCTCAAGCCGCTGTGCCTGCTGCCGCGGTCAAGGATCGAACCGGCGCGGGTGACGTTGCAGCAGCGGGATTCCTGGCTGGAAAACTTAAATCGCTTCCGTTCGAAGCATGCCTGGAGCTCGCAGCGACAGCGGCCTCGAAAAGTATCGAAGGATATGGCAGAAGCGCCTACCCGGACAGAAAATTCTTGGAAAATTTTATGGCGAAATGGCAAGGTTCTAACAAATAAACTTTCAGAATTCACCTCATAGCGAGATAAAGGGCCTCATGCTTCCTGTCCAATGTGTTCAGCCCCCTCATAACCGTCCTGAACCTTCAGGCCCCACAGCTCATTGAACTATCGCCCACCTGCTCCTGAGGCCACACTGACGACATGGATCGTCCACACTGACTCGGGAGGTCCTCTCCCTCTTCAAGGAGGAAAACGTACTATACCTCTGACTTAACAAGTGGTACATAATTCGGGGGCGGTCCAGGATGGACGCCAGAGCGATTGAAAAGCTCATTTACACCCAGTAGGGACTTCTCGGCGTATCAGGCATTTCCAGCGATATGCGCTCGCTGTTGGCGAGCGAGGAGCTTCTGCCAGGCTTGCCGTCTACCTTTTTCTTTACCGAATCCGCCGTGAGCTCGGCTCTTTGGCGGCTGCACTTGGCGGGTTGGATGCAATTGTGTTTACTGCCGGCATCAGAGAAAACTCTCCGTTTATCCGCAGCCGTATCTGCCGTGAGGCCGTATGGCTGGGAGTTGAAATCGATGAAGCGGCCAACGCGGAGGGCCGACAGCGGGTAATCACTGGAACAAGCCGCGTCGAAGTTTGGGTCATCCCGACCAACGAAGAACTTATGATTGCTCATCATACCCGAAGCCTACTTAAATCGACCGCAGTAGGTATGAAGTGACCATAGATGTTCCACATCCGGTTTATAAAGGTGGAATGGCAGTGGTAGTCTGCATCACCCGCGGACCGCCGCACGAGTATGGGCAATGGCGCCTGGCGCGGGTGGAGAGATTGTTCATCGCGGCCAGGGGCATTCTTGCAACGGTTTGCCAAGGGAGGTTGGCTACTATGATCATCAATAAGACATTCGATGAACTTCAAATCGGTGACACTGCCCGAATGCAGCGCAAGTTGACAAAACAGGAGATCGATTTGTTTGGGCTTTTGTCCGGTGACATGAATCCGACGCATTTTAGCGATGAGTACGCGCAAATGCTGCTGGAGCGTCATAAGCTGGTCGGTCACAGCATGTGGGGCGGCGTTCTGATCTCGAGTCTGCTGGGAAACGAGCTGCCGGGTCCCGGCACGGTCTATCAATCCCAAAATTTCGAGTTCCACAATCCGGTGGAACTCGGTGACGTCCTCACCATCACTGTGACCGTCAAATCCAAGAATGCTACAGACGGTAGCGTACTGTTTGACTGCCAAGTAGTCAATCAACGCGAGGAGAAAATCATCACCGGTGTGGCCAGGGTCAAGGCGCCAACCATGATGCCGCCCGATGCCGGATCACCTTATGCCGACATGCAACTGCACACGAAAACCGCTCTCAAGAAGCTGATCGATCACGTCAAGGACTGGGAGCGGATTCCCACCGCCGTATGTCATCCTTGCAGCAAAGAGGCGCTGGAAGGACCCATCGATGCGGCTAAGAGAAATCTGATCGATCCGATCCTGGTGGGTCCCGAAACTAAAATCCGCGCCCTGGCTGAGAGCCTGAATCTGGACATCAGCCCCTATCCTTTGGTGGACGCGCTACACAGTCATGATGCTGCGGCAAAAGCCGTGGCGTTGTGTCGATCAGGCGAGGCTGAAGCGCTCATGAAGGGTAGCCTGCATACGGACGAACTGATGGGTGCGGTCGTCCCGTCAGCCACAGGGTTGCGCACCGAACGCCGGATCAGCCATGTTTTTGCCATCGATATCCCCACCTACCCGCGGCCGCTGTTCATCACAGATGCCGCCATCAACATCTACCCCAGCCTGGAAGACAAGGTCGATATTCTCAAGAATGCAATTCAATTGGCTCACGCGTTGAACATTCCGCAACCCAAGGTGGCGATCCTGTCGGCGGTAGAAACGGTGAACCCGAAGATTCTCGCTACCATCGACGCCGCTGCCTTGTGTAAAATGGCAGATCGCGGACAAATTGAAGGGGCCATCATCGACGGTCCTTTGGCTTTTGACAATGCCATCAGCAAAGAGGCCGCTTTGATCAAAGGTCTCCATTCGCCGGTAGCCGGTGAAGCGGACATTCTTCTGGTGCCCGACGTGGAGGCCGGCAACATGCTGGCCAAGCAGCTAGTTTTGCTGGGCAAAGCCGATTCGGCCAGCATTGTTCTTGGGGCACGGGTCCCCATCATTCTGACCAGCCGGGCGGATTCGGCTGAAGGTCGGCTGGCTTCTTGTGCCGTTGCGGTGGCCTTCGCCCACTGGCAAAGGGGTCATTGACGGGGCAACCCGAAACGTCATAGACGACAGATGAGAACTGGCTGGGATGAGCTGGACGCTGCGAGGGGGAGAGGGCGTGAGCAGCCCTGGCCTGCCCCAAAATATTTTCCACTTGTTGACCTGGAGATATAGTGCGTTGTCTCATATTCTGAATCGGTAGAGCCGGGGGATGAGAAGCCCCTGCCGATGCCTTGTGAGAAAAAAGGCGGCAATGCGCGTTATGCGGAAACCATATAAGACGTCGGATTGGGGTGAAATGCGCCTCAAGCCGTTGATTAAAAAGCTTTCTGCGAAGACGGCAGCGGGGTATTATCTGGAAGCAAAACCCGAGAGAGAGTTTTTTTGGAAACCATCTGAACAAAACTTGCACGACAACGCACGCAGAAGGAGACTAGGATGGTAACTGACATCAGAATTATCCACGCGCACGACTTCATCAAAGCGACTCCCGAAGGACAGCTCGATCTGGAAAAGAGTAAGAAACTGCTTATGGAGATCGCGTCAGCCTCGGATCCTTTGGTCGGCTACGATATAATCCTAGACACTCGAAAGGCGCAGTCAGGAATGTCTGTAATTGAGCTTTGGTATCTGGCGGCTGAAGTCAGCAAACTTCGTGATGCCTTTTCTCGAAAGACGGCCGTCCTTTGTCCACTTGAAGGATTCGACCACGCAGAGTTCTTCGCACTTTGCGCCAAAAACAGAGGCTTCCAAGTCAGTGCATTCACTTCTTTCGAAGATGCAATCGAATGGCTAAGTGCGAACGGGTGACGCCTAACTAGCAGGCGGCACTTGCAGCTCAGCCGCGCTGTTAGTCGTACTTAATACGATTTAGTAGGTGGGTTTACCTTCGGACTGCATCCTGAGGCTCCGCCAAAAAGATTTTCCTGATATTGATTCCCCTGATTGACAAGAGAGAGCGTCCATGTGCAATTAAACTACAACTGCCTGAAAAGTTGGTTCGTGACTGAAAATGAGTTGATATCAAGCCCGTAAATTGGGTAGACTATCGAAACACTGTCTGGAGAGTTTGAATTAGGCCTGAACATATTTTGTTTCCTTCAAGAGATAGCGGCTGCGGGGGGCTCATGAAAACTCAAATGAGGAATTGTAAACGAAGGAATTGTTGGGTGGCTTATCAGAACCGATTATTGCGTACGTGCAGTGTAAGCTCGAGAAAACCATTAACTAGAACCACGTGAACTTCGAATTCTTGCTGGGGGAACAACCAGGGGTAATGCCTGCGTAACCACAACCCGACGGCTTGCTTGCGGGAAATTCGGGGCATCCGCGAAATGCAACCGTCCAATTTTAGAATCGAAAGGAGAACATGTCATGCCAAAGGTTAAGGAAATCAGAGAATCTATTGACAAGAAGCTGGATCATTGGGAAGCCAGCGCTACAGCGTTTGAGGCGCAACTGCACCAAACCAAAGAGCAGGCACTGGCCAAGCTTGAAGTTCGCAAGAAAAAATTGAACGAAGCCTTGGAGAAGTTCAAATCAGAAGTGGCTAAGGCGAAAGGGATCGCTGAGGAGAAAAAAAAGGAGATGCAGGCAAAGTTTGACGACCTGCAGGTCCAGTTGGGTTTGGGCAAGGCCGAGGCCAGAGACGCTTTCGAAGCTCAAAGTAAGAAGATCCGACATTCTATTGCCACTTTGGAGGCCACAGTGGATAGACATATGGACGCTGCCGGCCACGCCATTGATAAGTCGCTTGATAAGGCAGCCGACAAATTCATCGCTGCTGCCAATGAATACGACGCAGAGGCGGATGCACTGGAAGCTCAATTTGTGATGGAAAAAGCCGAGGCAAAGGCCAAGTTTGATAAGAAAAAGGGCGAGCTCCTGGCGCAAATCAGCAAATTCAAAACTCAGATCCAGGGAAAAAGGAGTGTGGCCAAGGAAAAAGCGGCCACCTTTGAAAAAGAACTGTCGGCTGGAATGTCCCAGATCAAACAGGCGTTCAAGAAGCTCTCCGACTGAGAAGACAAACCATGCGGAGTTGCTGTCGCTGGTCTAGCGTTCTCCACCAAGGGGGAATTTCCGCTGACGGAGGTTTTCCTCACAACGTCAAGGCGGTCTTTCCTCCGTGGGGTCTCGTGGGGGACCATATAGGGGTCTTTTCCGGATCAGAGGAACCATCAGGCGACTGGTCATCGGCCAAACACTCCCAAGATGGCAAGGCTGCGGCATAATTCCAGATCAGGCGAAAGACCGACATGACCCAACAGGAGACGTGACCTCCGCCCTACAGTGAAAAAATTGGCGCTAAGATGACGGAAAACGATACACTTATGTAAACGGGGAGGTTCCTGCATCGCAATGTGGGAATTGCCGCAACAACTTTGTAAAAATGAGGTGTTATCATGGCGGATAAACGAATGGTCGTGGGCGAATTGACCGATGTATTGGGGGAAGTGCAAAAGAATTGGGGCTGGCTCTTGGCCCTGGGCATTCTTTTCATTGTTTTCGGATTCATCGGCTTGGGCATGATGTTTTTCCTGACAATCGTCAGTTTGCTGTTCCTGGGCATCCTTTTACTAATCGGCGCAGGGGCACAAATCATTGACGCATTCAAATGCAAAGGATGGAAGAGCGTAGTCTGGCACGTATTAACCGGCATCCTTTACGCTGTGGCCGGTGTGGCGATCATCCTGGATCCCTTGGTTGCATCAATCATTCTCACGTTTGTCCTCGGATTCGTGATACTGGCCGCGGGGATCATGAGAATTATTATCGCGTTTCAAGTCCGGGGCTTAGAGGGATGGGTATGGCCAATTGTAGGAGGCATTATATCCATTCTTCTGGGTATCCTGATCATAGCACAGTGGCCGCTTTCCGGATTTTGGGTAATCGGTCTGTTTATTGCCATCGAGATGATCGTGAGCGGGTGGTCCTACATTTTTGTCGCTCTGGGCGCAAGACAAGCCGGGAAAATCGTCTCGCACGCGGGACAAAGCTCTGCGGCCACGACGGTCTAGTGCCCTGTCCCTCAAATAGCTTGCGTAATTGTCGGTTCTCTGAGCTGCATGAGAGATGACTTCAATTATGAAGTGTGCGACATCGGCGACAGATGGAATCTGGATGGCATCTGTTGGAGGCCGCCAATACTAAGCGGCTTGATCTTGTGGCATCATGGCGCTGCATATCGGTTCGGCAGACCTGGTAAAGCGACTTTTTTACGCGAGAGTAAAATTTTGACCGAGACAGTTGCAAAACTCTTGAGTCGCGGTAAGCACAAGGAATCGCAACCGGTTCAAGAGTTTGCCTGATGTTATTGGTTGCCCAACTCAAATAATCAGCAGATTTCTGATCAGTGATTTGAAGTGTCGAGGAGAGAAGGCCTGGAGCGAATCTTTTGCAAGGGCATACGGGAACGTTGCAGCATTTAGCCAAAGTCTGCGGAAGTTCAGGGAGAAAGGTGTCGTTTATCCATGGACCTTCGTTGACAAAGTAAGCGGCCGGTACCTTGCCGGGCCTAAGGCAGCGAGCGCTCAGGAGGCGTATGAAATGAAAGAGAAAGCCCTATTCTTTGACCCTTTTCGCATGATTAGTTCCGGCCTCGATACCGAGGCTCTCAGGCTCCAGGAGTTGCATAGACGGCCGGTTTCCCAGCCCATCTCTTTGCAAGAGGGCTTGCTGGTGATGAGCAGCAAGATCATCGAAATGATCAGGCTTCTTTCAAAATGTGTGGTCACTGGGGCACAGAAACAGATGGATGCCTGTGAATCGCTGGCAAAGAAAGTTCATCAGCAGGAAGAGACGCTGACCACAGACCTCGTCTCCTCAAAGTTAAGGCCAGATCTACAGAAAGGCCTTATCAGGTTTCCTTACCGCATGGCAAGTATCGGAGCCATGCTTGAGGCTGTCTTGACCTGTTGCCGAATCAAGGCTCAGGACGGCCTTCCTTTTACCGACAAGGCCCATGCGGAGCTGGATCAACTCTTCGCGTTTTTGCTCGAAATGATGATTAACCTCCGTGATGTTGTTGTCGCACCGAATAAGGTTCTACTTGAACACATTATTACCCGGAGCGAAAAACTGGGCCAGATGCTTCTGGATTTCAGACTTGCCCATTGGGAACGCTTGGAAGGAGGATTCTGTTCGCCCCATGCATCATCGGTTTACCTGAGAATATTGGATTGCATGAGAGCAATCAATGAATCTCTCAAGAAGATGTGCGTTTCTCTTCTTGAACTTGGAACAACCTCTTCCGCTGGTGGCGAAGCACTTGACCAAGCCGAGGAGAAGAGACCGTGACCTATTGATGTAGGTTGACTGTCAATGCCTGATTTGCAAGCGGAACCGTTCCTCGCCCCCCCAGCGGTGCCAAGAGATTCAAAATGGCACGACAGGCGGCATAATGCCAAAGTACATAACAATAGCTTTTGGGGGCCCACGGTAAGGGCCGCTAATAGCACTGCTGTGCAGACTGCGGCTATTACACTACGTCAGGAGGAACATCTTATGGAAGAGAGGTTTGTAGAGCGTCTCCCAAAGGGAGGAGACCTGCTGGAAGAAATTGCGAATGTGTTTCAGCAACGGTCGATCTCCAAGGCTACCTTCAACCTCATAGGAGCAGTACCTCGAGCAGTCCTGTCCTATTGGGATCAGGACGCACAGGATTTTAGAATTCAGCGATTTGATCGCCACATGGAAATTGTTTCGTGCATGGGTAATGTTTCGATGAAAGACGGCGAAATAGCAATACATTGCCATATTGTATTTGCGGGAACGGATTATGTGTGTGTTGGAGGCCATCTTGAGCCCGGCACTGAGATCTATGTCGGAGAGATTTACGTAATGCCCCTGCCCGGCGAGGGTCCTGAACGGGTGTTCGATGAATCTACAGGACTACACTTGTGGCCTCAGGGAAAAGCGTTCTGAATCTACCACCTATTGAACCTCCCTGTTGTTAAGGGTGAAGATGAGTTGACAGTTCCGCCATTCCATTCTGTGGGGATCAAAGCGATGGCCTCAGATTCTTTCTCAAGAAATGAGGGGCGCAATGAGCGACTTTGAAGTGCCTGAGCCTTTTGATGATTTTCAGGCCCCGTATCCTACAGGCTACCAAACAAAAGCTTTCACCCGGGATGGGTTTCTAATAACCATCCGGCCCATCAAGCCCGAGTACGCACCTCTATTGGTGGAAGCTTTCAAAGAGCTGTCTGAGCGTTCAATCTTTTTCCGTTTTTTGGGGGAAATTAAGGAACTGCCACCGAAGTGGATTAAAAGCTTTACCCGGATAGATTACGCCCGCGATGTTGCCCTGGTGGCCATCCAAGAGACCGACTCCCGCGAGAGGATTTTGGGGGTGTGTCGAATCGTGCGGGAGCCGCAGGAGACGGAAACTACCAAGGGGGAATTTGCAATAGTAGTAGAGGATGCCTGGCAGGGAAAAGGGATAGGAAACTTGCTGGCGAAACATTCCATCAGTATCGCTAGGAAACTGGGGATAAGGTCTATTTGGGGCATTGTTTCCCCAGAGAACGATAAAATGCTCTTCATGGCTAAAAAACTGGGTTTTTCAGTAGAGCTGGACGCCGAAGCATGTGTTTATGAGATTAGGATGGAACTCAGCTCCGACGGTTGAGGGCTAAAGAAGGCTCACCAGGAAGGGTGACAGCAAATAGCTCATTAAAGGGAGTACCGAGCATGAAGCAAATTTTTCAAGACATAAAGAAAAGGCCCTCGTTTTCCGTGGGATATATATTATTGGCTTTCTTGATTTTTCTACTTCTCCAGTGGTGGCTCGCTCCGCAAGTGGAGAACGTTTCTTATACGACATTCAAAAGGTACATCGCAGACCGTAAAATCAACTCCGTAGTCGTTTCCGCCAAGTACCTCAAAGGTTATGAGAAAGGCGTCGGGAATCAAAAAGAACCCCTGTTCCCGAAATTGGTCTACATGACTCCCAGAGTCGAAGATAAAGATCTTGTAGAGTTCCTGGAAAAGAATAATGCTGAAATAATCGGAGAGAACGAAAATACGTTTCTTGTGACACTCTTATCATGGGTGCTACCTGCCCTGATTTTTGTGGGGATTTGGTTTTGGGCCACGAAAAGGATGGGAGGGGGGGCAGGGATCATGACTCTCGGCAAGAGCAAGGCCAAGCTTGTGGCCCAGACTGATGTCGGTGTTACCTTTAATGACGTCGCCGGTGAGGATGAAGCCAAACAGGAGCTGCAAGAGGTTATTGAGTTTCTTAAGAATCCGACGAAATTTACTCGGCTTGGGGCAAAGATACCCAAAGGGGTCCTACTAGTGGGTCCGCCGGGCACAGGAAAGACTCTCCTCGCAAAAGCAGTGGCCGGCGAAGCCGGTGTGCCCTTTTTCTCGATCAGTGGCTCCGATTTCATTGAGATGTTTGTCGGCTTGGGGGCGGCCCGAGTCAGGGACCTCTTCGACCAAGCGAGTAAAATGGCTCCCTGCCTGGTCTTCATAGACGAACTCGACTCCCTGGGCAAAGCTCGCGGAACGGGTTACCCGGGCGGAAACGATGAACGAGAGCAGACACTTAACCAGCTCTTGTCGGAAATGGACGGATTCCGGCCCAATCAGGGGGTTATCATTCTCGCCGCTACCAACAGGCCGGAAATACTCGATCCTGCACTCCTTCGGCCGGGAAGATTCGACCGCCACATTCTCGTCGACCGTCCGGATCTGGCAGGCAGGGTGGAGATCTTGAAGGTCCACTGCCGTGGCGTAATTCTTTCACCTGACGTGGATCTAGAAGTCATTGCCCGCCGAACCCCAGGCTTCACAGGCGCAGACTTGGCAAACCTGATCAATGAGGGTGCCCTGCTCGCCGCTCGAAAGGAGAAAAAAGATGTCGGCCCGGAGGAAATGGAAGAGGCTATAGACCGCATCATAGCGGGATTAGAAAAGAAAAGCCGGGTGTTAAACGAAAAGGAAAAGAAGACAGTGGCGTACCACGAGACTGGACACGCTCTGGTGGCTGCATTCCGTCCCACGGCCGAAAAAGTGCATAAGATCACTATCGTGCCACACGGAATAGCGGCTCTAGGGTTCACATTGCAGTTGCCCACGGAAGACCGCTACCTCATGTCACGCAATGAACTGCTGGAGAAGATCGACGTTCTTCTTGGGGGGCGCGCTGCTGAGACGATAATTTTCGACGACGTCACCACTGGCGCGCAAAATGACTTACAGAAGGCAACTGACGTTGCACGCAGTATGGTAACGCTCTATGGAATGACCAAGAATCTCGGTTCAGTGGCCTACCGGGAGACACCGAATCCGTTTCTCCAGCAACAAGGGATCCTCCAGCCTAGAGAGGTCAGCGAAGAGACGGCCCGCATGATAGACGAGGAAGTTAGGGCTATTATCGAGTCGCGGCTGGAAGAAGTCTTAAAGACGCTCCGTGAGCACGAGGATTTACTGCACCTGGTCGCGGCGAAGCTTCTTGAAAAAGAGACTGTGGAGGGAGAGGAATTCCTGGAGCTTATTAAAGGAAAAACCAATCAACAGCCGGCCGCCCGTGAGGCATAGAAATCTATCTCAGCAGGTCGGGCCTTCCTCGTCATTCCAGCGTACGCCGGGTGAGCGACTCGGAGACTCAGGAGAGACAACGCGGGTGCATTTTGGGGTCGAGCCGGCGTCGAGTGACCTATCAGGACCCAGAAGACCACCAAAATGGCTAGCGCGGCATAATTCCGGTTTATAACGCATCGATCAGGAGGTGAACAATGCTCTATAGTATAAACGATCTTGCAGGTTACGAGATTGCTGCAACAGATGGCAATATTGGTCATGTTCGAGGCTTCTATTTTGATCCCGATTCGTGGAAGCTTCATTATTTACTTGTGGATACTCGTGGTGAATGGTTGCCAGGCAGAAAGGTCCTAATTTCGCTGGTGGCGCTCGGTGAATTGGACGCCAAGAACAAATCCTTGCCCATAAGCCTTTCAAAGGAAGAGATCAGGGATAGTCCACCCATTGACAAAGATGCGCCAATAACCTCATTGCGTGATCTGAATGCCTATTATGGGTGGCAATTCAGCTTGGGGGGGGACACGGCAACCAGTGGCCTCGAACTTACGGAAGCCGCAGTTGCCCCAGGAGAAGATCTCGAACTCAGGAGCACACACGAGGTAATCGGCTTTCAGGTGGAGGTCCAGGATGGAGATATCGGCCATGTAGAAGATTTCATCATTGATTATGGAATCTGGATGGTTCGATACATGGTCATAGATACCCGGAATCGGTGGCCGGGCAAGAAAGTGCTGGTTTCCCCGGAATGGATTGATCAAGTCGGTTGGCAGGATAAAAAGATTTATGTGGCCGCAAGTCTCGACGCAATCGGCAACTTTCCAGATTACGACCCTTCATCGCTAGCCAAAATGATCACGATCTCAAAAATTTCGCTGATGACAGCAGAGCAGGTAGTGGATATGATGCCAGAGGTAAGTCACATCCTTTTTCAAATGAGCTTGGGAACTCTTCGTATAGAAAAACTCATAACTCCCAGTGAGTCTGAAGGAACATTAACGATCTATTCTGGTGTTGCTGGAGAGGTAAAACAAGCTATCAACCTTGAATCTGAACTCGTTGAGACCCTCGTGGGATTAGGTCTTATCAAGGAAGGCAAATCTGTCAAAGAAGGATTGGATACCGTAAGTTTTTATAGCGTGACTTCAGAAGGTCAAAAGATGGCTGCTAGAATTGGACCAGCACTCGAACAGCAACGAGAAAGACGAGAAGCAAGCTTTAGGGGATTGGAGTAAAAATGATCACGATTCGAACCGGCCAATAGGAAAACTGGTTGCTCGCGCTCGATGTTGGTTGTCAAAAGCTATGGCTCTAGATTATTTATTTTCGTAGGAGCCGGTCTGGAAAAGAGAAACCGCAGGCTGAATGAAAAAGAAAAGAAAACCGTTGCTTATCACGAAACGGGGCATGCGCTGGTAGCGACGTTTCGGCCCACAGCGGAAAAAGTTCATAAGATCTCCATCGTGCCTCGAGGCATAGGCGCTCTTGGATTCACTTTGCAATTGCCCACGGAAGATCGATATCTCATGTCCCGACAGGAACTCCTGGAGAAGGTCGACGTGCTCCTGGGAGGACGAGGAGCGGAACTCGTTATCTTCCATGACGTCACCACAGGAGCGCAAAACGATTTGCAGCGAGCCACCGACATTGCCCGCAGTATGGTAACTGTCTACGGAATGGCCGACAATCTGGGCGCAGTCACATATCAACGACAACCCGCCCCCTATCTTCAGCCCCAGGTTCCCCAGTTTCCGACTAAAGAGGTAAGTGAAGAAACAGCCCGCATGATTGACGACGAGGTGAGACGTATAATTGATTCCCGAATGCAAGAAGTCCTGAAAACGCTGCGAGAGCATGAGGACCTGCTCCATGTTGTTCCTGAGAGACTCCTTGATCGAGAAACTATTGAGGAGGATGAATTCATAGGGCTTATCGGCCAGCCAATACCCGAGCAGCCTGAGGCAAAAGAGGCCAGATCATAAGGTTATTCTCCTCTAAAATTAGGTAGTTGGGTTTAGATAATTTTCCCGGACGGAAGAGGCTTAGGTACACTCAGTGTTTAAACGAATCAAATAATTTCGTCATCCGAATCAAAAATCTTCCATGCCACAGTAGACCTTATTTCGCAAACGGAGGAATAAACCGTTGAGGGAAAAGCCGACTCCACCTACAACTGCTCTGATCGGCCCCTAACACCTCCCAAACGTGATGATTACAAAAACCCAAGGAGAGGCAGCTGTCTTCCGCGGCGAGTAACCATTCACTTATGCGCGGGCAGGCTGGTGCACACAAGGGCTCTTGTTGCTGAGTTCGCCGGGAAATAGATGCGTGGTGTCGGGATTAGCATTTGGTCGGGGGGCATTTGGTTTGGGAAACATGAATGTGAAGACGTCCGCCTCTGGGTTTTGGGCAAGAAGATCTAAGGCTTGTTTCATTCGGCCCGGCACGTCTTGTTGCTTGCGATTGCCAGGCGCCAAGGAATTTACTATACTAGGACGAGTCCACCATGCAACAAAGTCGAAGGCGGGCCGCATTTGTGCTCATCACACCACATGCATCCCATTATGCTACCCGGCCGTCGAGAGTAGCTCAGTATGCGCGTGCCCACTGGCAAGGTAGGGAATGAGAATCCGGGTGCTTGCGCTAGACTTCGACAACACGATCGCTGTCAACGACCGACTCGATCATGATGTCGCTGCGGCACTTCACGAGGCCCGCGGCGGTGGCGTAATGCGGGTCCTTGTCACGGGTCGCATCCTGAGTGATCTTCAGGCCCTGCTCCCTTCTCCCGATCTGTTTGATGCGATCGTGGCTGAGAACGGCGCTGTTCTGCAGTTAGCTCCTGACCCGCACCTCATCGCTCTCGGCGGAGGCCCGGATGCGGCACTGGTCGCAGAGTTCAGCCGACGCGGCATTGCACACCGCTGTGGGATCTGCATCGTGGAAGCGGCCGCTGCCGCGTCCCATGATGTGCTCACGACCGTACAAACCCTAGGTCTGGCGTACAGCATCAGCTTTAATCGCGACAGGCTCATGGTGCTCCCGCAAGGCATCACCAAGGCGGAGGGCCTGAGAGAGGCGGTGTGGCGCCTCGGTGCCTCGCTCCACAATGCCTTGGCGATCGGCGATGCCGAAAACGATCAGCCGTTATTGGATGCCTGTGAGGTTGGCGTCGCTGTCGAATGGGGTAGTGAGGCATTGAAGAGGCGCGCTGACCAGGTCATCCAGGGAGGCGGCCCCGCCGCGGTTGCCGCATTCATTCGGCATCTGTTCGCGACCGGAACGGTCCCTCCAGACCAAGTCCGTCGCAGGTTGGTGCGACTGGGGACGGGTGAAAACGGCAAGCCACTCGATGGAGTGGTCCGCGGGCGCAACGTCCTGGTCGCGGGCGATTCACGATCGGGAAAGTCCTGGATCGCCGGATTGATCTGCGAGCAGTTTATCCTCAAGGGCTACTCGCTTTGCATTCTGGACTCGGAAGGCGATTACGTGAGCCTCGACGCGCTCCCGGGAGTGATCGTCCACCGGCTTACTCACGAGACGGATCCCTTTCCTGATGTCGAACGGATCCTGCGACAGCCCGTTCTCAGCCTGGTCGTGGACCTGTCCGCGATTCAGGCCGGGGCAAAACCCGCTGTGGTCAGGATGCTCCTCGAACGCGTCAACGCGCTCCGCCGCTCGCTCGGTTTTCCGCACCGCGTCTTACTCGACGAGGCGCAGTACTTCCTGAGCGGGCCTGACGCTGCCGAGCTCTTCGACCGAGACCTCGGTGGGTATCTCCTGGTGACCTATCGCGTCACGGATCTCTCCGAAAGCGTGCTCAGCGCCACCGACGCCGTTATCGTTACGAAGGTCACTGATCGGCGCCTGGCGGAGGGGCTACTCGCCTTGATACCTGCCACCCCGCTGTCATCCGAGTGGGTGGACACCTTGGCTGGCTTGGCAATCGGCGAGGCGCTGCTCCTGCCGGGTACCCCGGAATCAGGCAACGTGATCACCCGATTCCGAATCGCACCGCGCCTGACCACCCACGTTCGTCATCGCGAGAAATACCTCGACGTTGTCCTGCGACCCGGAAAGGAGTTCGTGTTCACCCTGCAAGGACGGGCCACAGAATGGCGAGCTAGGACGATAGGGGAGTTTCTTACTCTTCTCCCGCACCTGCCAGAAGAGGTTTTCTGGGGCCATCTGTCCCGTGGCGACTTCCATCGCTGGATCGAAAACGTGCTCGGTGATCGGGAGCTCGGCAGGGCGATCCGCCTCATTGAACGTGGGAATCTCTCGAATGCGCGCGAGTCTCTCCTGCAAGCAGTGCACGATCGCTACCTCGGCGCTGCCTCGTAACCCAGCCGCTTGAGCGTTGTGACCGACGCACCCAGACACTGAACCGCTGGACCTCCTTGCCTTGGCCTGAGGCAAAGGAGGCCAGAGCATAAAATAGTCCGGGAGGCCATTTGATCCTACTGTTTGGTCTCGCCGTTGCCAACTCAGACAATGTAAAGCAGGCAGATGCGTGGCGTAGTGAAATGTGTCTTACTGCTGCGCCGGTGAACGCATCCTCGCCGTATCGCTGTGTTCTGGATTCGATCAAGTCAGCGAATCGGAATATGAGCTCTTTGACCCAAAGTCTTGCAAAGCTCGCGGAATCCGGGCCTCCAGCGACAGGGTCCAGTTGATGCCGATCCCAGTTCCGAAAATAGATCCCTGGGAGGAACTCTTATTTGCAAAAAAAGCTTTCCACCTGTAACCTCCTTTCAGAAAACTCCTATCTGGCGGTGGGCTTACCGGCTGAATGGGCAAACCCGGATATCGTTGAGCTGGACTGCCTGGATAAATCAAATGCCGTGACCGTCGAACTGAGAATGCAGAGTGTACGGAGAAATCTCAAATACTGCATTCATTCTCCGCGATCTCCGCGGCCTCTGCAGTGAGTGATTTGTTGGCGTTTTGATCGTGCGCCATTAATGTGTTCCGGAGGCGAGTATGGCTCGAAAGGTATTCATAAGCGACTGCGAAGGACCCATAACAAAGAACGATAACGCCGCGGAGCTGGCTGAAGCCTTTATGCCTTCAGGTGATCGGTTCTTCAAAACTATAAGCCTGTATGACGACTATTTGGCCGAAGTGGTGAGGCGACCGGGTTACAAGGCAGGCGACACTCTTCGACTGATCCTGCCATTCTTCAAGGCATTTGGGCTTGATAATAGAAGCATGATCAAATTCTCTCGTCGTAACATCGACGTGATACCACTGGCTCAATATATGCTGCGCGAAGTGCTTAGCCTAATGCCCGCGTACATAGTAAGCACCAGTTATGTCCATTATATCAGGGCAGTTTGCGAAGCCATAGAATTCCCGGTTGGCAATACTTTCTCGACGGAGCTGGACTTGGACGCTTACTCACTCGAAGAAGGTGAAAAGAAAGAACTCCAGTACCTGCATGCACAGATACTGGAATTACCTGAATTCGCCATTCCGGCCGGAGCTTCCCCCACTGTTGCGCTCCCAGATAATGACAGAAAGACTGTTCTCGAATTGGATCGTATATTTTGGGAAGTACTTCCTCAAATGCAGATAGGCAAAATAATGGACGAAATAAATCCTGTTGGAGGCAGCGAAAAGGCTCGGGCAATAAGAGAAATAGTGGAAACAGAAGAGGTCGATTTAGAAGATGTTTTTTACGTGGGTGACAGCATAACAGATGTGGAAGCCTTTCGAATGGTGAAAAATGCAGGTGGAATGGCGCTCTCATTTAACGGTAACGACTGGGCAGTTAAGGAAGCTTCTTTTGCGATCACTGGTCAGAATGCTTTACCTATCGGCTGGTTGGCTGAATTATTCTTGAACGAGGGGCATATGGGATTCGAGGATCTCACAATGAGCGTGCTGAATTCCGAAACAGTAGACACCATTTCAAGAATCAGTTGCCGCGTAAGAAAGAATGTCAGGACAGAAAAAATTGGAGGCTTGGGTTAATCTTAATAAATATAAGGGATCAATTTCCAAGTCTTTTTGCGGTATTCTTCGTATTCGGGGAATTTATCCATAAGTAATCGCTCTTCTTTTACGGACTTCACGACATAAAAGACGGTCACCCCAAGCCAAAGCGGTATCGCAAACAGACTTCCAAATGCCAGGACATAGCCCCCCACGGCCAGTATCACTCCTATATACATCGGATGCCGAATATAGCGGTAAATGCCCCCAGTAATAAGCGTTCCACTCCTCCTCGGCGCGCCAAAAACCCGGAAATTCCGGCCCAGGGCTTTGAAACTCAGAAGGCCGAGGGCAAGTCCGCCCAGACCAAGCACCGCTCCAATGATCTGCTGAGGAATTGAGACATCTGAGGGCCAATAAGCTGCTTCAATCGGCGCGACAATCAGACTTAAAAGGGCAAGAGTAACATAGCCGTAGGTAATGGGCTTTAGGTCTTCTCCCCTGCGGTCAGGATCACGATGAGGTCTTGTCAAGCTGAACCGGCCGGTTTTCTTTCGCCCCCTTTCAAGAAGAATCAGATAGAGAATACCCCAGTTGAGATTGTAAACCGTTTTGAAGCCCAACCGCCTTATCATGAAAGCGACGGAAGGAGACCGGTGTCCAGAAAGGCAGGTTACCAGTACGGGTATGTCTTTGGATTTTGTCTCGGCAGCTTCTACCACACCCACGCCCCATGGATAATTCTCCGCGGCCTCGAGACGATTCCAGTAGAACTCCGGTTTTGTCCGCACATCGATGATCCAGGTGTTGTCCGGCAAAGTATCGAGTTTCCAAGGCGACAATGGGCGAGCGCCAGCGGCCAACGTGACAAGTTCGCCGCCAACAATTAGATGTAGAAAAAGTAGTAAACTGCCGGGGCCTATCCACCCGTTGGTAAGGTGCTCGCGTCGAATACGGCTAATTATGATGATAGTCTGGAACAGATACAAAACCAGCAAAACGCCCCAGGCAATCCACGCGCTCGTACTGCCCGTCAAGATACATAGACCAGCCAGCCCCAAGACTATCGCTGTAGTGAGGGGATGAATGAGATGAGTCGAATGTACCGTTGAAAAGACGTGCGAATCTTCGGAAATTGATGGAATATAAATAAAGTATGTGACAAGTTCGAAGAGTGAGAAAATCAAGAGAAAACCGGCGGGAATAAACACGATCAGAACCAATACCAGCTCGACAGTGTTGAGTTCCCGCAGTTCAAAACCCGTATTGACCGCGACCAATACAATTACCAAAGCTGCGATCGCATAAATTACCGCTACAAAAAGACGACTTTCGTGCAACCGGTCCAGTCGTTCTGTCCGACTATCAGCGGATTTTACCGGCGAAAAATTTGCCATTGAATGCCTACTAATTCACTGAGTATCCAGGAAATACCTCAGGAGAGGGCGTTTTACAACGCAAATTTCCCGTCCCGTCAATACCTAATTGAACATTGAAACGACTGTCTTGAATGGTTTACGGCCGATTCTTCATTCTTCTCAATTTTTTGAGCAATCTTTTTCTAGCTGCCATGGCCTTGCGTTTCTTCTTGACGCTTGGCTTTTCGTATGCCCGCCGTTTTTTTGTTTCCGTCAAGATTCCGGACTTCTGAACCTGTTTCTTGAACCGCCTTAGAGCATTTTCAAAGGGTTCGTCTTCTTTTACGATAATTCCCGGCATACAGAATCTTCTCCTTTTCTTGATGAATTTTACTTTATGCAGAAAATTTGGATTCGAAAGTGCGCATGGAAAGACCTGTCCCCATAGTTCCCATGCCTTTTTTAAAGCTCTAATAACGATGTTTAGACCTATGATGTTGCGCGCCGGCCTTTAGAGGAAGGTATATTCTCGATGAAAATCGTCGCTGGTTATTGCCGGCCGGAGGTATCAGATCCCTTCTACTAAGCGGCTCCGGGACGGAACGCCCTTTTCAAGAGGAGACGCTCATCAGATTTTGGCTGGGACGTTCACAGCGCGTGTGCGGAATTTGGCGGTCCCATCCGAATAAATAACAATAAAACAACGTAAAGGCTACGTCAAGACGATTAATTGATAGAACATGATCATTTATCCACGGCGGAATCGGCTTGCTTCGGGATCTATCGAATGCGGCCGAGGAATCTCTCCCCAACGGGCCAAATAATCAGCAAATAAAACACAAGGGCCGCTGCTACCGCAAGATGAAGCCCAATAATTGGCCTCGTGACAATAAATAAGCCCAGGGAAACCGCAGCCAAAACCAGCGGAAACACAGCGTCCCTAGGACTGAAAAAACGGAATCGAATCTGGCAGTACCCGAATGTCAAAAGAGCCATAACCAATTTGGTCAGAATTATTACCAAACAACCCCCCATCAGCCCCAATGGCTCAACAAGTTTGAAATTGAGCCCCAAGTTGACGAGAGTCACAATGACAGTGAAAACCAATAGTGTATTCGCGCCCCCGGCCACCATCATGACGTAGAAAAACAAATTATTTTCAAACGAAAGCAGTATTGTCCACACAAGAAATTTCTGCATCCACGCGGCATCCGAAAATTCCGGCTTGTAAATCATTCCGATGAGCAGGTCACTCTCTGTATGAAGAAAGAACATGATGGGAAAAGCCAGTACCATGAGCCACATGGCATTACTACGCACCAGGCGGGTCGCCTGGTCCTTCTTGGTCCACCAAATGGATGCCAATAGCGGAAAAATCACCCAACCCAGCAGCTGTTCAGACGCCAGTACCGAGATCGGGTCCACAATATTCCAGGTCGCGCTGTAATAGGCGACGCCTTTCACTCCCGCAGCGCTTTCCAGAAAGAAAATATTCGTCTTGTTGTAGACGACGCCCAGAATTTCAATGACGGCAAAAGTCAACGAAGCCCGAAACATGAACCATACAGCCGACCATTCCGGCCGCATTAGCAGTGCAGCATAATAGGTCTTTTTATACAAAATGGTTGCCGCCCCAAGTTTGACTGCGCCGGAAATAATTGCAAACAGGCTGATCACGATTGGATGCATTCCGACTGCCGCTGCTATAAATCCAAATCCATAACCGGAAAGGGATGCTGCTACCCGGATACGGGCCTCCCGGTCCTGGCGGCCTGTTACACGCAAATCTGCAAAAAAAGTGTCTGCAAAGGCATCCAATCCGAAGCCCAGGCAGACCAAAATTAGAACAGCCGCCATTTCCGGTGAAAAATCTTTATAGATCCCAAAGCCAAAGACAAAAAATATGGTGGGAATGAAAAGCGCCAGTCTAATAATATTGACGCGATTGATGATCTGAGGTGTTTCAGTTTTGTCAGCGCGGCCCAATGCAGTGACCAGAGGATAATACAATCCGAATTGCACCATTTTCAAAACAATGGCGCCGCCGGCAATTGCGTACATCATCTCGCCGTAGGTCGACGAATTCGGCAACCATGCGAGATATAGGAAAAAACCCACGTTGGCCAAAGCTTCTATTGCTTGAGCTGTTACCAGATGGGCAAAACGACTCAATATCCCTATGCCGGAAATGGTGGATTCGGATTGGGGTTTCGTCTCCAACGGAAGAGTTCTCCAGTCGAAAATGCAAGTCGTTTACTGAGAGGATCTTCTCCGAGGCATTGGCTATAGGCAATCGTCTCGGAGTCGGCGCGAATTTCTCCTGAAATAAAAGGAGTCCTGGCCCGCATCACAAGTCAGTTGCTTGCGAACTAAATTCCAGTACAATGTTTAAGCGTATCAAATTAGCATCTTTGGATTCTGGGGGCAAAGACCAAATGTCAGTCATAGGGGAAGCATTCCGGTGCCCACTGGAAATCCGGGAAAATTTATGGTTGCAATCATGTCATTGGCAACGAAATGAAACAATGCCCTGCTTTTTCCTGGTTCCCAGGCTCCGCCTGGGAACCCATACCTTCCGGGCTCTGCCCGGTAACTATCTGGCATTCTGGCCCATAATGGAGGCGGAGCCTCCAGGTGCGCTAACTTAAACGTTCTAGTCTGCTCGTCCCACTGGGACGAGATGATAGTAGCCCGGCGATTTATCGCCGGGAAAGCGTCTCACTCAAAATTCTAGTCCCATTAGGGACGGCTGATCGATTAACGCCGGCCATACCTTCTTCAGTCGTCCCCATGGGACTGAACGACCTTTACTGGAGCCGCATTCTTTACCCGGCGATGAATCACCGG
>JBKQRG010000231.1:0-5913 GCA_052144015.1 Desulfomonilaceae bacterium
TGAATTGGTCTGCCCTTCCCGTGCCGCGCATAAGTGAATGCTTACTCTGGCCCCCCCTTTTCGCTTGACGTCTTGCCGGTCAACCGATACAAAGTTGTTTCAAATCCTCTTTTTTTGGGCAATCGGAATTGTAGGGCTTTTGCCCGCCGCTCACGGGTCGCCCGAGAACGGGGCTTCTCGAAGCGGCGCCGTGCCGCATGAATTGCCCACTTCGAGGTTTCGAAACTACTTGTAAACAAATACCGCAGCGTCAAGGAAACGGATAACCCGAAAGGACACTATGTCTGTCGAAGACAGGTTGGCCCAGTTCATCGTGTCCGGTCTTACTACCGGCAGTATCTATGCTCTGATTGCCCTGGGGTTTTGCATCATTCACAATGCCATAGGGATCGTCAATTTTACTCAAGTAGACTTCGTCAGCTTGGGTGGTCTGATGATGTATACCTTGCTGCTGGGTGCAGGATTGCCAATGCCGTTGGCCTTCCTGGGCAGCGTTCTGGCGGTAACCTGCGTCGGCGCGCTAGTGGAACGGCTGGCCATACGACCAGCCAAATCCCGCGCGGTCATCGTGCTCATCTTCATCACAATCGGAGTATCGATTCTGATGCGGGGGGTCTTCAAGATCGTCTGGGGAACAAATCAAATGGCTGTTCCAGCTTTTTCCGGTGATACCCCATTCATTATCTTGAGAGCGGCTGTATTGCCTCAAAGTCTCTGGATTTTCCTCATCACAGTGGCCGTAGTTATTTTACTTCACTTTTTTTTCAACAAGACCCTGGTCGGCAAGGCCATGAGGGCCACGTCCTTCAATCCCAGGGCAGCGGCGCTGATGGGGGTAAATGTAAACTCCATGGTCTTATTTTCCTTCGCCTTGAGCGGAGCCCTAGGGGCTGTGGCAGGGATTATTATTGTCCCGATCACCACCTTATCCTATGACATCGGCGTGATATTGGGTCTGAAGGGGTTTGCCGCTGCGGTCCTTGGCGGATACGGGAACAGTATTGGGGCCATTGTAGGCGGCCTGTTGCTTGGCGTCCTGGAGTCGTTAGGAGCCGGCATGATCTCTTCCACGTATAAAGATGTTATAGCTTTTGCCGTCCTGCTCCTCGTCCTCTTCGTTAAACCCAGTGGATTGTTGGGCTACGGGGAAAGGGAGAGGGCTTGAGAACATGAATAGGCGATTGCATGACGTGAGGCTTTACCTCGCCTTGTTTATCTTAGCCTCATTCATAATCATTTTTCCTTTGCTGGTACCCAATCCCTACTATCTCAACGTGGCCAATATCATCGGCCTTAACACCATGATCGCTGTCGGGCTTAACTTGCTTATCGGCTACGCCGGTCAGATTTCCCTGGGCCATGCAGCCTTTTACGGTCTGGGGGCTTATCTTTCGGGCGTGTTGACAGTTACTTATAATGTGTCTCCGTGGCTCGGTATCGTAATCGCGATGGTCGCCACCGGTTGCGTGGCTTTGCTAATAGGCATCCCTACCCTGAAGCTGCACGGCCATTATCTCGTCATGGCCACGCTCGGTTTCAACCTGATTGTCAACATTATCATGATCCAGTGGGATAGTGTTACGGGTGGTCCCTCTGGGTTTCCGGGGATACCTAACCTGGTCATCGGGCCTTGGGTCTTCGATTCCGATAAGAAAATGTACTATCTCATCTGGTTTTGCGCCTTCATCTCAATCGTCCTGGCCTTGAATTTGGTCAATTCCAGAGTGGGTCGGGGCCTGAGAGCTCTGCACGGGAGCGAGATGGCCGCCAGTTCATTGGGCGTTCGAACGGAGAATTATAAAGTCAAAATATTTGTTCTGAGCGCTCTATATGCATCATTGGCAGGCAGCCTGTACGCGCATTATCTGACATTTATAAGCCCCAAAACTTTTGACATTTTCTTCTCCGTCGAACTGGTTACCATGGTCATAGTAGGAGGAATGGGGAGTATCTGGGGAGCGTTGTGCGGGACCGTCTTCTTGACACCTCTACCGAACGTGCTGCACATTTTTGACGAATATAGAGATATCTTTTATGGCCTAATCCTGGTGCTAATCCTGATTTTCATCCCGGAAGGCTTTGTCGTGGCGGTTAGCAAGCGGTGGATGTCCATGACAAAATGGACGAGGGCACACAGGGCTGGAGGCGAGCCAGAAGAACAGCAGCTTCGGAGTATCGAGCCTACCCTCCAACAAGGAGGGCCGCGACCTTCATCGAAGAGTCCAGCCTCTCGACTCGTCTGCGATCCCATTCTCAGCGTCCAGGATATCACTATTAGTTTTGGAGGGATAATGGCCCTAGGCCAGGTCTCGTTCGATTTGCCCGAGGGATCCATTACAGCCTTGATCGGTCCAAACGGGGCCGGTAAAACCACGATGATCAACATCATATCAGGGACTTATAGGCCGCAAGAAGGAGGTATTTTTTTTGCCGGCAGGCCGATCCGAGGACTGAGTCCTTATCATATGGCGGCCATGGGTATGACGCGAACCTTTCAAAATATTCAGATATTTGAAAATATGACCGTCGTGGAAAACGTCATGGTCGGTCTACATGGTATAACAAAGAATGAACTCCTTTCCTCGTTATTTCATCTTCCCGGTTTCCGCCGTGAAGAAAGAAGAATCGAAGACAGGGCCTGGGAGGTGTTAAAGTTTTTCAATTTGGAGACCAAAGGGTATTGGTTGGCATCGAGTTTATCATATGGTGACCAGAAACGGATTGAGATGGCCCGAGCTTTTGCTCCTGGGCCACGCTTGATGCTTCTGGACGAGCCGGTTGCCGGTCTGAATATAAATGAAACGCTCGAAGTAGCTCGCCTCATAAGTGAGATTCGTGCTCAGGGCACATCGGTGTTGCTGGTCGAGCATGACATGAATCTGGTCATGGGGATATCAGATAATGTCGTGGTACTGAACTACGGGCAAAAGATAGCTGATGGTCGCCCTGACGAAGTGCAGGTAGATGAGCAGGTCATGGCAGCTTACTTGGGGAGTGTGGCGTAAATGCTGAAAGTGGAAAATTTGGATGCGTACTATGGAGGCAACCGCGCGCTAAAGGCGGTTTCTCTGGAAGTTAGACAGGGAGAAATAGTATGCTTAATCGGGGCTAACGGCGCCGGCAAAACGACTTTACTTAACTGCTTATCGGGAGTGCATCCCAATAGGAGCGGCAATATCCTTTTTATGAACAAGGACGTCTCCAGGGCTCAATCGCAAGAACTCGTCCGTCTAGGAATCGTCCAGGTCCCTGAGAGTCGGCAGCTTTTCGGACCCTTAACTTTGGAGGAGAATTTGGAAATGGGAGCCTATTTGCGCGCCGGCAAAATGAGCAATGATGATTTTGTTGGGGCGATAGATAGTATATTTGAACACTTTCCGGTACTAAAGCAGCGTCGAAGGCAAAGGGCATCTACCCTGTCGGGCGGAGAACAGCAAATGGTAGCCATCGGTCGCGGCCTGATGGCAGACCCTCGGTTGTTACTGCTGGATGAGCCTTCCTTGGGGCTTGCCCCGTTGGTTGTTCGTGAGATATTCGGTATCATCCAGGAACTTCGGAGAGAAGGTCGTACGATATTACTGGTTGAACAGAATGCCTTAGGCGCCTTGACCATTTCGGACAGGGCTTACGTAATTGAAAACGGGCAGGTGACAGTCAGCGGCCCCGCCGTTGAACTGATGCAGGATGAGAAAGTCCGCCGCGCTTTCCTGGGTCAAGATGTTGCAGCCGGGCCTTCGATCCACCAAGAATATTCATAGAATAACAGGTTTAGGCCGGAGCGGAGGATTATTCGGGCAAATTTGACCATTTCTGACTGCATTGAAAAGCAAAAGGGGGTGAACAGGATCGGCATTTACGGTTTTGGGCACATAAGAAAACTCTGCAACATTGAGTCATACTCCATCGCCTCTTTCGCACGCGGAAAGTTGAGATGGACAAGATTAGAGGAGAGTTCGATGAAAAGACTTGCGGCGTTAGCTACAGGCATCATGTTTGTCCTGTGTTTTTCTTTGGTCCACGCAGCGGAACCCATCAAGATCGGCGCTTTTTACTCTTTGTCCGGCCCTGCTGCCGCCATCGGCACACCCACGAAACTGGTCACCCAGATGGTTGTTGAAAAAATCAATAAGGAAGGCGGGATCAACGGCCGGCCTATTGAGTTGGTCCTGGGAGACACGGAATCTGAGCCCACCAAAGCGGTCATGGTTGTCAAGAAATTCATAAATGTGGACAAAGTGGCAGCGATAGTAGGTCCGGACCGCACAGACCTGGGGATGGCCGCGAAAAAGCTAGTTGAGGAAGCCGGTATTCCCACTTTTATGTGTGTGGGAGGAGATCCGGTCATTATGGGTGGCGGTCCTCTAGGGACTTTCAAGTGGTGTTTCAAATCCCCCCAGAGGAGTTCCACTGCGGTGGAGAAACTTTATCAATACCTTCAAAAACAAAATCTGAAAAAGGTCGCCTTGATTACAGCTTCTGACGGCTTCGGCAAGGACGGGAAGGGCTGGCTGGAAAAGTTGGCTTCCCAGCATGAATTAACTATAGTGGCAGATGAATCGTTTAACCCCAAAGACACGGATATGACCGCACAATTGAGCAAGATCGCCGCGGCCAATCCTGATGCCATTTTGTGTTGGACCATCGGCCCGGCGGGGGCCATTGTGGCTAAAAACGCCAAACAGCTGAACATCAAGACGCCACTGTTTCAATGCCACGGTCTGCCGGATCCGAAATACGTTGAACTCGCAGCCACAGCCGCTGAAGGCAATATGATGCCTTCCACCAAGCTTATGGCATGGGAGCAGCTTGACGATAATGATCCCCAGAAGAAGGTGATCAAGGACTTTGTTCACCTGTACAATGATGTTTATAATTACAACAAGGAGTTCCCGATAAATACCCACTCGGGCTATGCCTGGGACGCGATTTATATTGTGGCAAACGCCATGAAAAAGGCGGGAACCGACCCGGAGAAACTGCGAGATGCTATCGAACAGACAAAGGGCTACGTAGGTATCAGCGGCGTATACAATTTGACGCCTGAAGATCATAACGGTCTGGGCACGGATTCAATGATTTTGGTTCGTGTTGAAAACGGAAAATGGAAGCTCGTGAAATGAACGAGGATCCGGATAACAAGGATCAGCGGACACAAAAATAGGCCATGCACAATGGTTGCGTGCTTTGGTCTATGTGGGGCACAGATCTCGACGAGCTACGATCCATGCTCCGACCAGTAGCCGAACAACCCAGTGAGCGGTAGAAAAAAGACATGAGCCGCTCTTTAGCGCGTATTTAGGAACGCGCTGCGTTCAACTCGTCACGGAGGTAACTATGGCGGGGCTGGAAATAATTGACCGGAAAAAAATTCTGGCGGTGGATGATGAAAAGGATGTGCTGGAAGTAATCCAAGAACAATTGGAAACAGCTCGCCTGACCACCGCTACGGATTTCAAAACAGCTAAGGAATTCCTGGGGAAGGAGCATTTCGATCTGGTTATTCTGGATATCATGGGTGTGAACGGTTTTGAGCTGTTGGACCTTGCCGCTGCAAACAAAATACCGGCTGTTATGCTGACCGCTCACGCTTTGACCCCGGAAAGTTTTCAGAAATCCATAGACAGGGGAGCGGTTTCGTTCCTGCCAAAAGACGAACTTTCCCGTCTCAATGAAATGGTCGCGGAAATACTCGCCGAAGTGCAAGAGAACAGAATGCATTGGCCGAAACTGGCCGAAAGGTTGGGTCCAAAGTTCAAAGAACTTTGGGGCGAGCTTTGGAATGAGATCAAATTCCCGCCCGAGACGAAGATTCCTTGGTAAGAGACTTCGAGATGCCTGCCATCGCGTATGGCAACTGCGAATCGTCCAAGGCGGCCTTGCTGTAGTGTGTAGTGGCGCACGCTCGTGCGCCAC
>JBKQRG010000232.1:0-31473 GCA_052144015.1 Desulfomonilaceae bacterium
CTGGACCTCCTGGCCCGCAATCCGAAAGCAGATCCCTTTGAGGTCTTGTTTTCCCGATCTAATCCTCCGTGATTCGATCTGCGAAGGCGCAGCTTCAACGATTAGTCGCCGGGCCGTCATGCCACGAGGAATTGGTCTGCCCTTCCCGTGCCGCGCATAAGTGAATGCTTACATCATCCTGGGAATGGTACGCCGCAGAAGCTTCTCAACCTCAACTATCTGCTCGTTGAGATTCATGGAGACAGGTTTCGGCTCGGACTTCCTGCTGAACATGAGCAGCCGCTGCACCAGTTCGGCTCCGTTCTTTGCTGCATGGAATATTTTCTGAAGGTCTGCATACTCAA
Source organism: Desulfomonilaceae bacterium (assembly GCA_052144015.1). Classification (GTDB taxonomy): domain Bacteria; phylum Desulfobacterota; class Desulfomonilia; order Desulfomonilales; family Desulfomonilaceae; genus DATJPW01. The sequence continues at coordinate 345 of JBKQRG010000232.1, forward strand.
GGTGGTCTTGATCGTTTTCCGCGAGCAGCAACTCCGAAAAACCCATGACTACGGTCAACAGGTTGTTAAAGTCATGGGCAATCCCTCCGGAAAGAGTCCCGATGGCTTCCATCTTCTGAGCCTGGAGAAGCTGTTCCTGAAGGGACAACTCCTGAGTGACATCTCGTTTGACAGCTACAAAATTTACAATGCCTCCTGAGGGATCTCGGACCGGTGAATGGTAGCGTCTTCTCGGTAAAAGGTTCCATCTTTCCGTCTGTTGACAAAGCGTCCTCTCCAGACCTTGCCTTGCGTGACGGTGCTCCAGAGGTTTCTGTAAAATTCTTGGTCCTGCTTGCCACTTTTCAAAATCCTTGGATTCTTACCTAGCGCTTCGTCTTTGGAATAACCTGTCATCTTTTCAAAGGCGGGGTTGACATACTGGATTGTGCCCACCAAATCCGTGATCGTAATCGCTTCCTCAGCCTGTTCCACGGCTGTGGTCAGCCGCAGGCGAGCGAGCTCTGATTTCTTGCGCTGTGTGATATCCAGCAATGTTCCAGCCATGCGCACGGCATTTCCATGTTCATCGCGCTTCACAACTTTCCCCCGAGCCTGAATCCATTTCCATTCGCCTGACTTTGTGAGAATCCTGTACTCTTCATCGAAGCTGGGAGACTGCCGGTTCACATGTGCGCTCACGGCACCCAACACCCTCTCGTTGTCGTCCGGGTGACAAAGTCTTTCAAACAGACTCAAAGTCGGATCGAGCTCGTGGGATTCGTAGCCTACCATCTGTGCGGCCCTCTTATTCACCACAACCCTACCGCTTTTGACGTCGAGGTCCCAGAGCCCGAGGTCCGCACCTTGCACAGCCAGCTCCAGCCTCTGCTCACTCTCGCGCAGGGCCGCCTCCGCACGCTTGTGCTCAGTAATATTGTCAAACACGGCAACAAAGTATTCTCCTCTCGTGCCGTACACAGAGATGGAGAACCAAATTCCCAGGGGATCTACATAGGTCTCAAACTTCTCCGGATTACCGGTCAACGCCACGTTGCCATAAATCTCAAGTAAGTCCGGATTAGACTCTCTTATACCGGGGATTACCTCGGTCACTTTCCGGCCGACGACATTCTTCAAGCCAGTCAATCTTTCGAATGCGTCGTTCACATCTAGATAGATGAAATCCGTCGGCTTGCCCTCTTCAAACACCATCTTGCAATATGCCAACCCCTCAAGCATGTTCTCAAATAACGAGCGATAGCGATCTTCGCTCTCCCGAACGGCTTCTTCGGCCCTCTTGCGCTCGGTTATGTCTGATATGACTCCTATCGTCGCCATGGACTTTCCACTTGAGTCCCGCACCGCTGAACTTGAAAGGTCAGTCCACAATTCCGTGCCATCCTTTTTGATGAAACGCTTCTCAATTCTGTAGGCTTCGATATCGCCTCTGATTAGTGCTTCCAGCTTCTCCCGAGACACCTCCACGTCTTCCGGATGAGTTATGTCAAAGGCGGTAAACCGTTTGAGTTCGCTAGGGGAATACCCTAGCATCTTGGCGAGAGATTCGTTGACTTCTGTGAAGCGGCCTTCACGGTCAACCATATCTATTCCGACCCCGGCGTTGTCGAAAATGGCTCGATATCTCTCCTCACTCTCTCGCAGTGCTTCTTCGGTTTGCTTGCGCTCGGTGATCTCCGAAAGGAGGTTTTCATTCACCATCGTCAGTTGCGCGTTACGTTCCTTTATCCGCTTCTCAAGACCTTCATTCAGCTTGCGAATTTCCTCCTCTGCGAGCTTGCGCTCCGTGAGGTCCGATACCATTGTTCGGCACAGGTTGAATTCCCCTGTTTCGGCTTGTACCGCAACCGTCTCCAGTTGAGCATAAAAGTGCGTGCCTTCTTCTCTAGCCAACTTGATTTCGCAGGTCTGCTTGGATTGAGTCTCAAAGATCCTTTGAAGATACAAGTAGTAAGCATCCCCGAACTCTTGACAGACAAAGCGAGAGAAGAACACCTTGATCAAGCTCTGTCTCTCTACACCGAGGAGTCGGGCAGCCGTGAGATTGGCATCCAGAACAAGCCCTTTGTCATTCAACGTAACATAGCCCACGGGAGCAAAGTCGTAGAGGTCCAGGTAATCGTCCTTCAAATCTTCCAGCTTGACCTGAGCCAAGCGCAACTCCTCATTCTGTATCTCCAGCTCTATCTGGTTGACTCTCAACTCGTGGACCAGCCGTTGGACTTCCTCCGGGGAGAGTGCTGATGCCTCAGAGATGTCCCATGATTTGGCAGCCAAAAGTTGTTCAGCCCGCAGTCGGAGTTCGGGAATCTTACCTTTCAGGTCTTCTTTTCCTCGCATCATCGCCCTTCCGCTGCCAGTTGCATGATACGTCAAAACGTTGAACAGCATATCTGATGGATAGTAGCATCAAAAATGAGGGGCCGAAAATGGTTTGTCTTACGGTGAAGAAGTGCTCGAAGGGTTCCAATCCTCCGGCTGAAGCACCGATGCCTACGATGGGAAGGGAAGCCTTTGTGTGCAGCACCGAGGCATGCTTTTTTGTGCTCGTGAGCTTAACGCCTTCCTGGGTCTGGAAGTGATTCGGTCCTTGCGCACCCCCCTGGTCTTACTCTTTGGCATCTTCTCACCCCCCTCATAAGTCAACTGGTCTCATCAAGCCACCTGTTTCAATGTTCATCGCTCAGGGGTCACCAGTCTCAAGAGAAGAGACCCAGACCTACCTCCAGTGTAGCATGATATCAGAAAGTTAGGGAAGGGGTCAACTATTTTGCAAGCCAGCTCTTGTTCCTGACGTTCACAGCCAAGGCAGGGGCAAGAAGGCCGGATCGTCACAACACGGACGCAAGCTGTCGATCAAGCAGCGTAAGCTACGGGACGAACAGGTTAAGGAGGGGCAGAAACACTAAAGGAAGGTGAACACGAGCTGAGCCAGAAAACTGGACAAGCTTGCTGATTGGGGCGGAAAGTCTTGACGTCATTTTGGCGTCACTTTTGACACCATAATACCACTCAACAATGCCTGATAGTGATCAATGATGACTGACTTCTTCAAGGAAATCGCAGCGTAGCCGGTTGCAGTGTGTTGAGAGACGTGCCCTCACACAGCAGGGGTCGGAGGTTCAAATCCTCTCCCGCCTGTGAGGCTGTAAAAACCATTTTGGAAGAGGTGATAAAACCAAAATGGTGACCAGACTAGACTATCGAGCAATCCGGGGACACCATATTTATCTTTTCGGATATTTCGATGATGCTTTTGGACCACGCTTCCGGCACGGAATCGATCTGGCTAAGCCCATCCGAAGTTTCAAGAGAAAGTCATCGCTTCCTGACGGCCTGCCCGTTCGGGCTTCACCACTCAGCCATCAGTTCGACAAAACCGAGTAATCTTCATCACAAAAGAACGTTGGCTGCCGGTGATAGATTCATGAACTGCCGTCATGGGGCATTCTCTCCGTCTGCTCCGGACGCCCTGTAAATCCGACACAACACCGCCCTCATGGGCTCTGCACCTATATCCGCAATCTTGGGGCCACGTCTTGAAATGACAGGGCCTCGGTTACTAAGTAGAGCAATCGGGGTCACCTGAAAATTCACTACAGTGCCATCGGCTAAGTGATTTCGGGAACAGCCAATGGTGAGAACTGTCATTTCAAGACCTGACCCCACACACCAAGGTCATAGAAATGGCAGCCAGAAATTTAGTGTAACTACTCCCCCTATCAAGTACTGCTGCCATGTGACTGGCAGATTCTCTTGCAAACTAATGTTCTGCATAATAAACGGGTTCTTATTGAAAATGTCCCCCACCTGTGAGAGTTCGTCGAAAACTGCGTGCTCGACGTCATACTTGGCGAAGAAAGACAAAGAAAAGTCTCTTGTGGGGATCACGTCGTACGAAAAAAACACTTCAGCAAAATACCCCGACTTCGGCGGCCCTTTGCAACTGAAACTGCCCACGGAAAGCCCTTTAGGTAAAACGTCAAGGTGCCCTGACCAGTTGAAATGCTTCGTCTGACCCCGAAGTAGGGAAAGAGACTGTTAAGACTAACGTCGAGCTTCGTACGTAAGCCTGGAAAAGTACTGGGCACCAATGCTTCGAGGGAATCGGGAAGCCTAATCGTGCCCTGGAGGTAGTCGTACCTGACTCCCCCGAGAACCGCGAAATCTGAGGAGACACGGAAAGAGCCCTCCAAGTCAGTCGCAAACCATGTAGTATTGATGTCCAAATTTTCGCTGACGGCCAGCGAGTTGAACACGCCATTAATAAGTCCAGAGGCTTGGCCGGAAACGTCTACATGACTGTTACTTGGGAAAAAGTACCATCCCTGGAGGTCTGCCCACAGCCATCGGTTAACCTGTACCGGGAGAGACAATCCTAGCCACAGCCCGCTCGTAGACCACTCGATATTGCCTAGACCTTGACCGTTATTCAGAGCATCGGCGTAAACGTTAGCCGTTGCCGCGACTTTTATCGAAGACGCACTAGGCGACCCGGCAGCAAATAGCCTGGGAGGTAGGAACGCAGGCTCTAACAGCGGAAAAGAGCCAAACCAACCGGTACCAACGCGTGTATCCTTGGATAGGGTTGATTGTGGATAATTGAATGGCTTGGCGCCTGTGAAAGGAGATTGAGCGAACGAACTTGAATTGCTGATTGCTAGGAAGCTTAATAGAAAAACAGCACACGCCCTGATTTTCATACCCTCACCCTCCATGCCGCAATCCCGGATTGCTCAGGGTGCGGCAAAATCCGAATCAAAAAAAAGAACAGTGGGCTGTCTACTAATAGCACAAACGAAGACTTTCAGCAAGTTTTTAGTGGGTTAGGTCAGTCTCTTCAGACCAATCCTAAGTAGTGAGGATAGTTGTCAGCATCCGGAACATTGTCAAAGGCGTGATGATAGCGCCTTATCTAGCATTTCTCATAAACATCGCGAGAGCGTCCCTAAAGTAGCCGCTGGCCTCACTCGCCATCATGTCAGCTTCTGATTGTGGGGTCGTTGTGGAGTCAAGTCTGCTCTTGACTCATGTTTCAGTACTCTTTCGTCTAGGTTCGTGAAAACCATGGCGGGCACAGCCCGACCCACCTAACATCATGTCTGTACGGGCCGCCCTAGCATTACTTGCGGTCACCATCGATATACCGCTAGAAAGCTGGTTTCCTTGTTTCAGGACGACCGGCAGGGACGCCGGCCGCTACCGGAATTGGAGCCTAATGGCGTCGTTGCGCTACCTTTGATATACCGCTAGCCAATTAGTCCCGCGCAGAGCGCGGGATTGCCGGAGGGGGGCGGACCACTCGGCGTGGAGCCAACATGCATCTTGAGAGTGGAAGCCTTCGATATAGCACGATGTCCAGTGATGCATGATCGCCGTGCGCGGAGCACCTTTTTGCAAAAAGCGGGTTCCACCGCATCCTTTCCTGCTCTCCTCTGCTTCTGGCGTTTGGGGAAATACCGGGCGACCACGGCCGCCCTACCATATAGAGCTGACTTTGTCGGCCGTCAAACCACTACCTTACTAATGCTGACAGGGGCTTATCTCCAAGACTTCGGCGTAATTTGGGTTTTATAGTAATTCTCAAAGGTCTTGCATCCGTAACCGATAGGATCGGAGAGTGACGCAGAGCGGTGGGACAGGCTTCCAGCCTGTAATCCCGGTAGGATGGGCTTCCAGCCCGTCTATTAAATGGAGCGGGCAATCCCGCGTTCTGCGCGGGACATCCTACAAAGACATGACGGGCAATCCCGCGTTCTGCGCGGGACGTCGCCATCAAATGCTTTTCCTTTCCGCGATTGCTTTTGAGAATCCCCTTAGTAGTTCCGTCATGGGGAATTCTCTCCGTCTACTCCGGACGCCCTGTTAATCCGGCACAACACCCCCTTCATGCGCTCTACTCTACGGGGCTATCAAAACTCATTGCTAGCTAGCCGCCGAACCTTTTGATGATGGTTAGCATCAATGTTTCTGAAGACGAAAAGCTAGTGTCGTTCGGAGGAGACCTAAAATGGACGAGAAATCTAATAACGGAGGGGATGTCATAAAGAAATCGGTCATGATTCCTGTCGGCCGAAAGAATCTTCGATGGTTAACCGTTTTCTTGGGATTCTTCCTGATTTTGGTAGTTCCGTGCGCATGGGCGGCCCAGGATCTATCGGATTTGAGGCTTCAGGCTGAACAAGGCAACGCCGACACTCAAGTTCAACTAGGCTTCATATACGAGCATGGTAAAGGTGTGCCCCAGGACTACAAGGAGGCGGTCAAATGGTATCGCAAATCCGCAGATCAGGGCTTTGCCCAAGGGGAGTTCAATTTGGGCGTCATGTATGAGTATGGCAGGGGCGTTGCCCGGGATCATAACGAGGCCACCAAGTGGTACCTGAAAGCTGCTGAACAAGATAATGCCTTCGGCCAGTACGAGCTGGGGAATGCGTACAGAGACGGTAAGGGCGTCGCCCAGAACGACAAAGAGGCTGCGAAGTGGTACCGAGAAGCTGCCGAACAAGGTAATGCCTTCGGCCAGAATAGTCTCGGTGATGCTTACAGGGAAGGCAAAGGGGTCCCCCAGGATTACAAGGAAGCAGCCGAGTGGTATCGAAAGGCTGCCGAACAAGACAATGTCCAAGCTCAGAACAATCTGGGCGGCATGTACCGTGATGGTAAAGGGGTCACCCAGAACGACAGCGAAGCCATTAAGTGGTGTCTCAAGAGCATCAAGAGGAGTCTCAATAACCTCTGGCAAAAGTTCTTCAGCCTCATTCCTGCTGAAACAGGAATCCGGGTTTGTTGAGGCCTTTGGATCAGGAGGTCACCATGCCATTAGATCGTCGAGAATTCCTTAATATGGTTGCCGCAAAGCGAAGTCGATTCAACCCCCGTACCACAAGCCTCCAGCCCGTGACTGAAAGAAATCCTTACACCTACTGGGGAACTTTGGTTTAAGCCGGATGTCATCATTACAGTGAAGGTTGAAAGGACCTTACTAAATGTTAAATCTTACTACACTTATTAGTGCAGCTCAAGGTATTTTGGACAAGAGGTTCGACGCACAGGTCTTCCTGAGCTGGCAATCCTTGGCTCTTATCACCCTTACCAAGTTGTTGGGTCCTGTTCACTACTATACCCGGAACTTCAAACTCTTCACCTCTGAGAGAAATGAGCGTAGCGTATTGACCGGAGAGGGTATTCTCATCGCAGTTCGTGAAATGATGACGCCTAAAGTGCAGGCGATATAGGACGGCTCAAATGGTCGGAAAGCATTTCGTTTCAGAAATGTTGTTTAGAGCACTAATAGTGATAACGTTTTTAAATAAAGGTACTTAACCGTTTAAGTAATCTGACATTGGAAATTTAATAGGTAATGGCTCGGAACAAAATTCCATTATTGTGGCTCAAATGAAGTAATTGTCCAGAAGTGACGCATGCCCTTGTGCAGGATTCTCATGACTTAGCCCCGACTGAATCACCGATAACGGACAATCGAGACAAAGATCTAAAGGAGAGACACTATGTCAGGGATGCAGGAAGCCCCCGGTACGGTGGAGTGCAACTACGCCCAGGCCGACAGGATTACGGCAGGAGCCAACAATGAAGAGAGACCCATTTGGGCGCCTGAACCCTGTTGCCACGAAGCACGTGATCTTGGCCGAGCATCTGGCGATTCTGCGGAACGGATCGTTCAACATCCGACCTCAGAGGATGAACGAAATGGAGCCGAAACGGATAAGAAGCTTAAATCAGCCATAATTCCTCGAGCTGGAGCTTCGAAGGGACAAGGACATTCACACGCGAGACCACGACCTGTTTTCCGTAAAGTCTTCTGCCGTGCCCCGCGTGTCCAAAACGCGAACGATAATCTCGATGACCAGATCCGCATTTTTAAGGAAAGAGAAGATCTTCGAGAATGCCGTATACCAGGTATGGTTAGCGGAATTTCTCAAAAGGCGTGTGAGGGATGGCGCCGCCAAGCAACCGGCCGCTATTCTCGGTATCTGGGTAAGGTCAAACTCGGTCTATGTAAGGATTGTAAATACTTTAATGAACCAGTGGTTCTCGACTGAGGAGAAACAACTGAAAGAGCCCTCATGGATGTTATCATGAGCGGGAGGGCAACACACACCTGCGCCCCGAATTCCCAGCGAGCAACTGAGGACTTACGTGTCCCGGGCGTCCCGGGCCGTTGTACTTGACAGGCTGGTCTACAAAGGCTACAAGCTCTGACTTTTGATGCACCGTCTCGAAGAAGAGGCGATATGTTGACTTATCAGACGAAAGGAAGAAGACGTGGAAAGAGTGGCTGATATTTCGATTCCGGGAGAATGTACGGGCCGGATATTAGACTACGGATGCGACAACTTAGAGCCGGAACTCGCAGCGAAGCTGTGGATGGATATTCTACGACACAAGTGGTTTCTTTCCGAACAGCTTGGAAGAGACGTGGGAATAAAAGTAGCTTGTCTCGATTATATCGAGAATACGGATTCCATAGACACAGCGCTGGGAGAGACCGAAAGAGACTATCTCCTCAATGAACTCCTGGCGCGGCTCGGAGAAGGATTCAATGGCATGGTACAGGAGTACGGTAGCCTTGACTCTATCAGGGAGATCTTTGGCCCTTACCTTAGCACCGAGGTCGTCAACGAGATCCTGAAATCCCCAGGGGGCGAAGAGCTAACGGGTGAGTTGAGGGAGATAACCATTCTCGTGTCCGATATTCGTGAGTTCACACGCACAACCGAATTATTGGAACCGGGACAGGTGTTGGAAATAATCAACCGTTACCTGGAGGAAATGACGGATATCATAATGAAACATGGGGGTACGATCGACGAATTCACCGGAGATGGGATCCTCGTATTCTTTGGAGCGCCAACCTTCGTCCCGGACCACTGCACGCGGGCCGTGGCCTGCGCATTGGAGATGCAGAAAGCCATGGAGGGATTGAACAGAGGTAATCTGCGGTTGGGCCTCCCTGAACTTCAAATGGGAATTGGTATCAACAGCGGGCAGCTAATTGTCGGCAACATAGGCTCGGAGAAACGCAAGAAATACGGGGCAGTAGGAATTCCCATAAACCTGGCTTTCAGGGTTCAGGCAGAGGCCGAAGGCGGCGAGGTCCTCGTGTCGCCCGCAGTCTATCATAACCTCGGCGGAGAGCTTTTAGTGGAGGAGAAAAGGCAGTGCTCTCTCAAGGGTATTGAGCAACCCGTCATCCTATATCGCGTGGAGGGACTCATAACGAAAAGCTTGCGTGGGATGCAATGACCAACGGGGACGTCATTCGAGCCAAAGCCTATGGGGATTGCTGCCTCCGGCCGACCCACCGAATTGAGGTCGGAGCCGGAACTGAGGGCGAGTTGAGAATGTGCATACCAGAGTAGAGGTGTGAATCGATTTACCTCATCAGAAAATCGATTCTCTAATTAGTTCAGGTAAATTATTAGCCCTGACAGCTCCCCTGGTTATACATGAGATCCAACAGCCCATTGAACTACCGCCCACCTGCCCCTGAGGCCATACTCACAATTTGCATCTTCCACACTGCATCGGGAAGCACTTGTCCGCTTCAAGGAGAGAAACGTGCTATACCTATAACTTAACAGGTGGTAGACATTACACGTGCAAACCAATGTCCAGTCCGATCGCTAAGGAAAATTCAAGTGGATATACCTGTCGGAAAAGAGCCCACAGCCTCAAGAGAGCGAACTTTTGAGTGCAAGGTCTATTATGAGGACACTGACTGTATGGGGGTGGTGTATCATGCCAATTATTTGAAGTACCTGGAAAGGGCGCGCTGGGAGTATCTGGAAGACCGTCTGATGAGCATATTGGACTACAACGAACGTGGTTATTCGTTCATGGTCCACAAAATTCAGATGGTATTTCATTCCCCAGCAAAACTGGGTGATTTGCTCGTGATACGAACCTGGATAGAAAGCACAACCCGATTCACTGTGGCCGCCAAACAGATCATAATCAAGAAAGGTGAATTGCGAGACTATTTGGTGACTGCCACAATTACATTCGTACTGGTGGGATCCGACGGCCGGTTGCTGGAAGTGCCCTCCGAATTCCACAGTCTGTAGAAGTCTCTTTTCAGGTGGGAAGGAGCTAACCCAGCCACATCTCACGGTCTCGATGCCTTACGACCGGATGCACGGCACTTAAGAGACTCGCTGCCTCGCCAACACTTCCTCCGAGAAAGCCCACATAAGAAAGTGCTTGCCAGCCCCCAAAAAGCTCAACGAGCCCTTGAGGATGAGTAACTCTGAGTACCGTTGGCGGCGCAAAGTCACATGCGTCAGTAAAATAGGCTAAATATCAATATATAACGCAATAGAATTCTTAAATCACTTGACTAGTGGATCACTACTTCGGACCGATAACGGCCTCTGCAGGCGGGTCTAATCATACAGCCCATCCCCTAAATCATATCTTATAGTAAATTAATATTTATTTCAGTTGACTACATAATTAATATAATGTTATAATTGTTAAAACTAAACAAGCATTCTGAACTTAACTATTTACTCTATTACGTAGCACGAAAGAGATTACTACAATGACTCAGATTACTACCTGCCGGGTGATGGTTGCAACTTTGATCGTCGGGATTTTCATTACAGGAGTTTCGGCTCAGCAGATGCCGTTTGGACCCGGAATCGGCTATTCGGGGTCCATAGGCATGGCACCTCCACCGCCCTCAGGGAGCTATCCAGGCTCCATGTGCGCACCGCCTCCACCGCCCCTGAAATGCCGGCCATCGGGTCCGGCGCCCTGTTTTCCGAGTCCGAACGCAGGGTATGCCCAGTTTCCGGGTTTTGACCCTTACGGTTGTCCTCCGCCCACATGCATGCCTGGGACTTCTATAGAGCCTTACGTGTACGTAGGGTACCTTTTTAAGGATCATGGCGCAGGGGTTAACATTCAGTTCAACGACGGGGACGTCCTTGGGATAACGTCAACTAGAAATGATTTTACTTTGCAGGGGGTTTGGCTGGAACTCGCCGCAACCGTTGCTCTGTCCCAAAATGTGGGGTTATTTTCTTCCGTGGCGCATCTCTTTCCAGTTCAAACCACGGCACTGGAATCGTATCAGCTACTAGACGGCGCTGCAAAACGGGAGTGGAATCCTGATATCCAATTGTGGGAGATGGACACAGCCCTCACGTGTCGCCTGTGTCAGGCTGCTGTCGGATTGGCCGGTTTGCGATGGTCCTCGTTTCTGGTGAACTTCGGTCAAGCCACGAACCAGCAGAACTTTTCTACCTCGCCGGATCAGGCTCAGCTTACGGTGAACGCGTATATTCCTTTCTTGGGTCTTGCGTTACAGTGTGAACCAAATTGCGGTAGCAGTTTCAAGGCTGCATTCCTTGGGTTCCCCGCTCTTCCGAGCGATGTTGAGTTCCAAGAAACTCTGACCCCGACCGGCACTGTCTCTACGAGATTTTCCGGCACGACAAATTACAAGTCGGGCTACTTTATTGAGGCTTTGGGTGAGGCTTCGACGAAGATGGGTGCCTGGAGCTTGGGAGCCTTAGTGAGATTCGATGCCCTTCATACGAATCGGACCCGTGATTTTACCCTGGATGGCGCCAGTAGGACGGCTGACATCCAGTTTGACAGGAGAAACTGGATATTTGGTGGGAAGATAGGGCTTGTGTTCTGATGGATTCTAATTTCAAGGGTTACGGGTAAGGGCTAAGTCCGGGCAGTTCAGCAATTTTTCTTTGAATTTCTTACGCCCGAAGTAGAGACCGTAAATATAGTACGGTCTCAAAACCATTACATGGAAAATAGTCAGAAGTTTATTCGTTTGCATCCTCGGCAGCCTCGTGATCTGATACCAGCCCTTGCTTCCGCAAGTCCTTCTCCAGGCGAGCTGCCGCAGCTTCCATTCGATCCGCTGCCATTGAAGTTCGCCCGACAATCAATAATAGCCAATATTTCATCGGATTTTATGACGATGGAGCACTTACCGTCTGGAGCATCTTGTCCATCGCGCGCGTAAAATCAACGGACGGCAATTTCAGACAAGGGATATACTTTCCCCTATCCGCGAACATAAGACAGTACTATTGCACGCTATTTTGCCCCACCCTCATCGACTGCGCCCTGATGACACTTGCTACAGGATGTGGGGCCGGTCTTTTTCTTTTCTTTCTTCAATTTCTTGTGGCAGCCCTGACACTTGTCGTGATAGGCCTTCTCCAGGCTCATGATTTCGACCTTTGTCTCCAGTGGGTGGCAGGCATTGCATAATGCGACTTCCTGTCCTTCCCGCCACACATTCTTTCCGCCCTTATAGTCGTGATGGCATTCTGTGCATTTATATTCTTTGTGATTGGAGTGCGGAAAAGCCATCGGTTTCGTGAATACCCGCTCACTTGCGATTACGACGGCCTGGTCCGGGGCTCGGGTGGCTGCATCGGCCAGTGTGATTGCCGTGATAAACGCGCACCCGACCAGCGCGGCCAACATTTTCGCCCTATTGCTCAAGATCCGCCCTCCTTGTAATAACCGAAATTATGCCGCGGTCTTGCCCATTCCGGCCAGTTTATCCCTGAATCCGGTCTCGGCAGTGTGCCCATTGACAACAAAACATAGCCTGGATGGCCCCCTCTGGTGGTCACTATGCGAACACGCCGAACGAGGTGCGTCGCACGACCGACTGAAGAGAGGCGTCGCTCTTTGATCAATGCAAGCAAGAACCATGCTGAGATGATTTGGTCGAGTTTGTTGACCAGAATGACGATTAATCTCACGTTATTATGGATTTTGACAGAGGAACGTGATCATCAGGCAGAACGTGTCACAATGGCTCGCATGAGCCTCCAAGACTCATAGTCCATCACGGAAGAGCTATATTTATGAAGAGAATTTGCGGCTTCTTTCGGAACAGTATGGACAAGACCCTTAAAGGTGTCGACTTGAGCAACGTGAAAGACAAGAAGGGCAATCTATTCTTCATGAAATTCAAGGAAGTGGTCACGACTGACCCCGGCGCAGGGTGGGTAGATTACACTTGGCCCAAACCGGATGAAAAGGATGCATCTCCCAAAAGAGCCTACGTAACGAGGGTTCCGGGAGAAAACGATATCTACATCGGAGCCGGATACTACGCGAAGTGAGGCAAGACCTGGCTTAGTGCCCAGAGGGGCAGGAGTGGTGCCGCAGCAGGATCGAAAAGAATTCGTGGTGGCTCAAGGTTTGAGCTTTCATGGAATCGACATGCAGCGACACACCCCGAAGAGAGGCCTGTCACCTATAAACATATACATATCATTAAATTGACTTTGACAGCCTCTTCGATAGGAGACGAGGCGTGGAGGCCATTTACTCTTTGGGGAGCGAGCCGCCGAGCAATACGGCTGGACTCAGGTTCTCCGGCCACTCACGAACCCGCTCACGTATCTGGTCCTTGGGCGTGAAAACCTCGGGTTGGATCTCCAGGTCGCGGATCGCCTGCTCCTGGTTACCCGCAACCGTGTATTTCAACTTGGGGAAAGCCGTCGGTATCTTGCCGTCGTACATCTCCTTGATAAGCCACTGGGGATCGGGAGGGGCAGTGTTGGCGGACACCGGGATCGCCGCGTCACGGATCCACATACGATCTCTGGTGACATTCACCACAGTGTGATCAATGCCGAAGGCGAACAGACCCTTGTAATACAGCCGCACTCCAGCCACCATCTCACCGATTAGCTCGCGGTCGAAAGATAGATGTGTTGCCATGGCAAGTCGAGGTTGTACCTCGTTCGCTAGATAGCCGAAGCCGTAGTGCGGCGTGTGGTGAATGTCAAGCGTGAGAGCGCCGAAGAATGGCAGAACACCTTGCTTCAGAGCCCAAAGGTTAACGATATCCACGGCCATTTCGGTGACAAACACGTCCACGCCCTTGGCATACTTGGCTGTGAGCTGGTCTGGCTTCCCGTCGCCAGTCCACACGAAGCTGAGCCCGTTCCAGTCCAGCCGGTAGGCACTGGCCCCGTCCATGGCGTGCGAGCGCCGCCAGTGCGTCACCTTCACGTCATCCTTATCGTAACAGACTCCGCCATCGTCCTTGAAGTCGAACTCAGTGACTTCAATCTGGTAGCCGTCTTGTACTGGGGCGCAGCCAGAGAAGGCCTGCTCGTGCCACGCAGCCATCTTCTTCAGGTGCTCGCACATTGCTTTTGTGCCCAGCTCGGACGTTCGGCCTGACGGGCCAATGACGCGCAGAGGCTTGGTGCGGCCATTAAACGGGGCGAACGCCCACAGGTAGGGGAGGTCGGCGTAATGGTCCACGTGCAGGTGCGTGATGAAGATGTCGTTAATCTCTGGCACCGGGACCTGGTTGGCGATGATGTTGCGCATACAGCCGGAGCCGAAGTCGAAGAAGAGGCGCTTACCGCTGCCCAGCTCAACCATGATGCAGGTACCAGCCTGGTCAAGGCGTGGCGGGAAAGGCTGGCTGCCCATGAACGTAAGCCGCATCTCGTCCTTGCCAAGTTCCTCGCTCTGCGGGAAGTAGTTGTTACGGTTTCTGACCGAGGAGGTCGGCAGGTAATACGGCGGAATTGTGAGGCCGGTCCCCGACGGTGCCCCATACGGGTTTTTTTCATCGCATGATTGAGCTGCACCGGCCGCATCCGCTGTTTCCATAGCTGACAGAGCGCCTGTTGCCATTCCTGTTGCAGCCGCGCCTAGGGTTTTGAGCATCTCACGTCGATTCATGGTTTGTGCCTCCTCGTTCTCATTGAATCACGCGACAACTGCAATGATGTGATGCTTGAAATCTGCACACATCTGAATTGCAGCCAAAAATGCACCATCGGTGCTTTGAAGACGCGGGATATCTGAATCTGACAGAAGAATCCCAGTCTGGCCACTTTCTCGAAGGTCTCCTAAATATATCAAAAGTGTCAGGAAAAGACACCGCTGACTCGCTCTCAATTTCAAATGATTGCAACTCGTCGGTGGAGTTGGAACCCTCAGTGTCACTCTGTGAAATCACCCTTTTCGCCTGCTTGTGGCAAGACGCCAAATTATGTTGATCAGCAGGCTGACAACATCATTTGGCTTTCTGTGGTTCCATTTCGGCATAGGCCTCTCGAACTGCGGAAAGGCCGTTTAGCGCCGCAGGAAAACCCGCATAAACTGCCATTTGATTCACAACTTCCACAATCTCTTCTTTCGTAAGTCCAACTCTTGCACCGGCCTTTATGTGTACCTTGACCTGCGGGCGCATAGTCCCTCTTGCAACACCGGCCGCAATCATCGTGATTTCCTTCCATTTCGGTGACAGCTGGCGGGAAATAACCTCACCATAGGCGAAATCCAGTATAAATCCCCCCATAGCCGGGGCAATGTCGTTCAAGCTGTCCAGTACCGCCTGGCCTGATCCTCCACTGGTCGCAGCCAAAGCTTTGAGTCCCCGCTCGCGTCGACTGGCAGTCTCGCCTTCTGTGGTCGCACTGACCTGGACTCCACGGGTCTTGAACACCTCTCTTGACGCGTTTATTGCATTGAGCCCTGCAGGAAAGCCGGAAAAAATTGTTGCCACATAGATCACTTCAACGATTTCCTGTGGAGTCACCCCGACATTGAGTGCACCGCCGATGTGGAACTTGAGTTGTGGTTCGGCGTTTCCAAGGGCCGTGAGAGCGGCAATAGTGGCGACTTGTCTCGATTTGGGATCAAGACCGGGACGGCTGAAAACATCACCGTAAGCGAATTCGATTATGAAGCGACCCATGTCGGGCGAAATGTCCTGCAGGCTCTTTTGAACCGCTGCCGAACCCTCGGCATCTAGGGTACGAAGACTGTTCAGTCCCCGTTCGTAACGTTCATTACGGTCTTGTGACGGCATAGTGTCTTCTCCCGCAAGGGCTGAAAAATTAAGAGCCGCGAAAATGACCAAGCAAGCCCCCAAGAAAAAAGTCAGGAACTTGACCGTACTCAATCCAGCTCTTCTCTCGCAGTGAAAGCTATTCATGATCTACCTCCGTTTGATTCTGCGCAAGGAGTTTCATTACTGAGCATTTGATTTTCTTGCAGAAGGATTTGCCACGCAATCCAAATCCGTGGAAACGGTGTCAGAGTAAAATGGCTGCCCTCTGGTATTCCATAGTCATGACTCCGTTTTCCTGTAGACCGGAATTATTTGGGGTTATTGCCATCACGTGGCACATAATGCAAGGACAGGCAACTTTATAATCAGCTCCTATTCTTAGTACGCTGACAGGGTAGAGATTAATTTTGCCAATTCCAGCGCGTTCTTGGGCGTTAGTTGGAGCACCTTGAATCCGCTGTTCCTTTCGCTCTGCCCTCCCTCCGTTTCTATCCATCGGCATTCTGCAACGATTACAATCGAATCAAATGTGGCGAATCCATAATCTGCTTGGATCACGAGCGTCTTGCGCTGACCAGGTTTCACGCTTAGACCATGTACTCCGATGCCGCCTTCACTAACATTGATTATTATCCCTTTATTGTGTCTTTTCGTAGCCTCATAAACGGGCAGTGTAAACGCCCCTGTATAACGCTCTTCTTCGCGTCTATCAGTCTTTTCAGGCGATGGCTCATCACACTCAATGACCTCTACCTGATTAGCGAGCTCGATTAATTGAACCAGTTTTCGCAACTCAACCGAGGCTCCTGGGGAAATGTCGGTGATCTCGAATCCTCCGATGCATTTGCCAGTGGATTCTTCTCTATTCACCCAACTGCATCGAGCCCGGAATTCGACTCGGGCCACGTCAAAGAACTTGTTGGCCGGGATAGCGAAGTTCTTAAATTCACCGGTTATTGCTTCGATGCCTTTTAGTCCAAATCCTCCTTCCGTGATGTCGAGAACGGTGCCCAATGTTTTCGGTGTCTCTTTTTCGTAGATGGGAAGCACGAAATTCACTACCTGCCTGAATAATAGACGAACGGAGTCAATGCCGTGCTGCATAGTGTCATCGAACAATGCGTAGCGTCCGGCCAGCTCATCGATAGTCATTATTTCCCCATCTATCATGCCTCTGAAGATACGCTGTATACTATTTGGGGAGAGTTTGTACTTCTCAGCCAACTCTGAACAAGTCATTCCAGACCGGGTGTCCTCGATAAATTCCCTAGCGCTAATCTGTTGCTTGGGCGACATATCATCCGGCCCCGTCTGAATGAGCCTCATCCCTCATACCAGCCATTAGGTCCTTGACAATCTCTTTGGCGCTTAGAGTTCTTATGGCCATGGGATCCCCCGACAATTCCAGCTAGCTTTGGGCATTCGTGGTCTATTTTCCCATAAACGTTAGCAATTTTCAAGCGTTATGTTTAACCTTAACTTGTCTCAAGGGAAGTGATCAGCCTCGCGTTCTCGGCCATCCAGGATTGTCTTCATCGCCGGACACAAACCGGATTGGCACAGATTACGGCCTTGCTCGTCCGCATGAATCAAAATGTTGTCTCCACATTCAGTGCCGATAACATCTTCTGTGCTGAATCCTGTAATCCTTTCAGCCCCGTGATTCCAGTAGCGGATCACTCCAACTCGATCCATGAAGTAGACGCCCTCATACAGAACATCAAGAAGACATTCGTAGAAATCCCCCTCGATGTTCATTTGAGTCCCCCTATCTGCCTCGACTGAAGCCTCAAAACATCATTCCCGAAGAATCAGGAACTTAATGATTTTTTTGAGTTGCTCTTTACCCTCGTCTGAATTGCCCGTTATCTCGAAGCCAGCGTCTATGATGCCTTCAGATCTCCTTCTCTTGACCCAGCGACATACAGCCTCAATGGAAAAGTTGTCCACCGGGAACATGTGGCCAGCTTCGACGACGAGAGTCCTGACCTCTCCTCTTCGCGTCTCAATTCCTCGAATCCCTATACCTACTAGGGACAAATCACGCAGTATGCCAACCTGTTTTGGATCGACAGCGTCACTGACGCGGATAGTGATCTCCAGTTTCTCGCGAGGGTCCATTCGAATGTATTCGACAGTTACACTATCCTCTGCCAAAACTGGAGCTCGGCCAAACAGCTCCTCTGGCAGTATTATCTTTGCCTGAACCAGTTTGGTGAATACACCTTGAAGTCCTTTCACAGAAAGACCGTACTTCCCCATCAGTTGCGAGTCGGTCAGACGCTCGCGAATGTCATTCACTACATCTTTGGCCTTGATCACACGTTTCTGCATGATGTGCTTTCACCTCACACTGCGTCTCAAATTCAGAGTGACGCGTGATTACTACGCGAGTCCTACCAGTTCACCAATGACCCTGCATTGATGCCGTCTCTACCACTAAGTCTTGCTAGTCAGCGATACCTGCTATCCCTTCTGACAGTTTCCGGAAATTCTACAGTCAACCAAATCGCTTCACAAGCCATATCAATAACTATGTGATAAGAATGGATTCAAATCAGTACCGGTTTCTGCCTTATATAAACCGTGTACAGGGCTACAGAGATGGATTTGAGCAACGGAAACCTGCACCAGTACAAAGAAGATGAAGCAATTGAATATATTCACTCAATAGGATCATCCAGTTGCTCTCACAGCTCCTTTCATCGCTGATGATCAAGTAATTACAAATTTACAGATCTGAAGCACTTCTTGTACGATCCGAGAAGGTTCAGATTGCTTGTACAAGGAATAAAACGCATGTAGCAGAATCATGGCATAAGAACTATGGACACGTACACTCTCACTTGGCCCGGCGACTATAGAGCTGTCTTCGGGTACGGCACAACTCGGAAGATCTTGGTTGACCTGGGGCGATATGGAGAGATATGCTCAAAAAGCAGATACAACCCGATTTTCCTGGCAAGGTGTTCTCAATTCTACCGTCTTCGAGTCTCTTCCAGGACAACGATATGACCATTGGAGTTTTGAGGACCGATCACTCGTGGGGCAGTTGCGCAAACACTCACCGCATAATTCCTTCTGGAAGAAGATCCCGATCAACGAGGAGGATTCCATGGAAAGCAGAGATGACCGGCCAAATAAGGAGATGATGTCAAAGGTCATTATCCCCGAAATGACCGCAGCCCAGAAATCCGTGTTGGGTGTTTCGATACTTTTCCTTTTAGTCTTTTGCTATATGGTAGTCAGAACTCTTCTTGCCCACGTAATCACCCTGCCTGGACTGCCCGGCGGGCCTTATGGCAAGATGCTTCCCAGCGTGGCCTTTGCTTTCCTGTTCTTTTCATACATGAGAGGATGGAAAAGCACGGCATTCCTGTTTTTCCTTATGCTCGTAGTGGCCTGGTCGGTGGAAGAATGCAGCATTCATACAGGTTTTCCGTTTGGTCATTACTACTATTCCGATATGCTTGGATTCAAATTGGATGTCGCTCCTGTGACTTTAGGCCCGAATTACTTCTGGATGTTTATGTTTCCAACCTACTTCATTTCAAATCTGATTGTGAATGGAAGTCTATTTGAATCAAATAGAACCATAGGACAACTGGTGTTTACCTCATTTATTGCAAGCATACTGGTTGCCGGAATTGATATGGTTGTTGATCCTCTTGACGCCACGAAACTGTCCGAATGGGTGTGGACCAAGAACAACCATACAGGATACTACGGCATACCATATATTAATTATCTGGGTTATCTGATTGTAATTACACCTACATTCCTTATCTTCCGGCTGTTTGAGAAAAGCGTTAATGCCAAGCCCTTGGGACCCCTGAATATTTGCATAGCAGCAATACCTCTGTTCTTCTACTTTCTGGAACTCATATTGTATGGTTCGTCTGCGCCCAGCGGAGTTTTTCTTGTGGGATGTTTTACCATAGGGCTGCCGCTCCTATTGGCTATTGATAAACTGCTTAAATCGCACGGGCCCCGATCGTGCAAGCCGGGGCAGTCCCAATGACCACCATCGCCATTGTTCTTGAACTCCAGCGAGACTGAGCGAACAGGGGAACACTATGAGGGGTTGCTGCCATTTTCCCTAAACACACGGAGGACATTACTGCAATGGCATCGAGTAAGCTTGCTCAATGTTACACAAGGCTCCGCAACCAGTGAAGAACTCAAGGTAGATCACTAGCTTTGACAGCTCCATTGGTTATAGATGAAAATGTGCTTATCGGTTATGCGGTAGGTCTAGAAGAGACTTAAGGTTATGTCCTGGTTCGTATATTTCCTTCGATGTTCTGACAACAGCCTGTATTGCGGGATCACCACCGATCTGGATCGCCGCCTAGAAGCACACAGCGCAGGTACAGGGGCCAGATACACTCGATCAAGATTGCCAGTGCAGCTCGTTTGGTTTACAGAAAAACCCAACAAGTCGGAGGCCCTCCAAGAAGAATACCGGGTAAAGCGATTACAGAAAGATGAAAAGGAACGTCTCGTAGCCTCCCAGCAGGGCAGGGAAAACTACGGGCTCAGGGGCGAGCAGAAAACGGCAGGAAGGGTGGCTACGTAACCGTGAGCTCCTTGTCGTATTCACCAAATAATGTTCGAGCTAACCTCTATCTCGTTTAGTCGCCTCATCTTCCGAATGGCTCCAAGGTTGTGTAAATTCATTTAAGGAGACAAATCATGGTGAAAAAGATCGGAATTATTCTCGGAGTAGGCATCCTTCTGTTCATTGTGCTCTTCGGTTGGTGGGTCTTAAGTCGCCCTGAACGCGGCACGACCGGCTCGGTCAGCACGCATTTTCGCTGGCTCGGACCCAACGACAAGATCGTGGTCGACGGCTTCGACGACCCCAAGGTCCAGGGCGTCGCCTGTCACATCGCCCGTGCGGAAACGGGAGGTGTGAAGGGCCAATTGGGAGTGGCGGAGGATACGAGTGACGCCAGCATCGCCTGTCGTCAGGTCGGCCCGATCAAGATCGTCGGCGAACTCAAGGACGGTGAGCGCGTCTTCGACGAGCACCGCAGCCTCGTGTTCAAAAAGCTTCAGGTCGTGCGCTTCTTCGACCGCAAGCGCAATGTGCTGGTTTACGTGGCGTACAGCGATCGGGTTATCGAGGGTAGCCCGAAGAACAGCATCAGCACGGTGCCGATCATGGGATGGCCGGCGCCATAGGTTCGAACTTCGCGGCCTGATCGGACAGGTGGTTCGGGGTGGCGGAGACCCTTCCGGCGAAAGCTGTGTCAGCCTGTTCAACCAGCACCCATCATGAATCTGTGGCGCAGAGATCCAGCTTAAAGGCGGCACATGGGGCAGCTCGTATCCCTTGTGCTCCTCCATTTAGGGTCTAGGAGTAAATTCCTGAGGGATTGGTCTGATAAAAATCGCCATGGGTTCATATCCTTATGTCCGTTAGAGCCGAGTAAAGATAGTAAAATGGGGAAGAAAGCATCCGTATGGCCAGGCCGTAAAGGCGACCCTGAATGCTCCGGATAACAGCTACGAGCGAATCTTTGTCCCCCGGTTTCGCCTTCCTCACCAGATTCAGCGTCATCGTTTCCTGAACCTCCGATACCGGGTGCGCCCGACAACCCGGTACGGCACTCCGATCAGATGGGCCGTCTGCGCTTCAATTCCCGCTACGATTCTGTCTACGGCCATTTCGAAGCCCGACCGGGCGCTCCTATTGTCCACGTCTTTTGCAGGGAAGAAGTGTACCGTGTTTTCGGGATTGTTCGCATCCGATTCGCGGACGTTGCTCCCCTCGAATAGACCACACAGCGATCCACACTTGGACAACGATGTCCTCATGACTAAATTTCCTTGGCTTGACATTCCTTACTTATCCGTTATATGGATTAGTAGCTTTTAATTATCGTGTCAACCGATTTATCTCGATAGGTTAGATCGGAAATCCTCATTACGGGAGGACGAAATGGAGATCCGGCACCTCAAGACCTTCTTGACCGTGGCAAGACTTCTGAGCTTCAACAAGGCTGCGGAACGCCTCCATTATGCGCAATCGAGCATATCTGCACAGATTCAGGCTCTTGAGACCGAGCTTGGCGTACAACTCTTTGATCGGTTAGGAAGGCGCATCTTGTTGACAGAGGCCGGAGAACGCCTACTTCAGTATGCGGAAAGGATCGTTGACCTGGCCGAGGAAACGAGAGCTGAAATCGGAGGCGAGCGCGATCCCGAAGGATCTCTGACTATCAGGATTCCCGAATCTCTAGGTATTCACCGCCTCCCGCCTGTCATCAACGAGTTCAGTAGCCGTTTCCCAAGGGTTAGGCTTAACTTCACGACCTGTGTCCATGAGGGCCTTCAGAAAGATCTTCGGCAGGGTGTCATAGACTTGGCGTTTTTGCTCACGGACTCCTTCCATGCGGGGGACCTGGAGACAGAGGCCCTGGGGTATGAGTCCATCGTACTTGTGGCGTCTCCGAGTCATCGCCTGGCAAAGGAAAAGCTTGTTCGTACGCGTGATCTAAGGGAGGATACTTTACTTCTCTCCAGGGTCGATTGCAGTTATAGACGCCTGTTTGAAAGGATACTGGAGGAGGAGGGCGTTCCCCTCAAGGCTACCCGCATTTTCCACAGCGTTGAGACACTCAAGCGATGCGTGATGGAGGGTACCGGCATCACTGTCCTTCCTGTGGTTTCAGTTTCGGAAGAGATCAAGAAGCGGAAACTGACTAGGCTGGCATGGGAAGAAGGCGAGCTTGAAGCTGCCATCCTCATGATCTGGTCTAAGGGAAGATGGCTCTCTCCGACCTTGAACGCTTTTATGGAAATTGCCAGGAGAGTATGCAAGGAGAATTGGTCCTGAGTTGAAACAGATTTTCTTAAGATACGCGAGATTCTAATATAATCGTTGCATAGCCCCGCCTGGTCCGTCTCCAACGAACTTCTCTATGTGGCGGACCCTCCATGTGACCCCAATGTTCCAATCAACAGGAACGCTGCGGTTCCTCAAAATCCACTCGCCTGCATAGCGTGGTGCGTCCAGCCTGGACGATACACATCTCCATCGTTCGACGCGCTTCTGCTCGTCCCTCCAGGGGCACCTCCGAAGATTGAAATGACGAAGCAATCTCGGATGTCCTTCCACCTTGTGCGAGAATAGAGATTGCTTCGCTTCGCTCGCAATGACAGTTCGCGGGTTACGCCCTCGCAATGACGGTTGAATTCTTTTCCAGGTGAATAATTCCCTGCGCAGATCTATCTTTGAATGATTTCATAGCCCTGTGTCCGTATGTCCATTTCCGGCCGGTGCGGGTCTCAGCCTGGAGGCAGATGGCAAGTACCACCTGACCATCGGGTCGCCGGAATTCGGCAACGGCTCAACCACGGGCCGCCATCAGATTACCGCCACGATTCTCGGCACTTCCCCGGAGAGCGTGTTCTCAATCCAGGCTGACACCGATCGCACGGGCTACGATACCGGGCCGTTCGGCAGCGCCGGAACGACCGTGGCTGGAAAGGCGGTGCATCAGGCGGCCGAAGCCGTGCGGGAGCGGATCCTGGATTTCGCTGCCCGGCATTGCGGTACCAGCAGCGACAAATGCCGGCTCGAATCGGACGCTGTGGTTTGCGATGGCGTCCGGATCGGGCTGGTTGATCTTCACAACGCGGCATGCCAGGCGGGACAGCTTCTGCAGGTCGTACGCAAGGCCTATGGAACGCCGCGCACCGTTGCTTTCAACGTTCACGGTTTCCGGATCGGGGTCCATCGCGTTACAGGGGAAATCAAGATCCTCCAGAGTGTTCACGCAGCCGACGTTGGGGTCGAGATCAATCCGCGGCAGCTCCGGGGACAAGTTGAAGGCGGTATTGCCCAGGGACTGGGATGGGCCCTTTACGAAAAGATAGTTTTCGACCAGGAGGGACGGGTCGTCAACCCGGTATTCCGCCACTACCGCATCCCGGCCTATGCCGACATCCCGCAATGCGAGGTCTATTTTGCCCGGACGACGGATGTCTTTGGCTCCCTGGGCGCCAAGAGCATGAGCGAAGCACCGATCAATCCGGTAGCCCCAGCTCCGGCTAACGCTCTGGCCGATGCCAGCGGCATCCGCTTTCATGATCTGCCCCTGGCCCCTGACCGCATCTACCGCGCGATCTTCGGGAAACACCGACCGGCCAACAAGGCCCAGCCGATAAGGGGGTATAGCCTGACACCTTATCGGCAATCCTCAGAACAAGAATTCGATTCGCGATCCGAGAATCAAATAAGGCGTCCCCAGCTCCTACAAGAACAGGGAAGCCGGTTGCATCCCAGTTTCACTGTAAGTTTAGGCGGTTAAGTGGCGAGGGCGACGAGACCCGAGCTCGAACTCCCCGGCGTGAACGGCAACTGGCCACTAAATGCTTTCAGCCAGTTGCTTCGAAACCTCAGCAATTTCAATCCATGTCGATCCGTATCGAAGAAGATCGTCCCCTGTCCATGCCAAAAGGCAGGGACACTGTTCCGCCTACTCTCCCCCATCCGGACACTGAACTACTGGCCTTCGATAATACATCCTACCCCTCTCGGAGTTTTTTTCCCGACCCTCTGTATCTCATCTCCATCACCAGATGACGGTGTATCTCTACAGCCTCATGTGCAGCCTCAAGCGCTCCCGCGTTGTCACCCACTTCACTCAAGCAGATTGACAGGGTCTCGACCTTGCCTGGGCAGGTACACGCCTGCGTTCGGGGCGGGCCACCGAGAACATTTAGCTTGACCGGGGGCGCTGTGGTGAACTACGGTCAATATGGGGAAGTAGGCTTTTTCATCAACGTTAGGACGGCCTTGTGTCCGACGTGTACTACGGGATGAGGATGTGAGAGAGGCATGGTCCTCTTCAATGAGTGAATCTATGTGTTTGATATGTTTGCGCCCCCGACAGCGGGGCTCCCAAACGGCCCGTCAGAGGCCTCAAGACCAATACGACAAAGTCTCAGCAGCGTAGTTTGGAGGCACAAGAATGCCGAGAAAGAAATCCGATGGCGTCCGCAAGAAGCAAACCGCTTCTAAGGTCACGAAAGCCCGTACGCCCACGAGCAAGGAAAAGGGTGTCTCGGCCCTGGACACAAAGGTCTCCTTTCCCATCGTAGGCATCGGCGCATCGGCTGGTGGACTTGAAGCGTTCGAACAGTTTTTCAGGAGCATGCCTTCAGACAGCGGCATGGCCTTTGTCCTGATTCAACATCTGGACCCGACCCACAAAAGCATTCTGTCCGATCTGATCGGACATTTCACGAGCATGAAGGTGGCGCAAGTCCAAGACGGCATGAGCGTGGAACCCGACAGCGTTTACGTTATTCCTCCCAATCGGTACTTGGCTATTCTTCACGGCAAGCTCCACCTCATGGAACCTCCGGTTCGTTCCGGTCTTCGGACACCGATCGACTCCTTTTTCCGCTCTCTGGCCGAGGACCAAAAAGAGAAGGGTATTTGTATCGTACTTTCGGGAACCGGAACCGAGGGGACCCTGGGGTTGCGGTCAAGGGTGAGGGCGGTATGGTCATGGTACAGGACCCGGCATCCGCCAAGTATGACGGGATGCCCAGAAGCGCCGTCGCCACAGGCCTGGCGGACTACATTGTGCCGGTTGACAAGATGGCTGAGCACCTTGTTGCTTACGTCCGCCATGTCTTCGCCGGAGTGCCGCAAAGAAGCCCCAAACCCATTGCCAAAGAGGACGGACTGCTTGACAAGATATTCATTCTTGTTCGGTCCCAAACGGGACATGATTTTTCCTATTACAAGCGCAACACCATTATCCGCAGGATTGAGCGGAGGATGGCGGTCAACCGAATTCCCGACTTTTCTGAGTATGTTCGTTACCTCCAGAATTACACCGAAGAATCTCAGACTCTTTTCAAAGATCTTTTGATCGGTGTGACTAACTTCTTCCGTGACCCGGACGCTTTTGACGCCCTCAAGGAAAAGGTTATTTCGCAGCTCTTGGAAAACAGGCGCCTGAATGAGCCTGTGAGGATCTGGGTCCCAGGCTGTGCCACCGGAGAAGAAGCTTATTCCCTTGCCATATTGTTTCAGCATCACCTGGCTTGGCTCAAAAAGGACTTCGATGTGCAGGTTTTTGCCACAGACATAGATGACCGGGCTATCGAGCAAGCCCGCAGCGGCCTTTATCCCGGAAGCATCGCTGCCGATGTCCGCCCCGAAATTTTGGGACGCTATTTTACCAAGGAGGAAGACGGTTCCTACCGGGTCAAGAAGAACATCCGGGATATAGTGGTGTTTGCCGTGCAAAACGTTATCGCCGACCCACCTTTCTCCAAGACTGATCTTGTAAGTTGCAGGAATCTCCTTATTTATTTTGGTCCCGAGCCACAGAAAAAAGTGTTTGCCCTTTTTCATTACTCCCTGAAGACTGACGGTTACCTCTTTCTCGGTACCTCCGAGACCGTCGGCGGGGCTTCGGATCTCTTTTCAGCGGTTGACAGAAAGTGGAAACTCTACAAGCGCAAGGACAAGGGACCTGGAATTACGGTGGGTCATCACATGCCACACTTGCCCTACGATCGGGTTCATCAACCAGACATGGCATCTCTGAAGACAACCTCAAAAGTCACGTACCGCGAGGTAGCTGAAAAGATTATGTTGGATAAGTACAGTCCGGCTGGTGTCATCATCAATGAAAAAGGCGAGATCCTCTACGTTCACGGACGGACCGGCAAATACATGGAACACGTATCCGGGGAATTCAGCGGGAATATCCTGGGAATGGCTCGGGAGGGGTTGAAATTTGAATTGGCTGCTGCCACGCGAAAAGCCGTAACCGAGAAGAAAGAAGTTCGTCGAGAAAAACTCTCCGTAAAAACAAACGGTGAAAATCAGTTCATCAATCTGGTGATCAAGCCTTTTCTCGAACCGGAATCCTTGAAGGGATCGATGATGGTCATCTTTGAGGATGTCCCTCCTGAAAGAATCGACACCTCAAAGACTAAAACTCCAGGTTCGCCCAGCGGGGAGACGTACCAAAGGATGGAGGAGGATCTGCGGTCCACCAAGGAATATCTTCAGGCCACTATTGAGGAGTTGGGGACTTCCAACGAAGAACTGAAATCGACAAACGAGGAGTTGCAGTCCGCCAATGAGGAGTTGCAAAGCACCAATGAAGAGCTGGAGACATCCAAGGAAGAGCTGCAATCGGTAAACGAGGAATTGGTTACGGTCAACTCCGAATTGGAGCAGAAAATAAAGGAGTTGTCCAAGACCGGCAGCGATTTGCAAAATCTCTTCACCAGCACTGAGATTGGTAGCATCTTCCTGGATACTCACCTGAATATTAGACGTTTCACCCCGGCCATGACCAATTTCATCAATCTGATACAAACGGACATCGGACGCCCCGTGAGTCACATCGTTTCCAACATGTACTATGACGGTTTGGTTAAGGACGCACAAAGAGTTCTCAGGACCCTCGTACCGAAAGAGATGGAAGTTCAAACCAAAGACGAGCGGTGGTACACGATGCGGATGCTGCCGTACAGGGCAGTTGAAAACGTAATCGACGGTGTGGTAATCACTTTCCTCGATATCACCGGGCTGAAGCTGACAGAAAGAAAGCTCGAAGATGCGCTGCGATTCGCTGAGAGCATTGTGGACACGACTCGTGAAGGTTTAGTCATACTGGATGCGGATCTGAGGGTAGTCACGGCCAATCGTTCTTTTTATCGCACCTTCGCCTTGAAAAGAGAGGATACCGTTAATAAACTCTTATATGAACTGGGTAACTACCAATGGGACATCCCGGAGCTGCGACAACTGCTGGACAAGATTCTCCCCGAGAAAACAGAAATGGACGACTTCAAGGTGGAACATGAGTTTGAAGGAATCGGCAAAAGAAAAATGATCTTGAACGCTCGGCGGTTGGAAAGCGAGATCGATTCAACCCGAATTCTCTTGGCTATCGAAGACATTACTGGCCGGAAAAGACCCTAAAAAGAAACCCGTCGAATTATATGCTCACCGGAGAGATCTATGACGAAAGGCGATGATTCTCAAGTATCTGATCTGCGAAGACGTGCAGAAAACATGTCGGGGAAATCAATAGATGTTCCGGAAGAAGACCTGTCATCGGACAAGATGCGGCTGTTGGTCCATGAATTGAGAGTTCATCAGATAGAGCTGGAGATGCAGAATGAAGAGTTGCGCCTGGCTCAGATCAAACTGGAAGAATTGAAGGACAGGTACCTGGACCTCTACGACTTTGCTCCCGTGGGCTATGTCACGTTGAATGACAAAGGGCTTGTCCTGGATGCCAATCTCGCGGCGGTACGACTCCTCGGGGTGGAGAGACGGAGCTTGATCAAGGTGTTCTTCTCTCGCTTTGTCTGTCAAGAGTTCGGGGATGCTTACTACTTGTATCTCCAAAGGGTCTTTGAGGCTCAATCCAAGCAAACTTTTGAAATCAAGTTGGCTAGAGAAGATGGCACTCACTTTTATGCTCAACTGGAGTCCATTGCGGTACAGGATGAAGGCGGGCAATTCAACCGCTGCAGAACCATAGTATCGGACATTACCGAGCGCAAGCGGGCTGAGGAAGATCGGGAAGCCTTGAGGACCCAACTTCTCCAGGCTCAAAAGATGGAGGCCATCGGAACGCTGACAGGAGGCATTGCACATGACTTCAACAACCTCCTCACCATCATGAACGGCCATACCGAGATGATCCTCATGGACAAGACGGAGGATGATCCGCTCTACGCGGACCTCCAGAGGATACTCCAAACCGGCATTAAAGGGGCTGACATGGTTCAGAGGCTGCTTTCTTTCACCAAGCAGGCCGCTACCAAGGTTGAGCCAATGAATTTGAACCAGCGGATTGAGGAAGGCAAGAAACTCATGGATATAACCTTCCCCAAGACGATTGAGATCGAGACGATCCTCTCGGATGATCTTGAGATGGTCGATGCTGATGCGGGACAAATGGATCAGCTTCTCATGAACCTCTGCGCCAATGCCGAGGCCGCGATGCCTGACGGTGGTCGGCTCAGGATTGAAACGAGAAATGTAACTGTGGATGAGGATTATTGCAGGCTCCATGCAGGAGCCAAATTCGGACCGCACGTGCTCATCGAAGTGTCGGATACGGGGACCGGGATGAGTAAGGAAACGATGGATCGCATGTTTGATCCCTTCTTCACTACCAAGGGCTGGGACTTCCGAAAGGGAACCGGCTTAGGGTTGTCTGTCGCCAAGGGCATCGTAGAACAACATGGTGGTTGGATCACCTGTGAGAGCGAACCGGGCAAGGGGACGACATTCAGGAGCTACTTTCCCATCATCGAAGACTCACCGGTGGTCGAGAAGCCTGAGCCCCCGGCAGACCCTGTTCCCGGCAAGGGCAAGATACTGCTGGTTGACGACGAAGAATATGTCAGAGACCTGGGCAAACGAATTCTTGAGCGCGCGGGCTACACGGTAATCACTGCTGCGAACGGCAAGGAAGCTCTGGAGACATATTCGAGGGAGCAGTCGAACATTGCTCTCGTCGTCCTTGATCTCATCATGCCCAAAATGGAAGGTAAGCAATGCCTTGAGAAACTTCTCAAGATCGATCCGGGCGTGAAGGTGATTATTTCAAGCGGACATTCCCTGGACGCACGAGAAAGTCAACTCCTTGGGGCGCTGGCAAGAGGCTTTGTAAATAAACCTTATGAGGTGAGGCGGATGGTCCAGACCGTGAGAGAGATTTTGGATGCCGAGTGACTTGAATTGGTTCTCACAACATCTTTAAGCCTTCTTCCGTAAGCTCACGCAAGCGGATCTGCCGCCCCAAGCAACCCCGAAATGGCGAGACCGCCGCGTAATTCTGTTCAAGCTTGGGGGCCATCATGGGAGAAGGAAAGAAAGACGATGTCAGCCAAAAGCAATCTACGCATTCCGGAGATGTGTCCTTAATGTCGAGAGACAAATACATAATCGAATCAGAAGGGTTGCCGAGCCGGCACTCCCAAAACGGACAATCGCGAAATGGCACACGTACCCGCATCACGGTGGGCAGCGGCCTCTGGTCCAAGACTTCAACAAGCACTCAATCTACTACGTGTTCGGATCGGCTCATGTGGCCATGTCATTGAGTTTCATTGCCGGCTGTCTTGTAGTATCCGGCGCCTACGTAGAGGTTTTGGCCGGGCACCCGCTTAATGAAACTGGCCTTGGCAAATTCGCCTTTTTCAGCTGGTTTCTCCCACCAATAGTGTACCCAGCCTTCACCTCGTGTTTCCGCAACTCTCTTGAATGCCTGAAATAGTGCACTGCCCTTCACGTCTTTGAACCCACTCACGTTTTGGCCGATCAGGTCACGGCTGTAAGGGTGGGCAAGCATGACATTGTCCATCGAACACGCGAAGATATACAGTTCCCGGTCAATGAAAGGGCCCTTCTGTGCAGAGAAGACTTTACACGAATATTCAGGGCCTTTCTCTTTGATGAAGTCGACCGCTTTGGCCACTAGAACCTCGCAGTCGTCAGCCCTTTCTGCAAAGGATACGCTCGTGGAAAACTGGAGGACCAGCGTCACGATGAAGCAAGTCGCTGCAAGTTTCTTCATGTTTCTCCCCCTTTGTTGCCCGTTAGCCTGAGCCGCAGATGATGGTGGGTATTGAAAGCCCTTGCATATCTATCGCAAGAACGGTGCTACATTGACGAGAAAATCATCTAGATCATAACTTACTGATTCTAGGGCAGATTAACACGATGAGTTCGGAAGGATGGGCCAAGGCATGCTGAAAAGGTCTGTCTCGAATGGGGCAAATCCCTCACTTCTATGGGATCGTTTCCGGGGCTTCGCATACTCAATTCTGAGCCGCTTTCTGAACTTGGAGAGGGAAAGGCATGGTTGTTATTCGAACATTGCGGACACGCGACACATACGCAATCATTTCGATCAATCTGAGTGTAGGTTGTCCCATCCCTGTAATGACCTCCTGCCACTAACGGCCGCTTACAGCAACAACCGATGCCAAGTCCTTTCCGGCATCCACAAGAGTAAATTCATCAATCGATTTACTTCCTCGGAAAATCTGCTCTCTAATCTGAGTTCAGTTAGATTATTAGCCCTGACAGCACCCCTCGTAATAGATAAGAACGTACTTATCGGTTTTGCAGCAAGTCCAGAAGAGACTGAATGCGCAGACGGAATAATACCTTTGACAAAGAATCAGCCTGTAAGACAAGTGTCATTGCGAGGATTGAAATGACGAAACAATCTCGGATGTCCTTCCACCTTGTGCGAGAATAGAGATTGCTTCGCTTCGCTC
>JBKQRG010000233.1:0-10184 GCA_052144015.1 Desulfomonilaceae bacterium
CATCGACATCCGGAAAAGACTCCGGATACGTTTTCATGGCCATCCACAGGACGATGGGGGCCACACGTGGTGACCAGGTTGACCACAAAGGCGCCTTGAAGACGTTGCCCTGTTTCACGGCCGTTACGGACCACCACTGAGTGTTGCCTAGGATGCTTTCGGCAGTGTAACCGGCGTACCCCCAAATGAAGATGACATCGGGGTTCCATGCAACAATCTGTTCCATGGATACGTCCAAACTCGTTTGCCGGATGGTTGCCGCGGGGTTCATTCCTCCCATCAATTTGATCAAATTACTGGAAACAGCTTGCGCGCAGGCCACGGTGGTCGGCTTGCCGAGGAGCCACAGCACCTTTCTTCTGGCTTCAGGTCGTATGGAGGATACCCTCTCCTTCACGAGGCTGAAGACTTTTTCCATTTCCGCAATACACGCTTCCGCTTTCGCTTCCTTCCCGAAAAGCCTTCCGTGAATCCTCACGGCTCCGTAGAATTCGGAAAGGCTTTCAGGGGATACACCCAGCACTGTGATCCCTTTTTCCTCTATGAACCTGACGCTGTCCGGTTTGTAGGTCCACGTGATTACCAGTTCGGGCTTCAATTTGAGCAGCGCTTCGATGTTGATGTCATCCCCGCTTCCGGGCGAAGGAATTACGTCGGCCACGTCAGGTTTGGTTGCCTTGATAAGGTCGTTGTCATACGCATGCCGCCCTATCCCCACAACGTTGTCCCAAATCCCCAGCGCAGGAATGAATTCATATGTCTGAAAGATGACCGCTCGACTCACAGGAACACGAATGGTCACGACCCTGCCGAGCTTATCCGTGAGCGTGATACTTTCAGTCTCGGCGACTCCGACTGCCAACAGCAGGGCGATCGTAAACTGTAAGAGGATTTTCGTTTTCCAGTGCTTCATAAGCGAGAGACCCTTTAAAAGCTGCCATTACATGCGTTTCTTGGAACCTCAAGGAGCCGAATGGCAGAAATGATCTTCGTCGGTCCGGTTCCATGGTGTTCACTCTGGGTGGAGACACAATACCTCATTTCTTATTTGGATTGTAGCATTTTTGGCCAAGACGTGGCACAGGGGAGCACAAACCTCACTGCCGAGACCTTAAGGATAGGATCAAAGCACTCACAACTATACGATATCATTGTCTCAGGTAACTGCGCCATACTATTGCGAATGGCCTGTTTGTGTTCGTGCGGGCGGGAAAAAGCACGGTCTCCCTTGCGCCGATGCGAAATGTACTTATCGGTTTTGCATTAAGTTCAGAAGAGGCTTACTGCCCAGACGTATCGCTTAGTGAGTTCATATCTCTCTGTCTGTCTCTAGTATTGCCAGTTAAAGACGCCTGCGGTAGACGCTTTGCGTTACGCGTGAAAGGTTGATCATCGGATCATGGCAATGTGGAATCAATCGGTGTCAAGGATGCTAGATGCAAGCGCATGCAAGGTGACTTGACATTTGGCAATAACTGGGGCAGAGCTTTAAGTATAGGTGCCTTTTAGGCTTAATAGGGAAGCCGGTTAAATTCCGGCGCGGTCCCGCCGCTGTACCCGGGGACGAAAGCCCGTGAATGCCACTGCTTGGAGCATCTAAGTGGGAAGGTTCGGGTAAGTAGACTGATCCGGTAGCCAGAAGACCTGCCTGTGACGAGAGTGCTGCGAGCGACAGCCGAAAACTTGGGAACAAGTAAACTGGGTGCATTCCCGAGTCCATTAAAGGGCTCGGGTTTTTTATTTTGGGGACACGATTTCAACGAGTTCCTTTTCTAGTGGGTAGTCAGATGGAAGAACTCCACTGCGTCCCGCAATTGTTTAGTAGATCGGCGCGCGTTATCGGTCCACCCGTATCGGTACCGCCGGCCTCATTTACTCGACCAGTCGCGCATTGGTGGGCTCTACGGCACAAGGCTCCTTTATGCTTGCGAGAGAATTCTCTCACCGAAGACGCCCCGTGTTCCTTCGATGTGGATTATCAAGACCTTAGAGCCTTTAAGCCGGATGCCGAATCTCATATTGACCAGACACTTGAACGGTGGGACCGGCTTCTCAGCGATCCTGGTCCTGTAACCGTTTCTTGGGACCCCGTTTTTGACGATTCTCTATCAATCGATGAGCCGCCAGCAGAGCAGGGACTTCCATCGGAGCTCGACCGCATGCTGGAGAATGATGCATTCGTAGCCGCTCTTTTCAGCAGTTTCTCTCAGCCTAAGCTCTCAGTACGAACGTTGAGATTTCTTGCCCTCAGTTTAGCAGCACATTTGGCTGTATTCTCTTTATTCGTTGCGACTCCTCCCTCAACGCTTCGAGGATTTGGAGGGATTTCCGATAAACCAATTTCGGTTAGACTCAAAGAAACACGTGAAATCAACACCCCCGATGACCCCTCTCCCGGTTCAGTGGATTCCCTTGCCTCAATGGCCTCTCTGGCGAGGAGAGATCCAAGACCTGAAGAAACCAGAATTGGGAAGAAGACTGAGAAGGTGCTGCCGACCGAAGTCGAACCGAAAAAGATGACAAAAGAAACCATAACTGAATCCGGATCTTTGGACGCGAAACCTCCTATTGAACCTGTCCGTGTTCACTCGAGAGAGCCTCCGGAGCAGTCGCTGGACGGTCCCCCCAATGACTCAAAAAGCCGCCAGGATTCGATAGCTTCTGTGCCGTCCGTAGCGAGTCCGGAAAGACAAGGTCCCTCTAAATCAGGCGACGAGGCGCAGACCTATAAGGACCTCATCCTCTCTGCCATCCATGAAGCAGCCTATTACCCGAAGGCTGCGCTCAGGAACATGGCGCACGGCCAAGCCACAGTCTCTTTCACGATCAAGAAAGATGGCTCTCTTGCGAACATTGCCATTGTGTCGCACGCGCACTCGAAAATCTTGGACGAGGCCGCGTTGAAAATCGTGGAGAAGGCTTCTCCGCATTTTCCGCCCTTACCGGACGCACTAATGAGGGATCAGGTATGTTACGTTGTTCCCATTATTTTCAAGAAAGGACTTTAGAAGTTTGTTTTTTCCGAGAATGTTGGAGCTGCAAAAGGTCTTTAGACCAACCTTGAATGATCGTTTGGGTCGGTCAGGGACTCGGTTTGACATGCGCATTGTCGCGGGAACGGCCACATAGCCGGTAACCGGGATTGAAAGTGAGGGACTACATGAATTCATCGCCCTCTTGTTTGGCCAGAGCTTTTCTAGTTCTGTTGATTGGGCTTCTTGTTACAGTGAACGCCTATGCTGCCGGATCTTCGTTTCCGCTCACGATCACGGATGCTGCCGGCGAAAGCACGCATCTCAAAGCCTCCCCCCACCGAATAGTCTCATTGGTTCCGGGGGCAACGGAAACTTTTTTCGCTTTGGGTGCAGGTAATCTAATCGTGGGGCTTACCTATCACGATACCTATCCGAGTGAGGCTGTCACAAAGACAACGGTCGGGGGCTTCTTCAATCCATCCCCGGAGCTTATCGCAAGACTGAAACCGGACGTGATTCTTTTCTCCTCACTGCACGACGAGATACGGCGAAGGTTTGCCGACTCCGGAATCGCCTTAATTCAGGTCGATGCGCGCACAATCGAGGATGGCTTCAAGATGATCGAACTCATAGGCAGAATTTCCGACAAAAACGAGGAGGCAGCCACAAAGATCAGCCACATCCGGAAGCAGTTTAACCTGGTTTCTTGCAAGGTTGCTAACATTCCGGAATCAAAACGCAAGCGAGTCATGCGACTCATGGGATCGGATGAGATCATGACGCCGGGAGACGGCTCGTTTCAGAACGAATTCATCCGGCTGGCAGGCGGGATACCACCGTCGTTCGGAAAGGCCGGTGCTGTCGTGTCCGTGACCAAAGAGGAATGGGTGAAATTTAATCCTCAGTTCATCTATTACTGCGGAAATGAATGGAAACTATCAAAGAAGTTCTTCGACCAACCCGGCTGGAAAGACGTTGACGCGGTCCGAAACGGCAGTTACGGGGACTTTCCTTGCGATCTGACCTGCCGAGCGTCGATCAATATGGGAAATTTTGTTTCATGGTTGGCCAGCGTCATCTATGCAGAGGAACTGGCTGACGAAAAAGCGAAACTCAACCCTGACCGAGCTCTGCAATCTCGCTCCCTGACCATTGATCTTCCCTACGTGAAATCAGCTCAAATAATCGACGGCATTATGAATGATTTTCCTACTCAGACCCTTTTGATTGACTTCACCGAACCCATGAGCTGCCTCAACTCACTTGCGGGCAGCCTCTCAGGGATTGCAGTGGTGGGAAACCACTATCTGTCGCCACCTCTTTGGACCAAACTGAATGGACTCTCTACAGATGCCTTGAAACAAAACATCTGTACAATTATAGGACGAGACAACGCCAGAGCGTCCTTCCTATACACGGGAGCGAGAATGGACAATCTCTCTGTCCAGAAGATGAAGCACAACGACATGATTGTGTACGCGTTAGTGACCGCAGGGGTGAAGGACAACGCGATGCGAGCGTCAATTGATGAAGGAAGATTTTGTGAGCCTGGAACCATCAATGTTATTATACTCACCAATATGCACCTTGCTCTGAGAGCCCTGACACGAGCCATCATCAGCGCCACTGAAGCAAAATCTGCGGCCCTGCAGGACCTTGACATTCGTAGCTCGTATTCTCCCGATTATCAGGCGACCGGAACCGGGACGGACGAAGTGCTGATTATAGAGGGACGCGGCAGGAAGGTGGAGAACACTGGTGGGCATTCAAAACTGGGAGAACTGATCGCTAAAGCAGTGTACAGCGGAGTGAAGGAAAGTATATCATTCCAGAATGGTTTGCTGCCCAGCCGAAGCGTTTTCCAAAGGCTCAAAGAGCGGAAAATTGATTTGTATAGATTGGTGACAGAATGCGGCAAGTTTCCTCGTGAAGACTGCGGCCGCACATGCGCTGAGCTGGAAATGCTACTGCTGAATCCTCTCTACGCCGGTTTCCTGGAGTCGGCATTAGCATTGAGCACGGCCTACGACAGCGGTCTTGTCAGTGATCTTAAGTCATTTGAAGAGACTTGCAGACACAGGTGCGAGGCCATCTCGGATTGTAAGACGGATACGTGGATAGGCTTTGTGCCTGATGGTTTCACGTCAAAACCGATATGTATGGCTCTTGACGCGCTTCTAAATGGTCTTAATAATAGGAAAAGAGAAGCGGCAGAAGCTTCAGGGGAATTTAGCACGTATGGGAAATAAGGTATCTCAAATGAGAGCGTTTGGAGTAGTTCACGTATGCTGCCATGCGAAGCTCTTGTTCCCAAGGAGGACTCCGAAAGACTTCACTTGGTTGCACCCGCGCATCTGGGCATTTGTGATCGCTCTTGCGATCCTGCTTGTACTGCCGGTTAAGGCTGACCAAGTTCCCAAGATCTGTGTGGAGGACGATTTGTCACGACGGGTATGCGTTCCAGCTTTTCCCAAGAGAGTTATTTCGCTTGCTCCGAGTCTCACGGAGATGGTGTTCGATCTTGGGGCAGGACATGTACTCGTCGGTAGGACTGCGCGATGCAACGAGCCGCCCGAGGCAATGAAGATCCAGGAAATCGGGGCATACATGAGTCCTGACCTGGAAAGGATAATAGCCTTGAGACCGGACCTAGTACTGTCACCTGAAACTGGCATGCGAAAAGAAGTCGTTGACCGGTTGACTGAAATCGGAATCCCCACGTTTGTAGACAACAGCAACACCCTGGACGAGATCGTTCACTCGATAGACCGGCTTGGGACTATCCTTGGGAGGGAGTCCGACGCAAAAACTGTGGCTGAGCAATTTCAGCGACGACGGCAGGCCGTACGAAAAAGGGTCCAACATGCCAGCAAGCCCCTGATCCTATTTGTAGTGGGTATAAGGCCCCTCGTCCTGGCGGGAGGAAGGTCCTTCATCGGGTCATTGATCCGTGAAGCCGGAGGAGTCAACGTTGCGGAGGAGGCCGCTGTTCCTCATCCCAAGTTTAGCATGGAGGAGGTGGCAAAGCGTGACCCTGACATCATAATCGTATTGAATAAAGATTGCCGAGATGACGAATGTTTCAACGAGTGGCAAAGACATCCAGATCTCAGAGCAACCAAGACTAACCAAATATATCAAATAGATGCTGACCTAATTGCCCGCCCGTCCCCGCGAATCATGGATGCGTTGGAACAGTTAGCAACCATACTTCATCCCAAGGATTTCGGTAGTGGAATTTCTGCTGGCGTGCATAGGCTCAAATGATTACTCTGGCGGCTTTGAATCTATTCTGTGAGAGATATCGATGGGAATGTCCACGCTTGCAAGAACGATTCTTATTAGCATGAGTCTGAGTGTTCTTCTCCTTGTGGTGCTGCTCATTTCTCTACTGACCGGAACTACCGTCACGGAGGTGAAAACGCTACTGACGGGGAGTGCCCTGGAGATCGATGCTCAAAAGACCTGGACAATCATTCTGTCTTACAGACTTCCCAGGACGCTTCTATCCGCCATCGCTGGAGCGGGCTTGGCCTCTGCCGGTGTCGTATTTCAAGGGGTGCTCAAAAACCCCTTGGCCGATCCGTATCTCATCGGCATTGCCGCAGGAGGGTCTTTGGGAGCGGTAGTGTCAATCGCCCTGTTCGGAGAGAGATGGCTTCTTGGTACCTCTGTGTGTGCGTTTTTTGGGAGTATTGTGGCTGTGGGCCTGGTGTATGGACTCGCCGTCACCAGACGAGGCCGAGGATATGTCAACACCGTCATCCTGGCAGGTGTGATTGTTGGTTCACTGATGAACGCTCTCATGCTGCTGATTTTGTCGCTTTCGGGCTCCCATGAAAAGCAGCGGATTCTTTTCTGGTTAATGGGGGACTTCAGCCTTGCTAGTTACCAGAAGGTACTGCTGGCGTTAATAGCCGTCGCAGCAGGATGGACACTCACCTATCTTAACGCCAATCGCTTGAACCTCTTGATCGTCGGGGATGACACAGCTGCTCACCTAGGGCTCAATGTTTTCAGGACTCGGACATTTTTCATGATCGTCGCGGCGATGGTGACCGGAGTAATTGTGAGTGTTTCAGGGACAATCGGATTCGTGGGCCTGGTGGTTCCTCACGCGATGAGGCTGCTGTTCGGGCCTGACAACCGGGTGCTGCTCCCGGCCGCATTGCTTGGTGGAGCGGCCTTTCTCGCGGCCTCGGACTGCGTGGCCCGAATTGTCGCATACCCTATGGAGCTGCCGGTGGGAGTCATCACAACGTTGGCGGGGGCGCCATTTTTCCTGTATCTTCTCGTGAAAAAATGATGAGCGCCGACAATAAGTTACGTAGCTTCGAGATACAAGAAATGAAACGAGCCCTGGTGGAATGCAGAGAAGTCAGCTTTGATTACGGTTCCAGACCAGTGCTCCATGGAATAAGCTTTAGCATCGAGGAAGGTGACTTCGTCGGAGTAATAGGATCCAACGGCGCCGGGAAGTCCACGCTCATAAAAATCCTAAGCGGGATGCTGCGTCCGTCTCAAGGGATTGTCACTCTCAACGGCGTAGATATGAGGTCCCTTCCTCTAAGAAAAGTGGCCACAGAACTTGCGGTGGTCCAGCAGGAAGAGACGCCCGACTTCAGTTTCGCTGTGACAGAGGAGGTGATGATGGGGAGGGCGCCTCATCATGGGGGCCTGTATTTTGAGAGTCTTTCGGACCGGGCGATTGTCCTAGAAGCAATGGGCAGATCAGGGGTAGCGCACTTGTCGGAACGCAGAATAGAAACTCTGTCCGGTGGTGAGCGCCAAAGGGTGAGAATTGCGAGAGCCCTTGCACAACAGCCCAAAATCCTTCTCCTCGATGAACCTACTAACCACCTGGATCTGTATGCACAACTCTCGCTAATCGAATTGATGCGTGACATCAACACACAGGGCATTGCGATTTTCCTGGTTTCTCACGACATCAACTTCATGTGCGCATCATGCACCCACCTGAAGATTCTCCATGAGGGAAGATTCTACTGCCAAGGCTCTCCTCGGGAGGTGATTACAGAAGAGAATCTGGCGCACTCCTTCGGCATAAGGGGGCTTGTCGACGTGAATCCCGTCACTGGAGCCCCGCGAATGACACCTCTGGCGCGGTTGGGCAACGCTCCTTGATCCTCCATCCCCAATCCCGTACTTCGATCCGGCGCGGAAGTGGTGGCGGACATTCGTTTTGCTTCGAAACACCTTCCTGGGTCAATGTCCCGTTCTTATAAGTAAACTTTTTAGTTCATGGTTCATCTTTTTCGATTCATTGCTATGAAGAATCAACTGTCCGACGGTAGGCTCCATAACTGTACAGATCTTCCCATCGAACTTAAAAGATCCTCTTTGTTTTCTTACCTGGGTACATGAATAAGCAAAGTTAGTTCAAGTACCCTGACAGGCTATTGGCAATCTCCGTTGACAATTGACTACGCCCATGCCGCGGAATAATTCTGTGCGCGAGTTGGAGTATACTGCGGGCATTCTCCTCCCCAACAAGCCTCATAAGAGATAGCCCCGTGTAGCACATGACCAACCGGTAACATAGATCATTCCACAAACGGGTCAATTCGTCCAAAGAAGCCAAGGATTCTTTGTCAGTTTTCAATTGCTGTCGGGCTTGGGAGATTGCAGTCCTTACCTGCTCGTCCATATCTGTGATTGTTATAGTTTTATTCTCCATATGTTCCTCCTTTTGAGCAGAAGTCCGGG
Organism: Desulfomonilaceae bacterium; assembly: GCA_052144015.1. Taxonomy (GTDB): domain Bacteria; phylum Desulfobacterota; class Desulfomonilia; order Desulfomonilales; family Desulfomonilaceae; genus DATJPW01. The sequence continues at coordinate 8,703 of JBKQRG010000233.1, forward strand.
CAGACTCTGGGTAGGAGTAGCCTAAAACTCGATCCTAGGTTGCGCTTTTACCCCCGTATGAAAATGGTGCCGCACAGCTCGCATGTCCGTAACCATGTCAGCAATCTTCACCAGGCATTCCGGGGCATCACGTCCCGTAATCAAGACATGGGTCCCTTCGGGGCGACTGAGAAGCACCTCTTGAGCCTCGCTTTCACTTATGACGTTCTGTTTCACCAAGTATGTGAACTCATCCAAGACGATCAAACGGTATCTTGAGGACAGAATGAGCTCTTTGGCAAATGACCAGCCCTTTACAGCCGCGTCAATGTGCGTTTGCAGTCCTTTGGAGTTCCAGGTGAATCCTTCACCCAACACGAAGACGTCCAGAAGGTCTTTGAAACGACCTGACGAAACCAGCTCGCCGCTTGTCCGTGTCCCCTTGATAAACTGAAGCAGGCAGACGGGAAAATTGTGGCCGAGCGCCCTATAGATGAGCCCCAAGGCAGCAGTAGCTTTCCCTTTTCCGTCCCCGCTGTTAATCATCAGTAGTCCCTTTTTCACCGCTATATATCTCCTTGTAAATATCAGCGGTCACGGCCAATGATGCCCCTGGCCGGATCACTGGTGATCGCACCTCGAAATCGTCACAAGTCTCGAATCCAACAAACGTCCTCGTCCGACGAGGAGAAAAAGGGGGACAGGCCTTACCCAGACCCGTCCCGGAGAGCATGACTGTCGCTCACAAAAACCTGGGGGAAGGTGACGTTTCCCAGGGCAAACTGTTTTCGGCGCTTGAGACCGGAAATCCCATCTTATCTATAGCCCAGGAAAGGCAGGCCGATGGTTCGGCCCAGGGAGAGCACCCGGGTAATTGTTGGCCAGCGAGCCTGATCCAGACAACTGCCCCCGGTGTAACAGTTCGGAGGCTCTCTTCTATCAGCCTCAGAGACTTCTGCGCCCAAACCAGCCTTTTCGAGGTAGGAATAATATGCCAACCACTCCTGAAGTTCCCGTACGCAACCGGTTTTGATATATCCGAGCTTTCTGATTTCCACTTTGGCGTAACAGTCCGGATCGGTCAGCTTGAACTCGATAAGGTCCTCGGGCAAAACCAGGAATAATTCGCGAAGAGGCGCCGCCCCGGCTTCTATGACTCCTTGATCTTTCAGGTCCCAATACCCCTTGAAGCTGTAATGACGATAGGTGAAGCAGCGCCTTCGAAATGAAGCTTGATCCGCCCTTGTGTGAATCAATCCCCAAATTCCGGGACATGTCGCACGAAAACATACTCCCCGGGGATAGCCCAGCAGCACCGGTTTGTCCGTGCAGGTAAGTTCCAGGCCGCATTCCGGCTGGGGTGATCCTTGGGATCCGCACTCCGGTGTCCCTAAAGGTTGAATGGCGCACTTCTGGAGAGGGGGACCGGACTGTGCGGTCCTCTCAATTAATAATATCGAAAGAGCGGCAATCAGAACCGCGACAAATCGAAGTGTTTTCAAC
>JBKQRG010000234.1:0-2996 GCA_052144015.1 Desulfomonilaceae bacterium
GCGGTTTGCCGTCGGAAGGCTGGGCCACCCGCCCCGTCTGCCCCCGTCTTTCCCCAATCCCCAGAGTCATCTTCGTCATTGGGACCATAAAACCAGTTTCCCGTTTAGGAGAATTGGAAGTAGAATATGTCTCAATTCTTATCACCAGGAAGCATTTCTATGAGCCGATCTCGCCTGTTGAGGGTATGGGCCTTACTCGGCGGTCTTATATTCACAGTCAGCGTGTCCACGGCACAGCAACTGGATTGCCCGCCAATGCCAGACAAGATTACGCAAGTGAACCATGATGTTCGATTGGAAGCTCAGGCCGACGTCGGCTCCTTGGGGAAGCTGAAGGCCGGCCAAGTCGGAGTCAAGACAGATGTGGTGGCAAAGAACCTATTCGACAAGTACCCTCATGCCGACAGAATTGTCGTCGTAGGGATGATGGCAGCAACGTATTGCTCCATGATTCGCGCTAGCAAAACCCTGACGGACTCTGAGAAGCTCCTTTTATGGTCGGAGTTCTCTGAGCGCATTTTTAAATTTGTGGATCCGGATTACATTCCCACCCCGACGACTTCGAAGTCCAAAGATCAATCGAAACCCGCCTCAAAGGATTCGCCAGCCAAAGGTCAGAATTCTCGGCCCTCAACGAGGATCACACCATTGCAAAAAACGGGCGACTACTATATAGACAACGTCCTTGAAAAAATATCAGGAGGTGAGAGGAACCCTAACTGGTCTGATGGTGAGCGGTCCTCCGCGTTGGAAGGCTTAGTCGAGCGAGCTGCGTTTTCCTGCGCTGCTACTCAGGAGAGTTGGCCTGAGATGCTGTGGGCGGTTGCAGCAACACGGATTGTTGTCGAAGATAACATTCCGGCGTTCGGACAGCATCCCGAAACTAAGAATCACCTAAATAAAGCCGCAGGGGTGCTCCTAAAGATGGAGAACGACATTGCCTCTCTTTGGGGTGATTCTTTCGATCCAACGGCTGCGATGCACAACTACTTCCGCAATCACGACGAATTTATTCATCATCTACCCGGAATGGTAAGTACCCCCGATGAAGACTTACAAGTGAGGCGCAAGCAAAACGTCAATGCGCTGCGGAAGGCTCTGAAGGGGTACATACCAATTGCGGCTGACAGCTCGTGCGAGGATATTCCTCCAGAACCTCCGACCTCATCTTGGACCGACCCCGCAACCGGTTTAACGTGGGCAAAAAGAGACAACGGCCAGAACGTCAACTGGTACGACGCCGACGGCTTCTGCCAGAACCTAAACCTCGGCGGTCTCCGCTGGCGCCTGCCGGATATGAAGGAGCTCGAAACGCTCTACGACGAATCCGTCAACCGTGGATACACCTACCACGGCCCAACCTACAACACTTTCAAGGACGGGACGACTTACCACAATCACGTCAAACAAGGTGTCGAGGTCGCCTCGTGCTGCGCCTGGAGCAGGGAGAAAGACGGACCTTCAAACGCCCTGTACCTCCGCCTTTGGAATGGCGAAACATGGTCCTTCCAGGCAGACCAGAGTGGAGCGGTCCGGGCGCTGTGCGTAAGCGTCGTTCCATCCCCACCAAAGATTACGTCTTCGCTCAATCCGGCAGACGGTCCGAAAGGAGCGACCTTTTCCATCACGCCGTCAATGCCTATTGAGTCAATTGACATTACAGTAGGAATGGACCTTGCATTGCGTCAGATAATTCAGTTGTCTGATGTACCTAATGTGCAAATGCTGAGCCCTTCCGGAGCGCCCATCATGGCAGTTCCAATTCACACAGGTGGGACATCTGAAACGATTTTGTTGTCACCCTCACCAAACGATAGCGTAATGCCCAAAGTGCGAGTGTATTGTCCAAAGCTTCTAGCGGGTCAATCATTAACTATCATTCTTGGAAGCCTCACCCAAAAACCCGTGACAGTTGGAAAAGATGGCCAGTTTCAGTGGCCGAATAATCCATGGTCCTTACCTCAGAGAAATCCAGCGTGGATAAAAATTACCGGCACATATGAGACTGGGGTAGTCGATAAGCCGCAGCGCTATCCAATCGACTACAAAGCAACTCTCGATAGTTCGGGAAAATAAATAGACTATGAAACCTGAATACATCGAAGGGCGGGCGGCCCACCCTTCACCACCCTCTGTTCTTCCTTTCCTAAAACGAAGGCGGGTAGCCCACCTTCGGGTTTGATTCTCTCTCCAATAATACAACCGTGGGTGCCCCATCCTTGCGTTTTTCGCAAGGGTGGGCGGCGACGCTGCTGATAGCATAATGCTTGTTATGCCTCGCGGCCTGCATCGATACTACGGCGCCGATCACTTGCACTTTATCACGTGTTCTTGGTATCGCAGCATGCCCTTTCTGCGTTCCGCAAGGAGCCGCGACCGCTTGCTCTCCGTATTAGAACAAGCGCGCAGGCGCTACCGGTTTGTGGTGGTGGGGTACGTCGTAATGCCGGAGCATATCCACTTACTTCTGAGCGAGCCTGAAGTCGGAACTCCTTCGACGGTGATGCAAGTGTTGAAGCAGCGCACGGCTCGCGCCTTGTTGCCGAAAACGAAACGGTGCGATCCGCGCCAGATCAAGCTGTTTGGAGAGAGTCCGGCGCGCGCGCCTTTCTGGCAGACCCGCTTCTACGACTTCAATGTTTGGACGGAGAAGAAGCGGGTGGAGAAACTGCGCTATATGCACCGCAATCCGGTGAAGCGAGGGCTGGCGGCGGCGCCTGAGGATTGGCGTTGGAGCAGTTATCGCTTCTATCTTTTGGACGAACCTGGGCTGGCGCGCGTGAATGAGGGCTGGGGGAAGATTTCGTTTCGGGCACGCGCGGCGTGAAAGGCGAAGCCCACTGTACGACCAGTCCGCCTCCCACCCCTGCGCAAAACACGCGCAAGGATGGGGCACCCACTGTGCGGTTTGCCATCGGAAGGCTGGATCATCCGGCGGCGCGCGCGACCTTTTCGGCTAGCTTGCTGTTGAATTTGGCGGCGTCGATGACGAAGCG
>JBKQRG010000235.1:0-30551 GCA_052144015.1 Desulfomonilaceae bacterium
CGTTGCCATTAAGGCCAATGCCATTCAGCTTGGCATTGATAAGGACAATGAGGTCATTTATTTCGACGACTCTACTGTGCTGAAGAATGCTCCCAGCATGAAAGAAGTGCCTAAGCAGGAGTCCGTCAAAATCGTATACATCAAGAAAGACGGAAAGAATTTCGCCAAAGAGGTGGAAGTAAAGAAGGGCATAGAGGTTCCCAAAGAGAAACTCGCTTCGGTGGAGGAAGTCGCGAAACTGGTGGCAAAGGGTCCTGAAAAAGGAAAGTATGTGCTGTTGGACAGCCGCCCGACACCGATGTACAACGAGGGTCATATACCCACGGCCGTTTCCATGCCTCTCTTCGAGTTTGACAAGCTGGCGGAAACAGTCCTGCCCAAGGACAAAGAGGTCATGCAAATCTACTACTGCTCGGGTTTTTCTTGAGTGATGAGTCCATTAGCCGCCAGGAAGGCGGAAAAACTCGGTTACAAGAAGATAAAAGTCTTTCATGCTGGATTGCCCGCATGGAAAAAGGCAGGCAATATAACGGTTTCCAATATGTCAGCCATAGATAATTATGATAAACAGGACCTATCCTACATCCTCCTCGATCTCAGGCCCGGCAAGCAGATAGAAAAGGGCCATATGCCTAAGGCAACGGCTGTTCCATCGGGCGGTCTTGATAAGATGAAAGGCCAATTCCCGCAATATATGGCAGCTCCCATCATTTTGTGCAACCAGGACGGCAATTTGAAATCTGCACAGGACGCATTCAAGAAGATCTCAGATTGGGGCTACAAGCAAGTAACCCTCCTGTCAGGCGGTTTTCAGGCATGGGAAAAGGCCGGCAAACAGATCGCCACGGGTCCGGCCGCAACAAAGATAGCTTACGTCCGCAAATTCGCGCCTGGTGAGTTCGATGTTGCGGCGTTCAAAGAGCTGGTGGCAAAACCCTCCAAAGACGTGACGATTCTCGACGTCAGGACACCGAAGGAGATTGAGGAAGGCGTGCTGCCCGGCGCCGTGAGCATTCCGCTGAGTGATCTGGAAAAACGCCTCGCGGAAGTTCCGAAGGACAAGCCCATTGTTATCCATTGCGGTACCGGCGTTCGAGCAGAAATGGCTTATAATCAGCTGAAGAAGGCCGGTATTGATGCAAAGTACGTCAAGGCCAAGATAGACTTCGATAAACAGGACAAAACCAAGTACACTATTGAAGAATAATCTTGCTTCATTCAGGGCGGACCCACATGGGCCCGCCCTTACTTTCAGCCATCTCTTTTCGCTCCCCGGCCCATGCGGGCGAATGACGCAGGATCAACCACATGGCCATTCTTCTCGATCCGCGCTGGCCCGAAAAGCCTTCCGTCAATCGCTACGGCACCATCTCGGTTGGAAATCATTGCGACGATGACGGACATCTATCTTTCTCCCTGCCCTCAATAATGTCTGTCTTGATGCGTAGAGCACCGGAAACTGCGTTGGGAGTGCGGCATAAGAAGCCCATGAAGCAAGTATCACATTGGCAGTAATCGCTGATATATCCACTTATTATCAGAGAATCTTACATGCATGGCTCTAAGTGGCTCAGAAAAAAGTGAGTTCTGTTTTTCAGATTCTCTTAATGGCTGACCGTGGGACCGCAGCGTGAATTTGCGGTGGGAATGAAGAATGCCGCCTTTTCTATCATTCCACAGGCAGCAGATCAAATGCCGGGCTTTATCAGACCGGGGTTTACGATGGATCCAACTCCAAAAGCCGATTCACCGTCCGATCTTCATCGCTCTCCATCCATGACGGTAGACCACTACCGGTCGCTTCGGCGTACAGAGTCTCGGGAGCTACATCGACTTCATCTCCCCAGGTCAAGGTGCCAAGCTCTTCGTTCACCGAGAATCCGCGGAAGAATTCCACATCCTTAAAACGTTCAAATACTCCGCCCCTGTCCGGATACTTGAAGAAATCCACCACGCCCCGTTTTCCGTCATCGAATTCCAGCTCGATTCTGTAGTCACCCTTGTATACGGCGCCAACAACATCATGAATCATGTTTTTTCTCCTCTCAGGTCAGAGGGTCGATCTTCCGGAGTGGCCTATTATTGCGGGCGGCCTCCCAATTTCTCATCAACTCATCGTTGTGCTGGGATGCCCATTCTACCACAAGACCCAAGGCCCGAGGCGGAAGTTTGCCTTCGAGAACCCGCATGGAGCCGATCTCTATCGCGGCCCTATGCCTTCCGGAAGTGTGCAGGGTGGTTCTCTCAAGAGAGCTGTTAGGCCGCCTCGTCAACCGCTTGGGCTTCGTACAAGGTCTCAGGCGCAATATCCGCTCCGTTTGGCCAAGCAATGGTCCCCCCGTCGATAAAGAAACGCTGGAAGTATGCCACTTCTTTCAGAGGCTCAAATATCGGCCCTTCCAGCCAACCAAGGAAATCTATCATCTTTTCGGAGCCATCGTTAAATGTGACCAATATACGATACTGGCCACGATATTCGGCTTGAATGACACACGGTAGCTGAGTCACGGGTTTCTACTCCAAAGGCGCTATACGGTCCAGCGGTTTTCGGGCCTTCATTCTGGCCCAGTTTGCCTCTAGTTCAGGCCGATGCAGCAACGCCCACTCCTGGATGAGCCGTCGGGCCGTGCCGGACAACATGCTGCCAGCCAGTATTTCACCATTGAAATCGAACTTCGCATACTGGCCTTGATATTCAGCATGGAAATGCGCCGGTTCGTGCTCCCGATAGAACATCCGAATTATTATACCGAAAAACGCAGAGACTATAGGCATGGATACCCTTCAACGCGAAGACGAGAGCTACTCCTGGCCGTTAGGTAAGTTGGATGCGATCCGGAGTTCGGCTACATGACGAACCCCAGGACATACCCCCTGTGAGGTCATCGTAGATATCCTTCAGATTCTCCTGAAGCTCCTCCAGGGTCTCTCCCTGAGTCATATAGTCCGGGAACTTCTCGATGTACCAGACACATGTCCTCGTCCTGCCAGTATACGCACCACACCGTCTTCATAATACCTCTATAGTACCGGCTCCCATCATACGTTTCAATTCAAACCTCAGATATTGACAGTCGTCGACAGATTTTCTTGGCCAGTTTGTTTAGATATCTCAGAGTGACGAGGTATTGCTTCGACTTCTCCTGTCATTGGACTAGCCCACAATGAATGCTCTGCTCCTTCTGGTTTGAGGTAACCAACATGCTTACGCAGATGTCTCAGCAAAGAGTTACGTTTCACTGCACTAAGACCGTTTCTCGAATAGTGTCTTTAGGCACTCCGCGCAAGGCATCGGCTCGGCGGTCCTCCAGAATCAGCGCAATTGCCTCAGCAAGATCTTTTTGGCATTCTTCGATGGTGCGGCCCTGTCCGTTAGCGCCGGGAATTTCCGGGCAATAAGCTATGTACCAATCCTCGTCTCGCTCTATAATTGCAGTGAATTCATTATGCATATTCTCCTCCGTCACTCCGCACTACTTCAAACTGAGTTGCGAAAACTGCAGAATTTATCCGCGTCTGACACATGAAAACTTTTTTATCGCTTCTTCATATGTCGTTTCAATTCGCGATAGTAATTTCCATGTGGGCCGATCATGATCAACTCCAAATCCGATCCGATCCGTCGATAAGCTAGAAGATATTGCGTGGACCTGAGCTTGAATTTGTGTACAAAGATGCCCTTCAAATCTCCTCTTTTTTCCTCACCGATCTCCGGGTTATCTGCGATCCGCCGTATTTCGTTATCCAACGCCTCTTTTTCCGGTTTTGGCAACCTTTTTACTCTTTGCTCAAAAGACCTGGACTGATATATCTTCATGCGGGCCTATCCAAATGTGTACGCGGTTTTCTCGCCTTGTTCCAGTTCCTCCAGCCCAATCAGGATCTCCTTGATGAGCACATAAGTCAAATCCGGATTCTCCTCCGCGCACTTACCCATAAGAGCCCAATGTTCAATTTGGCCGGCCAACGACCTATGGTCTATTCGGCTGAACTTCTTCGCCTCATTGACCAGTTTTTCGGATATTCTTACCGCTGTAGCCATTTGTGTTCCTCCGCGAACAAAATAGCATCGTTAGCTGCATTATGTAATGTCTGATTTCATAATGCAACTTATAGTTGCTTAGCATTGCTCACTGACTCTTGTATGACCGCATTCGTTCGGGAGCCTATCCAATTGTTAGGCGTTTGTCTGCCATATATTTCCTATAGTTGGATAGGAATTCTATCCGGAGTGGTCAAATACATTTATAGCAACTTCAGACGCTTTAGGCATCATCTTTGCCACAGCTCCTACTTCAACTTCTTGCTTTGCGTAACTTCTGCATGCCTCTCTCTCCATGTAGTCTACGGACGATTGTCATGGCCCCATCGGATTCCAGAAGGACCTTTCTCAGATTGGGGAGCTCCTCATCCAAGTCAACCTGATTCTTCCGTAGTACATGACGTAAATCATCGATGGTGAGAAGTTCCCGCTTCAGGTTTGGTTCCAGGATTGTTTCGTTCTCGACCAGGATTGTGGGCGAGGCCTGTATAAGCCTCTCAAGACCGGGGAATCGATAGGCAAGTGATGCGAAGGAGTAGTTGGCGGCAAACATAGTTGTTGCGCCGATGAGTCCCCCCGTAAGCGCATTGTCAGGTCCTATCATGGCATTTTGGAGGACGTTTGATATCGTTAGCCATATAACTAGATCGAAGGGACTTATCGAGCCGAGTTCTCTTTTTCCAAAAATTCGAAATGCTATGAGCAGGAAAATAAATACCACAAGAGGACGGACAATTTTGCCAAGGATGGGAATTTCCGGCACAAAAAAGGTGGGATCCACTGTTCTACCTCCTAATAGTCATAAGGTAATGTTCACAGCTCACCAGAAAAACGAAAGATCCTCAACCCAAAAATCGAGCACACCAAATTTCCTGGAATCTTGGAAGAGTGGGAGGAGTCATGATTAGTGTAGCCATCATCACTCGGAGCTCAAAGAACTTCGTGATCGGTTTTGTTGAGACGGATCTCGAGGAACTGCGATCTAGTTTAGACATTGAGGTGAAGCAAAGGCTCGAAAACCCCCTGGACAACATGATTGAACCGGAGATAAATCGGCAACTTGGGATTTTGATTTCTGAGGATGACTTTTCGGCAAGTGGCAGCATAGAGTATAGGTCTGCTTCAATTGGGGGTGAGGTATCTTCGAGAATTGCCGAATGAGATGGAGAAGGTTTCAGGCCCAATAGCGGAAGCGTCCGGGGAGCGGGACATCCTGAAAAAGGCAGAATAGTGACCGGTAGCCAAATGTAATTCTACAAAAATGAGTCATTTCTCCTGCTTGCGCCGCAACAGAATGGGAGTTTTCGGAAAGAGGGTCCAGGGGGAAAACCCTTTTGCAAAAGGGTTTTCCCCCTGGCAGTCCTTTTTCTGAAAGTCATCTCTCATCCCACCAAACGGAGCTAATGCAACAATCCATCGCCAAAAAGGGGTTCCCGCATTATTTCTCTATGCCTCAAAGGTATACTGCGTCCCAGCCGTATTGAGAACGAATTCCGCCGGCATTGCTCTACCGAATGCATTGATTGCTTCGAATCCCGTGCAATGGGTCGGCACTATGTTCTCCGGTTTCATTGCCTTTATGTCCGCTACGGTTTGTTCGATGACCTCTGGTTTTGCATTGATGAGATGAAATCCGCCCATAACCGCAACGAGCTTGTCCGTGCCGGCAACTTTCTGCGCCTGCTTCACCGTGTTCACGATGCCGGTGTGAGCGCAACCGGAAAGGACCACCAGCCCTTTGCCTTTTACCTTGAAGAATAGCGCCTGCTCACCCCTGAAATCGTCAGGTTCGGGAGTTTCCCCTCGCTTGCAGAGCAGAGTCGGATTGATCTTTTCGTATTCTGTAAGTCGCTGAATATTCCCTGTGAAGTATGCGCCGGGAATGATCTGAACCGGATCTTTCCCCTCGATAACTTTCAGTCCAAGCGCTTCAATATCTTCTTTCTTCAACTGTCCGATATCCATAGCTTCGTTGGTTCCGGGGCGCAGCGCGTATCTGTGTAGAAAAGCCTCTTCTCCCACGTGAAATGGAGTCCCGCGGCTAATCTTTGACTGATTCTGCTTCAGAATTTCCACCGCGGCCATCCAATGATCGAAGTGACCGTGGCTCAAACAGAAGGCATTTGTCTTTCCAAGGTCGAGCCCCAGCATCGCTATGTTATTCAACACGCCGACCGGGTCGAGCCCGTAGTCGAACATGCAGTTAGTCGCCTTCCCGTTGACGACGGATTCCACATAATAAGAGAGGCCATGTTCAGCGTGGATAGACTTCCCGGGCACAACCCTATACCGCTTGGTAATTTTGCTGTCCGGTCTCAGGGCGTCATAATAATTGTCCGTGAGTACCCAGATGGTCAACTTGTCCACTTCGATAATACCTGCCGTCGCTTGCGCCATTACACCCTCCTTCATTGCTTCTCCGACTGCGAGCAGCGCTCCCGTTGCCATAGAAAACTTCAGAAAGTCCCTTCGGCCCATTCCGTCACTCATGATACACCTCCCCTTGCTGTTTCGATGACATGAGACAATTAAGAATTTATGCTTATTCTCAAGTAAAGGCCGAAAAAATGATTGATGGGATGGACATGCCGAAAGCCAGTCCAATTGCATGATCTGCCGAAATCCATCATGATGACTCTGAGTCCTGCACAGCGCGAGCGACCCGCCGGTTTCGGGAACTCCTACAGTGGCCGTCTGCTACGATTGCGCAGAGTAGGAGCCGCTCCCTACAGGCTGGAAGCCCTTCCCACAAATCTGAAACCGGACCATTCAGAACATAATAGATTTTCGGAACCACTATAGACCCATTCTAGGAGCTTGGCTAGACAAATTACAGTAACTCGCCGAACAATGCTCCATGGCAGTCTAGCTATACTGGGATTTCATTTAGACGTCACTGACATCAATTGCTCAGAACCCTGTTCTCGGTCTCCTCGAGTTGTGTTTGCAATTCCTCCCAGCGGGCTTCCAGACGTTTGACCTCCTGGCTAAGCCCGGCGGATTCCTGCACAAGAGGCAGGATCAAATCCTTCTTTTCATAGTTGGCCGGATCAGCCATCAAATTCTGGATTTCTCGGAGCCGCAATTCGTGTCGTTCCATCTGTTTTTCAATGGCAGCAATCTCAGCTTTTATGGGAGCTTGTCTTTTACTGAGTGCAATTCGGTTCTGAGCTTCCTTTCGTTTGCGGTCTTTACGGGATTCGACTGAAGACGTCTCGGTAATTTTGGTTACAGCCGGTGCAATCAGAGGTAAAGGTTCCATTTCTTCCGAATTTTCCATTAATTTCTTCTTGTACTGATAATCCTCGTAATTCCCAAAGTAATGCTCGGCGTTGCCGTCCCGAATCTCCAGAATTGCATTGCAAACTGTGTTCATTAGCCTACGGTCGTGAGTTATCATGACAAGAGTGCCTGTAAAGCGCTTCAGGCCCTCTTCGAGAATCTCGCACGAAGGTATATCCAGATGATTGGTGGGCTCATCCATCAACAGAAAATTCGGTGGCGCAAGAAGTATTTTGACTAGGGCCAATCGGCTCTTCTCTCCCCCTGACAGAACCTTAACCCTCTTAAACACGTCGTCGCCGGAAAATAAAAATGCCCCCAGCAGATTTCGAACTTCCTGCTCGGGTATCCCTGGTGAGACTGAAAACGCTTCTTCTAGCACCGATCTGTCCGTGTTCAGGTTCTCGGACTGGTGCTGCGCAAAATAGCCCACAAGCACATTATGCCCGAGTTTAACAGTTCCACCCTCGTATGGAAGGACTCCTCCCATTATTTTTAGAAGAGTGGATTTTCCTGCTCCGTTGGGCCCTACTAATCCGATACGGTCGTGATTTTGAACGTTAAAGCTAAAGCCACTGTAAACTTCACGACTGTCGAAACGTTTCACCAAATCTGTTATTTCCAGGACTCGCCGACCGGAAGGGGGCGGTTGAGGAAAGTTGAACTTAATTGTTTTGGGGCGGGGCGGCAGTTCAACTTTTTCCATTTTGTCCAGCATTTTCACACGGCTCTGAACACGGCTCGCGGTCCGCGCCTTGACACGGTTCTGATCGATGAACTTTTGAATACGTTTGATTTTTTCCTGCTGGTTCTTGTACGCAGCCTCGAGAACATCTTCCTGTACGTCCTTATTCCGTTCGTAATCATCAAAGGCCCCGGTGTAGACTGTCGCTTTCCCACGATTCACTTCAATGATTCGGTTAACAAGCTTGTTCAAGAAGGCTCTATCATGAGAGACCAGCACCAGAGCCCCTTTGTAATTGGCAAGATATTCCTCAACCCAAAGGAGGCTCTCCAGATCCAGATGATTCGTCGGTTCGTCCAGCAGCAGACCATCCGGTTCGGCCAAGAGTATCTTGGCGAGGGCGACCCTCATTCTCCATCCACCTGAAAACTCGCTCCAGCGTCTCTTGTCATCACCAGGTTGGAAACCCAGCCCTTGAAGCACCTTGAGGGCCCTGGCTTCCAGTGTGTAACCATTGAAGCGTTCGAATTCGTGCAATAGACGGCCATGTTCCTCCACCATGATTTCCGCGTCCGCACTGTTCTCCGACAGTTGCGTCATCTCGCGTTCCAGTTGGCTGAGGCGTTCGCGAATATGGCGGAGTTCATCCGAGATATTCATCACTTCTTCCAAGATAGGGCCGTCATTTCCTTGGATCAATTCCTGATGAAGGACCCCCATTCGTATTCTTTTTTCGATAGAAATTTCACCTGCATCGGGCGTGATAACACCTTCCATCATTCCCAATAGAGTCGATTTTCCTGCACCGTTCGGACCGACCATTCCGATACGATCACCTCTGTGGACGCTTATATTCACGTTCTCAAACAATGGCTTGCCGTTGTAGAATTTCGCTACATTGCTCAAAAAGATCACTGTTCAACTCCGAAATGCCGTGTTAATTACTTATTATAACCAAATTTGGCGTGCTTTTCATCCGTCGCGGGAATGACCCGACCATGCCTCGATTGAAACTTAGAATTTGGGAAGAACGCATGCTCGGAGGCAGGAATTATGCCAATTCGCTTTTATAACCCATAAAATGACCGGCGCGGAGGCCGGTCACTACCGGTTAATGGTAGGGCCCGGCGTCCCTGTCGGGCCAACGGATTAACACATTTTTGATGGATGCTATCCAGTCATGTCAGATTTCTTGGGCGGTGTCCCGCCCGTATCACCTTTCTTGTGAGAGGCAGGTTATTTTGGCCGGTTAAGAGAGGTTTTGTTGTAACCACTTCTCTGCAAATGCCAGAAACATCTTTGCGGCCTCAATCCCCTGCTCGGCATCTTCTCTTATGTAAATCTGACCCGGTGTCAAGTCAGGCAGTCCGTTCGGATAGCGAGTGGGAATATAGAATTTGTCCAACAACGCCGCTTTGTCAGTCAAGGCTTCCGAATTTTCGATCATATCCTTCCGCGGGAAATCCATAATCAACTTCTTCACTGAATGCCCCCAAGGGTCTGCGTCTATAAGTCGCCACAGAGCCTTTACGGCTTTTTCCGCAGCTTGCTGGGCATGGAAACAAGCTAACGCATATATGCCTGCTGAGGCCAGCGTTTCTGTCGCCAGCAAATCTTCCTTAGCAGTTAACAGCCAGCGTTCGGCTTCATATTGATTATGGCTCTGACTCATAGATTACAACCCCTTCTTTTAGGGCTCGGCCGATAAAAGGTCCATGCGACATTCTTTCGAGTTCCTCTGGAGTGTAGATGAGCAAATCCACGCCTCGTCCGGGAATCACGTCAGTAATTTCTGCAAAAATGCCGTCGTATCGATCAAGGAAGCGCTTTCTAGTCTGCTGAACCACCAGAATATCCAGATCACTCCTGCGAGAGGGTTCTCCTCTTGCGACCGATCCGAATACTATGGCTTTCAGAATTTCGTGTTTTTCGAAGATCGCCCGCAGGCTGTTAGCCAAATTTTCCAGGCTGTCTTGTCGGGACAATGTCGCCTCTCCCTCGATCCTTAGTGCTATTGTATCATAAAAACGCAATCTCAATGTAAAGCTTCAACAAAGTAATTCCAAATGGATTATGAGCCGAGTCGATCAGCATGAAGGCGGATCACTACTGGTGAATGGTGGGACCGCGTTTCTATCTCCGCCAATCACTCAAGAGTTCTTGACGAATGCACATCACAGATTTGCTTTGATAACATCTGCGAATCGGGCAAACTCTTCCGGAGTCAGCGTCTCTCCACGGCGCCCAAGATCAATCCCGGCCTGATCTGCCGAGATTCTGAGAAGTTCCGGTTTGAGCCCTGTTATGGGCGCATTCCGAACCGTATTTCTCAGGGTTTTCCGGCGACCCGCAAAAGAAGCTTTCACCAGACGAGTTAATAATTGACTATCGGAAACATGTATGGGCGGGAGATCAGGGAAAGATATGTAGACGAGAGACGACGTGACTTCCGGCACAGGGACAAAGGCCTTCGGCGGAATATCAAAGAGTATTTCGACTGTGGCGCTTAATCCCAACAGAACAGTCAGCACCCCATAGTCCTTGGAGCCGGGTGCGGCTATCAGTCGCTGCGCGACCTCTTTCTGTAACAACACATGCATGGAGGAAAAAATCTGTCGGTGTTCGTGGAACATGAAAATCAGTCGGCTCGAAACATTGTAAGGTAGATTGGCTACCACATGCAGTTTTCCTATCTTCTCAGCCAGGCAGGGGAAATCGAATTTGAGGGCGTCCGCGTGTATCAAGACCGGATTCTCTGATTCCCCAAATTTTTCCTGCAATGCCCGAAAGAAACCTGAATCGATTTCCAGCGCCCAAACTTTGGCACCTTGCTCAATAAGGGCTGCCGTCAGCACTCCTAGCCCGGCCCCTACCTCGACGACTTTATCTCCCTCCTTCAGATCAGCGGCGCTCACGATTCTGTTCAAATAGAATTTGTCTACCAGGAGGTTTTGTCCCATCCATTTTTTTGGCGCCAAACCCTGTTCTTTGAAAATTCGTTTTACTTCGGAAGCTTTCAACATTGCTCAGCACGTGCCATCCAGAAGCAAGGATAGGAATTGTGGGAACTTTTGGGAAGGGAGTCGGACAGTGCCCCCGTTGCAAAATTGGTATCCATGTCCATATTCGCTACCAGCGCCTTGCGGGAGCGCTCATTTGCTCAGGAACAGGTATAGCTGTAGCCATATCCATCGCTGCGTTCAGATCTGCCAGAGCCTCGCGTGTTTTACCAAGATTGGCCAGAGCTATTCCGCGATTATTATAGATAGTCGGATCATTCGGCCTCAACTGAATAGCCTTATCATAATCCTGTATCGCTGCGGCGTACTCGCCCGCAGAAGAGAGAATGTCTCCTCTAAGAGCGTACAAAGCGCCATCACTTGGATCGCCCTGGATGGAGCGGGCAAGGTCCTGAAGTGCCTGTTCTCGTCTATTTATCATAAAAAACGCTCTGGCCCTGTACCCCAAAGATTGGGACAGACCGGGACCGAGTTCCAGGGTTTTAGTGAAATCACTGATGGCCTCCTGGAACATTCCATTGCGTAACAGAACAATTCCTCGCCTGAAATAGTAACTCGCCTGATTCGGATCCAATGCTATCGCGTGGCCGAAATCTTCTATAGCCTGATCATCTTTCGCTTTAGCTCCTAAGGCAAGTCCATGATAATAATAATGCTGCGCCTGAGGATCATTTGCTATCAACCGTGACAGAATAGACTCCGCCTCGTCAATCCGACCTGCTTCGAGCGCAGCTTTGCCGCGTTCCAATTCTGTTTGGTAGCCCTGACCGGACACAAGAGTAGGGGCAACGAGGTAAAACGCCAAAAAACCATAGAACACAGACAAAAATAATGAGCGGTCTCTCATGCACAACCGTTCCTACGATAAATATCTTTCTCGCGAGAAGGAGCCATTATAGGGTGTGATGAAACAAGAATCAAATTTCGATTTGGAGTTATTCGTGGCGTTGCAGAGCAGCAGCTTTATATTTGGAAGACATCCATCTGTCATTCCGTCTCCGCTGCGTGAAGATAAACTCCCATGAAGCCGAATACTCTTATTTACGGGCGACTTGCCAGTCGCCCATCCGGTAAGTACTCCTGATTCGAGATGCGAGCTGATAGCAGTGCTCTTATGCCGGCGAATAAGAAGGCACGTCATACGCGGCTACATACGATACCCATGTTCGGTCAGGCGCACGTAATCCTTGACCCTGGCGAGCAGCGGGTGTTATACGAATATGTTTATGCTCAAGTTAGGTGTTGCATTAATTATCCCGGACAATCCGGCAATCGAGGCTTAATTCATGCTTACTTTTCAAGAATTAATTCTGGAGCTTAACAAGTTCTGGTCCGAACGCGGATGTGTGCTCCAGCAGCCTTTTGATGTGGAAAAGGGAGCGGGAACCATGAATCCCGCTACATTCCTGCGGGTCTTAGGGCCCGAGCCATGGAATGTCGCATACGTGGAACCTTCTCGCAGGCCCACTGACGGTCGTTACGGTGAAAATCCCAACAGACTGCAACATTATTATCAGTTTCAAGTCATCCTCAAGCCGTCGCCGCTCGAAGTGCAAAATATCTATATTGAGTCTTTAGCGGCACTTGGCATTGATCCACTCGCTCATGACATACGTTTCGTGGAAGATGATTGGGAATCCCCGACGCTAGGCGCCTGGGGTGTCGGTTGGGAAGTCTGGCTGGACGGAATGGAGATCACACAATTCACCTATTTTCAGCAGGCGGGTGGGTTCGATTTAAAGCCCGTATCAGTCGAACTCACGTACGGACTCGAACGTATATGCATGTATTTGCAGGGAGTAGAAAGCGTTTACGATCTGAAATGGACCGGAGACGTGACATACGGGGATGTTCATCACCGCTCCGAAGTGGAAGGATCCATTTACAATTTTGATATGGCCGATAAATCGATGCTAATCAAATTGTTCGATATGTTCGAATCCGAAGCAAACAAGCTGTTGGACCACGATGAACCACTAGTGTTACCGGGCTATGAATACTGCCTGAAATGCTCGCACGTGTTCAATATACTCGACGCTAGAGGCGCAATCAGCGTTGCCGAGAGAACAGCATACATCCACCGTGTGCGCAATCTCGCACGCAAATCGGCTGCGGCCTATATCGCACAAAGAGAAACTATGGGTTTCCCGCTGCTCAAGAAATTTGCTGAAGGGAGGGGCTGATCATGAAAGGCGAGTTCCTCCTTGAAATTGGTACCGAGGAAATCCCGGCGGGCTTTTTTGTGACCGCACGTGAATCGCTCCTGGAGCTGTTCGCAAAAGCCCTGCACACAGCTCATATCCCTCACGGCGCCACGAATATTTACGCAACGCCCAGACGAATCATTCTAAGCGTCTCAGATATGGCAGTTGCTCAGAATGAGAGAGAAGTCGAGAAGACCGGCCCACCGCGAGCCTCAGCTTTCGATGAAAAAGGGAACCCGACCAAGGCTGCAATTGGTTTTGCACGTAGCCAGGGAGTTGAAGTCGCCGATTTGATCGTCGTGAAGACTACGAAAGGAGAACAAATCGCGGTTCGCAAAAAGGAAGGTGGTTTACCGACAGCAGAAGTGCTTTCCAACATACTTCCTGAGCTGCTGGAGAAGGTCTCGTTCCCGAAAACCATGAGGTGGATGGATCTGGAAGTTCGGTTCGCCAGACCGATTCATTGGATAGTTGCTATATTCGAAGGAAAAATAGTTCCTTTTACGTTTGGAAATATCAAGAGCGGTGATTTTAGCAGAGGACACAGATTCACCAACCCGGCGCCATTCAAGGTGTCCTCACTCAAAGACCTTCGGGAAACACTTAATGTTCAAGGCGTGATTATTGATCCTGAACTTCGTAAGACCGAAATCAGAAATCAGATAGCGCAACTGGCTGATGAAGCAGGGCTGCGAGTAATCGACGATGAGGAGCTGCTTGACGAGGTGACCTTCTTGGTTGAGAGCCCCTATCCGGTTATGGGCAGATTTCCTAAGGATTACTTGGAACTACCTGCTCCTATACTTATGACTTGCATGAAAAAGCATCAGCGCTATTTCTCTATTCAAGACAAGAATGGCAAAATCACCGACCGGTTTGTAGCCGTTAATAATACCCCGGTTAAAGATACCCAGATCTCAATTGCCGGTCATGAAAGAGTTTTGAAGGCGAGACTGGAAGATGCTCGGTTCTATTTCAGAGAAGACAGGAAAGAGCCACTGGGGAATCGGCTTGAAGCGCTTAAAGGAGTTGTTTTTCATTCTCGCCTTGGGACTGCTTTCGAGAAGGTCCAAAGATTCAAGTATTTGGCACTGAAGCTCGGCGAATTGTATTCACCTGATAAGATTCAACAGATCGAAAGGGCCGCGTTGCTCTGCAAGTGTGACCTGGAAACCGGTATTGTCTATGAGTTTCCGGAACTCCAGGGAATTATCGGCAGCCTCTACGCTGAAATGGATGGAGAACTCAACGAGGTGTCAACCGCGATTCGGGAGCACTATCTTCCGTCCCATGCGGGGGACAATTTACCTGAAGGAATGATCGGCTCATTGATTTCCATTGCAGACAGAATTGATACGATTGTGGGCTGTTTCAGCGTAGGTCTAATCCCGACGGGAGCCGCTGATCCCTATGCTCTACGAAGGCATGTCCTGGCAATAATCCAGATCATTATAGGTCTGAATAAAGCTTTGGATCTGCGGCGGCTGGTCCGGGAATCGCTCAATTCCTTAGCCGAAAAACGGACACGCGATCCGCAGGAGGCGGAAGAGGATGTGATGGAGTTCATACGCACTCGTTTTGTGAACTTTCACACATCCCAAGGTTTCTCACTTGATGCAGTGGAGGCTGCAGTCCGGGCAAGATTTGATGATATTGTGGATGCTAGGCGACGTGTGGAAGCACTCGCGGAGTGGAAAACGAGGAGCGATTTCGATTCCATAATAATAGGCTTCAAAAGAGTAGTAAATATTCTTAAGAATATGCCCCATTCTGAATTCTCTGAGAAAGGCCTGATCGAACCCGAGGAAAAGGAACTTTTTCGGGTTTTCAAAGCTGTAAATAAGCGAGCTGAACCACTTGTAAATCGTGGAGATTACGCGAAGGCTCTCGAGATTCTGGCTGAACTGAAGGGTCCGATTGATCTTTTCTTCGACAAGGTCATGGTAATGGTAGAAGACGAGAAGTTGAGGAATAACCGCCTTGGTCTCTTGAGACAAATTGCCGGATTTTTCGAGCGGATAGCTGATTTTTCGTTCATTGGATCGACAGCGGAAACCAAATAACTCTGCCTTTTGAGAGCGGTTCGCTGCGCTCACCACATCCTATAAGAGGGACTTCGTAGAAAACGCCTCGTCAGAAATTCGCCTTCAGAAATGATGCCAGGTTGCTGCGAGATCTGGACAATGAAAGTTTTTTCCTGATATTCTTTCTATGAACCAAAACGGTTTGCGGAGATATATTCAGGACTTTGGCTATCTGTTTTGACGAAAGTCCCGATCGGATCATCTCGCAAATCCGCATTTCCTTCGGGGTCAAAAGGTGAGCATCCTTTACGATGTTGAACCCGAATGAGGAAAACAAGTTGGTGAGGCTGAACTCCAACGATTGGAGAAGAAATGCCGCAGTGTCAGGAAGCTGCTGCGATTTCAACTGCTCCAATACAGGTTTCACTGTTAAATTGAGATTTTGAGTAATCTTTGTTTCAATTTCCTTTTTCTGCTCTTCAACCCCTTCAATAATTATTCTTAGAGCTTCGTTGGTCTTTTCAAGACTCTCGGAATAAATTTTCAGCTCCGATCGTGATTGCTCCAGTTCACCTGTTCTTTCTTTCACTTTAGTTTCCAGGGTCGCCGAATATGACGCGAGCGCTTCATGACTTGCCCGCAGCGCTTCTTCCGTTTTCTTAAGATCGGTAATATCGTGAAAAACCAGTATCAGACCGACAGGCTTCCCTTGCGTATCCCGAATAGGCGCTGAACAGACATCAACCATTGTTATCGATCCATTCCGGGATTCAAGAGCACAAGGTCCGAATCTAGAGGTAATTTCTCTATTAAGAGTGAGTAGTTTCTCTACCACTCCTTTTTCGGAACTATCTTTATCTCGTTCGGTTATGCTTACTATGTCGGCCAAGGACTGGTTGCGAGCTTCGGATTCCGTGTATCCCGTCAGGCGCTGTGCGCTTTCATTCATGAATATTATCCGGCCCTCGCTGTCTGCTGAAATTAAACCATCTCCTATGCTGTTGAGCGTTACGAAAAGCCATTCGAGATTTTCTCTGAGCTTCTCGTCGAATCGATTTTTGTAAAGTGTTACCTCTATGGCTGATTGAAGCTCAGCTTTGTTAATTGGCTTTTTGAGATACCCGGAAGGCCCGGTGATTCTAGCCAGCTCCAGATTTTTGAAATCTGCCTCTGTACTTAAATAGATCACCGGAATTCCTAGCTGAGCTTGTATAAATTCCCCCGCTTTAATGCCTTCGATTTTTCCGCTCAGGTTTGTGTCCATAAGTACAAGGTCAGGCTCATTTTCTTTCGCCTTTCGAACAGCATCTTCTCCATCTGTAACCAAAATGACCTCATATCCTGTGTCCCGTAAATTCACAGCAAGATCATCAGCAATTATTTTTTCACCTTCGGCGATGATAATTCGTGTCTTGCTCATTTCGAGAAGTCCCTCATTTAATTTCTTTCTTTGAAGGGTGAAATCTTACGATAATTGAATAACTACCTCCTCCTTGCTGAAAGGATCACAAAACTCCGTATAGAACACCGGATCTTCACACAGGGAATCTACAGGACCGTGAAAACTGTCCGTCACATTTTTGGACACCGAAAGCACGCTGGAGGTCCCTGCTGAAAATTTAAACACGGTAGATCCGTAAAACAAATCCGACTAATCAGGCGCTGCGGTGAATTCAATGAGTTCAAGGACAGTAGGACTTTTAAGCTGGCTTAAATGGTAAATTCCATCCCACCCATTCTGTATGCGAAATTGGGAATATCTCGATTTGGTGATACGAAATCTCTAATGTGAGGTTGAAGAGAAAACCCTCACTTGGCTGTTGATCGTGCATTATCCAGGCACACCAGATTTCCTGGGCACCCTTAGTCGCAGGCCGGAAAGCGCTTACAGCGCTTTTTGGATCTATAGGGAAGAATTGTCCGCTTTTGCGTCGAGTCTCAAATAACGATAATCCACCCAGCCGGCTGTCCCGGAGGGCGTTATGACCCTGAACCAGACTGTATTCTTGACCATACGCTTTTCCGTCACCTTCACCTGCTGTCCGGAAGTCAGTTTCTCTATCACGTCTGAATCCGTGCTGGGCTGTTTTCTAACGCGCAGACCGGTACGGGTTATGTTTCCCATATTGTTAACACGCATCGAGAATCGTTCTTGATCGTGTTGGTATTCTCTGTCACGTAAATTGCTAATTACCTGATTTTTCGGCTTTCGCTCGGAGGATGCCCTGGCCTCCTTTTCGAATGCACCTTTTTCAGTATCTTTATTAAAATTCTGAGCTGTTGGGCCTGTAGCCTTATCCTGAGCTCTGAGGGGCGTGGCGGCCGGTTCTACAGATGCCGCCGAAGCAATCATCGGCCCGCGCTGAGGACTCAGTGCTAGCGAACGCAATTCTTTAATATTCGCTTCAGTGTGCGTTCGTAGATTGTCAATCAATGCTTTGAGCTCGTCCGCTCCGGAGGAGCACATCTGTTGATCCTGCATCACACGGTTTGCTGAGACTATTTCGTCTTGGATCTGCGAGGAAAGCCAAACAAAATGTAATTGCACGAGACAGGTGACCAATACCAATGCCATGAGAACCCAGGAAAAATATCTGAATGGCAATAAGATCTGCTGGCCGGCTTCTCGAAGAAATGCTCCCCGCAATTTCTTCCTTATAACCATGTGCCACAAGATAAGGAACGCTGCCAAAGCTGCGCATTCCAAGGCGATTATTGTAACATGGAGCATCATGTCAGGACCTCCATTAATAGTATGTCAATTAAATATCATTAATATCAAGATAATGCAACAATTAATTAAAGTTAAACTTTAACTTTAACTTTAACTTTAACTTTAACAATGGTTTGCCCTTTACGTTTCCGATTGAGACGCGAAAAAACTTGATCGCCTGCTCCATGGGCCGACGAATGATTCGGCTATACTCCGTTTACTGCTTAGAAGAAAACTCCACGTTATTGCCTCAAATAATTCAGAGCCGAGGGATTCCGGAAAGTTATAGTGATCAAGGCCAAAGTTCTTGACTTGAGAACCGTAATGAGTTTAGATGGTTTGTTTAGAGCTTTTATTACTGGCTCGGGGAACCATCGTGAAAAGAACTTATCAACCAAGTAATGTATCGCGCAAAAGAACCCACGGATTTCGAGTCCGAATGAGTACAAAAAGTGGCGCACAGGTCATCAACAGAAGAAGGGCAAAGGGACGCAAGCGTCTGTCGGTCTGAGGAAAAACGCTTTAGGTTCCCAAAACAACTTAGAGTAAATCGCTCCGCCGAATATAGGTGGATCATTGAAAAAGGAACCAGACACCGCACCGACCACTTTCATATCCGAATGCTCACGAATCCGCTGGGTCCGACACGGTTGGGAATCGCGGCCGGCAAGAAAATTGGGAAGGCTTATACTCGAAATTGGATCAAGAGAAGGCTCAGAGAGTACTTCAGGGTAAATCGGGACAATATGCCGCCCGGAATGGACATTGTTTTCATTCCTTTGCGCGGAACAACGGAATTGAGCACAAGACAGATCTGGGAAGAATTGGATCGGTTTTTCAAGGAATATCGGCCTCCGGCACGTATGCAGCCGGGGGATTGATTCGATTATACCAAATTTTGATTTCACCATTGTTCCCGTCCGCTTGCCGCTTTTATCCTACCTGTTCCGAGTATGCCCGAGAGGCCGTGCTCACCTACGGTATGTTCAAAGGCAGTTTCCTTGCGATCAGACGCCTATTGCGGTGTCGACCCTTTGGACCGGGTGGATTTGATCCCGTTCCTTAATTAGATTTAGCCTCCGGGGGAAGAAGACTAGTTCGAATGCCCGTGCCCCTAAAATCCGATCACCCCGATATGCGGGAGCTGTTCAATGGACCGTAATTTAGTATTGGCAATTGTTTTGTCCGTCCTGATAATTGTTGGTTTTCAATTTATTTACCAAGCGGTTGGTCCGCCTGCGCCTCCCAGAAAACCGCCGGAAAGTCAGGAAACCACCAAAACCCGACAGCCGATTCCTACGCCGGAAAGGGCAGCTGAAGTCAAGCCCCAGGTAAAACCTGGAATCACTGAGAGAGCCGAGCAGTCGGCGCCTAGGGCTGAGGAAGACCGGGCTGCGGCTGAAACTCAGGTGAGGATTGACGCTCCCTTATATGAGGCTGTTCTGTCTTCAAAGGGTGGCAGAATAATTTCGTTTAAACTGAAGCAATATAAAGCTGAAGTGGGCGGTACGGACCCGGTTGATCTCTTCGATCCGAATGGTCCGGATACCGCCGGCCCATCGATCATGTTTACAAGACGTGATGAGACTTTTAGTGACACAGCCCTAGATTACAAGTATGCTACTGCCGAGACCAAGATTCGTTTGACCGAAAATGGACCGAAACAGAATGTTAGTTTCGAGGCCACTCGGCCGGATGGACTAACCATAACAAAGACATATACCTTCGAGCCCGAGAATTATGAAATCGGACTCAACGTCACATTGTTGAATAGCTCCAGCGAAGACCGAAATTATTTAATCACATTCCCGTGGCGCAAAATATACAAAGGAGAAGGCGGGGCTAGATTTAGTTGGAATAGTACAGAGATTCTGTTGAATGGTGCGCTGAAAGACTATTATTTTAAAGATATAAAAGGCGATGAAGAACCGTCAGGTCAAATCAAATGGGCTGGACTAGGCGATGTTTATTTTTTTAAGGCGCTCGTGTTCGGGGAGACTCCCGCTACCAGAGTGACCCTGTTTAAGCCATCGCACGAAGGTTTCGCCGAGATCTGGGTCAGATACGGAGCTATTGATCTCCCTAAAGATAAGCCCGTAGAAACAAAGATGATGATCTATTTGGGTCCGAAAGAGCGTAGCGCCTTGCGGATCGCGGGTAATGACTTGTCTCTAGCGCTTATTTACAGCAACTATACCATACTTGAAGTAATGGCCGAGTATCTTCTGAAGTTTTTAAGGTTCTGCAATCGTGGCTTTGACCTGTTTGGTTTACACATCCCCGGAACCCACAACTATGGTATCGATATCATATTTCTCACGGTGGTTATCAAAATCCTCTTCATACCACTGACCCATAAAAGTATGAAATCGATGAAAAGGATGCAGGACCTGCAGCCACAGTTGGCTAAGCTCAAGGAAAAATTTAAAGATGATAAGGCGGCCGTGAACAAAGCCACCATGGATCTGTTCAGGGAACAGAAAGTCAATCCTTTAGGTGGTTGCTGGCCTATGTTTCTACAGTTGCCGGTCTTCATTGCACTTTATCAAGCATTGTCTTATGCGATCGAACTGAGGCATGCGCCGTTTGTTTGTCTGCCGCGCATCTTTTTTTGTATTAAAGATCTGTCCGGTCCGGATCCTTACTATATAACTCCTGTACTAATGGGTGTTAGTATGGCGCTTCAGCAATGGATGACTCCTTCCGGAGGGGACCCAACACAGCGAAAAATGATGATGGTGATGCCTGTGGTCCTTACGTACGTCTTTTTGAGCATGCCATCCGGCCTGGTGTTATATTGGTTGATTAGTAATGTGCTGTCCATAGGGCAGCAGGTCATCACCAACAGGATGGCCAAGTAAGGGGATCCTGATAATGAGTTCTTATGAATTTACCGGAAAGTCCGTTAAAGAGGCCATTGAAAGAGCCTGTGAAGAATTGAAAATAGATGAAGCCATGCTGGAAATAGAGGTGCTGGAGGAGAGCAGCAAAGGATTCCTTGGCATAGTAGGTCACAGAGAAGCCAGAGTGAGGGTGAAACGGCGTGACATTCTCAAAGAAGTTATGGAAGTCGAGCCGATTCTTTCTTCGCCTCCAGAGGACAAAGCCTCTGAGACTCACGAGAAGGCTGCCGGTGATCAACCGGAATCCGAATCTTCTGATAGCACCGAGCGACAAGAGCCATCTGTTGATCCGGTCTTATACGTGGACACAGCTCGGGATGTTCTGCAGAACATATTGGAACGCATGCCCGCAGATGCTGAAATTAGTTCCGATACTGTTGATGGTTCAGTCTATCTCGACATCAAAGGTGATGGGTCGGGTCTCTTGATAGGAAAAAAGGGTCAGACTTTGGACGCCCTTCAGTTCATCGTCAACAAAATTGTTAATAAATTCAATCCACCCGGACAAAAAGTTGATATTATAGTAGATACCGAGAACTACAGGGAGCGCAAGAAAGAGAATCTGCGAGAAATAGCGATCAAAGCGGGCGAAAAAGCTAAAAAGACGCACCAACCTGTTCCGTTGGAACCTATGCCGCCCTCGGAACGCCGAATCATTCATATGATGCTCGCAGAAGACAGGGACGTATACACCAAGAGCTATGGCGAAGGCCAGATGCGCAGACTCATTGTGTATCCCCGAAAAGCCCTCACCAGCAAACGCCGCAGACGCTAGATGCCGCAAACCGAAATGCCGGAGGGAAAACGCGTTGCCTGAGGTTCTCAATGAGGAAAAGCATCATTATTCTGATGATGTGCAGTATGCCTGGAATTTCCGGGTGCTCTCTTTATCCGTACACCGAACATGCAAAATGCATCAAGGGATGCGAGGAAAAATTTGGCCATTCCCCGGATATTCTTCAGCACGCTGCTTGCATCAAGCGCTGCGATCGGGAGTTTGGGAAAGAACATCCCGACAAAACGGGACCGCTGCCGGGAAACCTCTGAACTGATGCGAAACGGACGCTTTGGGTATAAGTCGGCGACCAACTCTACTGGATTCCCGAGCGGATCCTGCAGGTTGCCGAGGCTGTCTCAGATTGTGACCTGGCTGGTTTCTGGCATGGGCGCTTCACGAGCCTCCTCTACAGCCCGGCTGGAATCGAGGATTAAGACTTACTGCAATCAGGTCCTATGCCATTAAAACACTGGAGTACGGTCCTATAGCTTGCCGGGCCCGGATTTTGGATCATAAACATTCTTTGCTGCCCCTTCTTAATTCTTAATGACAGTCTTAAACTCGCATAATTCATCAGACACCATCGTCGCCCTTTCGACCCCGATGGGCTATTCAGGTATTGGAGTCATTCGCCTGAGCGGGCCCGAGTCGGTTTCGATACTGAAGAGAATTTTCCGGCCAATTTCAAAGAAGTCTGAATTTCCCGACCGTGAAGCTGTTTATGGTCGGGTAGTTGATCCTGAACACGGAAATATCCTGGATGACGGACTTGCCTTGTTCATGAAAGGTCCTCGCTCCTATACCGGGGAGGATATGGTCGAACTTAGCCTTCACGGCAGCCCGGCAGTCCTTGATATGACATTGAAGATAATAGTGTCGTTGAGAGCGCGACCTGCAAATAGGGGTGAGTTCTCTTTGCGCGCGTTTCTTGCTGGCCGTTTGGATCTTGTCCAGGTCGAGGCCGTGATAGACTTGATAGAGGCAGCAGGGCCTACTGCTCTTGCGGAAGCCAGGGCGCGCTTGGAAGGGGCGCTTTCACGAAAAATCTGCAAAATTTCCGATGCTCTCAAGAATTTGATAGCGGAACAGGAGGCCCATATAGACTTTGATGAAGACGATGACGAATTTCCGCCGGATCCGGAACCGGGGCTTCGACGAATTAGCGATATGATTCGAGAATTAACTGAGGCTGCTGAACGCGGACGATTCCGTAGAGAAGGCATAAACACTGTGATAATAGGAAAACCGAATGTGGGCAAGTCCACGCTGTTCAACCGCCTGCTCCGAGTCGAACGAGCTATAGTCACTCCATATCCCGGGACTACACGAGATACATTGGAAGATCGTATTCTTATTGGAGGGGTCTCATTCATTCTCTATGATACAGCAGGAATTCGGGAAAATCCCAATCATGTCGAAAAGGAAGGAATACGCCGGTCCTACGAGAAAATAGATCAGGCCGATCTTGTTATAGCGGTGGTTAATGGCTCCTCACCGCTCGATCATCTCGATAGGGAAGCGCTTGAAGCCTGTTCCGGAAAGCAAATAATCATAGTGCTCAACAAAAAGGATCTGGGGCTAGTCATAAAACCGGAGGCAATCCAATTTACTTCCGCGGACGGACTGTGCATAGCATTGAGCGCAAAAACAGGCGAAGGTCTCGATCAATTAGAGAATTTGTTATTCGAGACAGCTACGTCAATGGCCATCGAAAAGAATGTGTCTAATCAAGCCAGCCTGAATAGCCGATGTCTACTGTTGATGGAAAAAGCCCAGGATATAATTAATGATCTAATGCAGAACTTTGAACAAAGCTTTGGAATGCGCCCCGAGATTGTGTCTGTGGAATTGCGGCGAGTTCTTGCAATTCTTGAAGAGATAACGGGGGAACGAGTGGATGACGGAATACTGGATCGAATTTTCGAGCGATTTTGCGTCGGAAAATAAAATGTAATATCGCACCAACAGTAAACCATAACTTTATATATTGAACTTAATATATCGACATTTTAAAGAATTTCTTTACGAAAAATCTTGACTTTTCCCCACTTTTAGGTTAGGTGTGCAGGAGCATTATGTGAGCGCCCGCAATCGCGGGCCTCAATCCAGCGGAAAGTCCGGTGCGTTCCGGGGAAAGGTCAATCCCATTGGAAAAAATCGCGGGGAGCTGTTTGCAGCAGGGGCCAGATACTCCGGTTCGGAACCTTTTGGAGGTATCCCTATGGAAGCAAGGGGAGCAATGAGAAATCCCTGGGCTCCAATGACCCTGGTAATTTTTCTGCTGGCAACGGGTTGGGCGAGCGCCTGGGAGCAGTATCGATATCCCATCAAGGTCAGGGTTTCGGGAGCTAATCCATCTGATGCCACTGTTGAAAGCACGGCCAAGCAATCGGCCAGGTGGGCCGGCGACTGGGAAGTGGCGGCTGGCCAGCCCCGTCGGCAGATTCTGTGTCCCAGGAAAGATTATGCATTTGCGTTAGGAATGCGACCATATTTTGCCAGCGTCACCGGTTCCACGAAGGTGGTCAGTCGGGGGGGAGAAGGAACATTCCTCAATCTTTATGGGCACCTGAGAATGCCGACCGATGTGACGTTATGGGAATTTTACGCTTACCTCAAGGCATGGGACAAAATCAATTTACGTCTGGAGTACACTCCATGGGCCTGGGGAGGGCCGGGCCATGTATCGGGTGAAGGCAATTTTGCCGGCCTGCTTCTCAAAAAGGATGATGCTGTCCAGAGTGAGTTGAATATAACTTCTTTTGTAATAGGGGTTGATTACGACGTTTTGTTTGGCCGGGATCTTATATTCGGGCCCAACGGGGACCTTCACTTGATCAAATGGGTGGAAAGAGTCAGCAAAGACGGCGCAGCGGGAGTAGACTTTTCTCAAACTCTGATACAGCCGGCCATCGGGGCGCACGTGCGATATCAACCCACAAACACAGGTTATTTTTCATGGTTCAAGCCGTATCTGGAAGGTAGATTCAGCTGGATGAGTTTCGCGGGGCTCGGATTATCCACATGGGATGCTGGTGCAGGGATAGCTCCGCCGCTCAGTAGGAATGTCGATGCAGGTATAAAGGCCGGTTATAAGCAGTGGAGACTCGATGGGAACCGAGGCCGACTGTTTGCTGATGTGAGCGTAGAAGGACTGTATCTCGATTTCTCCCTACAGTTCTAACTTGGTGTCCAGGCCTCTTCTCCCTCGAAAGTGAAAACCCGCGGTGTCAAGCTCCGCGGGTTTTCATTTGGTCATCGAAATCCTAGTTCTTCACCTCAGTTCGTCTGCGGGATGGAAAAAGAAATGATGGCTTCCAGTCGCTTCTGTAGGGGCCACTTGCCAGTAGCAGGCTGCCTCTGAGTCGGCGCCAAATATAATCGACGGCACGGATGGGCGTGTCGTTTACGATTGCGAGCAAAATTAAGCAATCTCCTGCGCGAAGTGGATCGGGATCCTGCAAGGGCAGGATGGCCTCGCAACGACAATTGGCGTGCATCGAGGCTGGTAGCTACCGTCAATGCGTTAAGGCGACTTTCCTAGTTTTCAACTTCCAGCAGGGGAACGAGGACTGGAAATATACAATCGAATCGTAGCTGTTCACTAATTTCCCTTGACAGTTAATTTCCTCGTCCATAGAATTCCACTATCCGAATCAATATTCAATGCAGTATATCACGTGAGATTGTAATAAGTTAAGAATCTTAAATAAGTAACCTTTTCGGTTATCAAGAAAATGGTCACGTTCGGAGAGCACGCAAAGCTGCGGATCAGACAGCTCGGCAAAAGCCAGAAAGCTTTAGCCGCGGAACTTGGTGTGTCTCCTGCCTACATCTCTCAGATCATTAACAAAAAAAAGAATCCACCGGACTTGAGCAGGACCAAGTATCGTTCCGCTCTAAAAACATGGTGCAAATTTCTTGAGAGTTCCGAAGACGATATTTTGGATATGGTCCGATTCGAATTGCATCGTGTGCCCCCTCGCCCGAATCCGAAATTCCGAGGAATGAGGGATTTGCTCATCCAGTCTGTAAAAACTCAACGAAAAGATCTTGTTGAAGAAATGCGAGCCATGTCACTCCACCCCGCGGAAAATCGAGCTATTCACGCTCTGGTTCAAATTTATCTCGTTTCACAGGGGCAAGATGGCGAAAATCGGGCCTACGGCGCCACTCGATTTAGAAACTTGTGCATTCGAGCAAAAACTAACAAGAAGTTTGTGGAAGGTGAGTTGACAGATTTTTTTCGGGTCCGTCCTTTTTCTTGGACTTGGGATCCGGAAGCGGATGACGTGAGGCTTTTTGCGGAATCGAACGAGATCTGCCGCGCCATTGAGCGGGTGAGGAGCATTATGGATGGAACTCCAGGCCTGACTTACGCGAGAACAGTGCCGGTGGTGGGACATGTGAGTGCTGGTAGGGGATTTGAGTACACAGACGGCGGCTTTACCCTCGGCGAAGGGTTCGACCAGGTAGAGATACCGCCAGGGGTTGATCCTGTCCTGTCCCAGACGTTATATTGTGTGAAGGTCCGAGGGGATAGTCTAAGAGAATTTTTTGGAGACGGAGCACTTCTTTTTATCAAGCCCGAATCCTGGGAAGAAATCAGAGATGGCGATCTGGTAATCTTCAAAGACCGGAAGGGGCGTAGGGCATTTGTGAAGAAGGTCGAATTTGCCGGTGATAATCTGATTTTAAAATCAATGAACCCGCTTTACAAAAATATAGTCCTTAGTAGAACTGATCTAATGTTGCTGGAGCGGGTTATAGCCCTCAGATTCTAAAGGAAAATCCAATTGTTTAAATGCTGTAGCTTATTCACATTAATTGTATGTGCCTTAATCAGCTGCGAGTTGCTATGGCCCAATGGGGTGAGCTGCTCGAGTGCTTGTCCTGGCGCTCACTTCGCTACTTTGTCTGATGGATTCCGATATGGATTGCCGCCACAAGTTGAGAAGGGAAATTTGGTAATCGCGAAAACTACGGTTCCGATCCATCGGAAAGATGTCCGTGACAGAATT
Source organism: Desulfomonilaceae bacterium (assembly GCA_052144015.1). Classification (GTDB taxonomy): domain Bacteria; phylum Desulfobacterota; class Desulfomonilia; order Desulfomonilales; family Desulfomonilaceae; genus DATJPW01. Next base: position 26,673 of record JBKQRG010000235.1, read on the forward strand.
ATCAAGGAAATAAATTATTTGCTACAGGACAGGCGTTCGCGGGTGCTAGTCTGGTTGGCGCGAGCTGATTCCTTTCGCCCGATAATGGAAAAGATTCTCAAGAAATATGATTTGCCGGTGGAATATCTTTATCTGGCAGCTATTGAAAGCAGTTACAATAGCCGTGCTTTGTCATCAGCAGGGGCTTATGGTTATTGGCAATTCATAAAATCCACGGCAGTATGCGGGCCGAGCGGCTGTCCTCAATATGATTGGAAGATGAATATTACCGATTGGAAGGATGAGCGCGCCGATCTAATCAACTCAACTCATTCCGCGGCCAAATATCTTGCTTGGCTAAACAGGGTGAAGAAAATAAACTTGAACGGCCGGCCGGAGCGCGACGGGTTTAATGATTGGCTTTTAACTACAGCTGCATATAATGCAGGACCTACTAGAATAATAGAAAGACTTAACTCTTTTGGCGCTTCATCTTACTGGGATGTGCCACTTCCCGCCGAAACCGAGAAATACGTCCCAAGGTGGATAGCGCTCTGGCTTATCAGCAAGAACCGTGACTTCTATGATGTTAAGATTCCCTCACGAGGCGCAGTGGCGTTTGACACCATAGAAAAAATACGTCTCCAAAAAGATTTGTCTTTTGCAGCGATAGCCACCCTTCTCGATACCACGCCTAGAGCGATCTGGTCATTAAATACGGAAATTTCGCCGGAAAAAGGGGTATTCCCTGCAAAATCCGGCCGCCGAGCCGTCGAGCATCGAATTAATATACCACGCGGAACTCGGGGGAAGTTGCTGGCGCAACTGGCTGCTCATGGCTACACAAAAAAATGACAAATCACGGGCTATTGCGAAGTCGTGATTTGGACCGATACGACAACAAGAGATCTGAATAGTTACTGAATGAGGGCGGAATACAATGAAATTACTGCTGGTTAATCCTGAATTGCCGTTGTCGCTCATGTCTTTTAGCCATAGCTGCGACAATATAGGAGCGGAATCTTTCACACCGCCGCTCGGTCTTATTACTGTTGCAGCCCTTCTTCCCGAGAACTGGGAAGTTCGTCTGGTGGACCTAAACTGCACGACGTTATCTGAAGGGGATTGGCAATGGGCTGAGACTGTCCTTCTGTCTGGCATGCTCTTGCAAGGACAGGGATTGCTGTCGTTGGTGCGTGAGGCGAAAGAACGCGGGAAGTTCGTGGTGTGCGGGGGACCATATGTATCTTCCGTTCCTGAGCCTGCTTTGGAAGCGGGAGCGGACGTACTTGTTCGTGGAGAGGCCGAGACCGTCCGCGATGAAATAATAGAAGCAATAATGAGTCGACGCAGCGGCGTTGTGATAGAATCACCTAAACCGGACATCACTAACTCGCCGATTCCTAGGTTCGATCTCCTTAACCTTTCGAATTACATGACAATGGCCATACAGACATCGAGAGGGTGCCCTTTTGAATGTGAATTCTGCGACGTAGTGCACCTCTACGGGCGGAAAATGCGTTATAAGACCCCTGAACAGATCAGCGGTGAACTACAGGCGCTTTATGATCTCGGCTGGTCAGGACTGATATTCGTGAGTGATGACAATTTCATCGGCAGCAGAACAAATGTACGCAACATCCTACAGGAAATGGTGACATGGAGCAAATCGCACGGGGAGCCATTCGGCTTTGCTACTCAAGCATCGCTCAACCTTGCGAAGGATCCCGAATTAATTGATCTCATGACCGAGGCGAACTTCTCCTATGTGCTGATTGGTGTGGAATCGCCGGACAAATCGGTCCTGGAGCACAACCGTAAAATGCAGAACATTGAAAATCCTGTGGTCGAATCGCTCAGCACAATAAATGCCAGGGGATTGACCGTCATAGCCAGCTTCGTCATCGGATTCGACGGCGAGGAAAAAGGTGTCGACGAACGCATCTGCAAGTTGTTGGATGAGTCTGGAACCGGATTGGCCTTTATCAACCTGCTTCAGGCAATGCCAAACACAAGATTGTGGAACCGGCTCGAGAGAGAAGGAAGGCTGCTTCCCCAGATTACAAGCGGCGAGACCCTGGCCTCGCGAATGAATTTCGTTCCGAGTCGTCCAGTGACGGAAATTATGGGCGAATGGGCCGATGCGTGGAAGCGACTGTATGAACCTGACCGTTGTTTTGGCCGGATCGTTAAAGGTTTCCTTGCTATGCGGCCAACTCGTGCCGCAATGGGCATCGAATCGCAGACACCCGCTTGCACAAGCAGGTTTACTTTCCGTGAAAAATTGAACAAGGTTTTTAAGGATCTGAAAATTTTCAGTAGGCTTATACGATTGCTCGGATTGCGCCATCCAACAGCGGCCCATTTCTGGAAAAACGCTCTAATCATAAGAAAGGAAAATCCGAGCCGATTGGTACAATATTTCATGAGTTGCTCGTTTGCTTCTAATTTGTTTCTGTTGCGCGATGAGATTCGAGTTCGCGCCAAAACGGGCGTTTCGGAGTAAACTAATTTTATGGCAGAGATGAATGGTATTCAAAGTGCCTCACATGCAGCCGACAATACATCGCCTGATAATTCTCCTGTCCCAGCCGGTCGAGGATTTGAATGGAGAACCAGAGCATCAATTCTCGGTTTTCCATTGATCTGCATCGCTTTCGGTCGTGATCCGAACGGGCGACTAAGAATCGCCAGAGGTTTGCTGGCTGTCGGCCAGTTTGCTTATGGTGGAATCGTTATAGCCCAGTTTGGAGCTGGCATCCTAACACTCAGCCAATTTGCGGTAGGTTTGCTCGCTTTCGGTCAATTGGCTTTGGGCATTGTGCTGGGATTGGGACAAGTATCCACTGGATTAATGGCCATAGGACAAATCGTATGGGGAGTATATGGATTATGTCAGATCGGTTGGGCCAAATATATGTGGTCGCCGTATAGAACTGACATGGAAGCGGTATCCATGTTTTATACCGTTAAAATGATGATTCTGCAGGAAGGCGGCATCAGCCTGGCCGAAGTTATCCGGGGTGGCTACGAATGGGGAAGAAAATGGCTGATCTCTCTATTCCAATGAAGTGTCAGCGGGCACTGAGAGGAAACCTGGGCGATACGAATTGTTAGTCAATGTCCGCTCTTGCCAATTTCCTTTGAGACTTAATTGCTTGAACCGCACATTTTAGTTATCGGAACTTGTACAGCATATGGTATAGTGGAGCGCTCACTTGCTTATACGAAGTGACAATCCATATCAAAGTCAGTGTTGAGCATGGGGAACAGAATTCTCGGGTGGCCTGAATCATAAGGACCCAGGGGGAGGAGAATTTAATGAGAACACTGCTGGTAAATCCTGCGCTACCTTTGTCGCTGATGTCTTTTAGTCGGAGCTGTGAAAACATTGGCGCCAAATCTTTTACTCCGCCTTTAGGACTTATTACTGTGGCTGCACTTCTGCCTGAGAGTTGGGAAGTCCGCCTGGTGGACCTCAACTGCACTGAGTTGTCTGAAGCGGATTGGCAATGGGCCGACGTTATGCTTTTGACGGGAATGATCTTGCAGGGGCCGGGACTCCTGTCACTCGTGCGTGAGGCTAAGAAGCGAGGGAAGTTCGTTGCGTGCGGCGGACCGTATGTAACTTCGATTCCTGAGCCTGCATTGGAAGCAGGTACGGACTTGCTGGTTCGGGGGGAGGCCGAGACCGTTCGCGATGAAATAGTGGAGGCAATAGCCGCACGACGTAGCGGCGTTGTGATCGAAGCGTCGGTCAAACCTGACATCACGACATCGCCGATACCTCGTTTCGATCTTCTTAATCGGTCCAATTACATGACAATGTCCATACAAACCTCGAGAGGCTGCCCTTTTGAATGTGAATTTTGTGATGTGGTGCAGCTTTATGGACGTAAA
>JBKQRG010000236.1:0-11775 GCA_052144015.1 Desulfomonilaceae bacterium
CGAGAAGACCTATTTCATCTCGTTTGCAAACCTCGATAGTCCGACTGAGATCTCCTTCGCATATCACCTTGGCCTGTTCCACCATCTGTTGGAGCGGGCCTGTAATTTTCCTCATTAACATGATGAAAACAATAAGGGTGACCACAGCCTGAACGACGCACATAAGGAAGGCTTTGTTCCTGAGAACCCCCAACACTTTTAGAACACGGGCTCCTGTAAGCTCTACCTCTGGGGAAGCGTGTGTCAATGCTCCGGCTTCTGATATAGCGGTTTGTATAGCCCAAACGAATTCTACAGTTATAAACAAGGATGCAACGGCTATCAAGCCAAAATAGGTGAGCATCTGCCTTTCGAGAGTTGAATGCCTTTTCATGCTTTGCACCTAATCCATCTGGGAATGGCGATTCTATTGCGTTTGTCCTTTTTGGACTTTCTTTCAAAGGTCTTTCGGACGTGAAGAAGCACGGATTTCTCCGCATTGCTACAAGACGACGGCGCTTGATATCATGCAGCGATTGCATGAACATACATACTCCTGGTTCAAACCCTCATCTGAATAGCATCACAAGGCAAAGGCCAGTATTTTGCCGTTCATTAGCATGACTACCCTAGAGGATAGCCCCAAACGGAAGAGGAATTCGACGCCTCTTCTTAACGATTTTGCAGGCCAAGCAGTTTTCTCGGTTCGGCTTCATTCGGCACCCGTGACATTGTTGAACCAGATCAATAGCCTCCACCAGCTCTTGCCTGAGTTCCTCACATTCTCCGATTTTCCTGTTAACATCGGATAGGCGTTCTTGCAGACGCTTAAGTACAACCGGATAAGCCTCGTTGCCCGTCGGTTTTTCCCGTCTAACCTGGTATAGAGACTTAATCTCGCTGAGTGACATTCCGAGGCTCTTGAGTTTTTGGATAAAACGAACCGTATCCACAGTGTGGGGTTCAAAGAGGTAGAAGCCGCCGGGACTTCTCTCCGCAGATTCAACCAGGCCCTCTGCTAAGTAATAGCGGACCGTTCGCACAGTAGTTTTCGCTTGACTCGCAACTTCCCCGATTTGTAATAGTTGTCGCTGAGCCTTCATACCTGGTCTCCCACAGCATACGTCTAGCTGAGCCTCGCCCAAAACCCGATAGATGCTTCGTTGCTTTCAGACTCAGTTATCCGCAAGACGCGACTATACAGTTACGTAACTGTCCGCTGTTTACCAGCTTATGTCAAGAACAAATTTCCTCTGACGAATTAGAGTCTGAGAGGTCCCGGCAGGCGCAATGCATCGTCAGTGTGTTGCTCGATATCTCAACGAAGAAAACGTGGTGTTCGTCTCAGTTCTTTCTGGAGTCTCCTAACTCTCAACAATCACATTTCTTAGTGTCCACGGCACTCTCCGAAGACGGTGTTCCCTTTGGGAACCTGAGAGGTTACACCTTGGTTTACTTTAGGAAATTCATCTGCTGGTATGGATTGGGCGACGCCAATTTGACGCCAAACAGTGCTTGCCGTCTCAGGGCATCCGGTCTCTCGTTTTTTCGTTGAAGCGTTCCCGGATGATGCCGAGGAACTCCCCCCTCCCCCGTTCCACGGGTCGCAGCCTTTCTTACTCCACCACCCATACGAGATAGGCTCATGCAGGCCTACCCTGAGGAAGACAGCGAAGAAGAAAAGGTCAAGTCGGTCGAAAGGAGCGCCGCCGGGGTAGCGTCTCTCGCCACTTTTTCATGACCCCGTCAGATTTTGCCGCCCGTCCCACTTAATCTGGTATAATCGTGATGTTAGATGGGCATTGTGATGAGCAGCTAACCGGTTTCGCCGGGCCTTAGCCGCAAGACCGGAGGGGGCCTATATGATCATTCTCAACCTCATCCAGAACATCGCTCTCCTGGTAGCACTTGCTGCGACATACCAGGTAATTGGATCCCGGCTTGAAAAGAAAAACGTGGTATATAAGATCCTATCCGGTCTCTTGTTTGGCGGTGTAGGGCTTGTAGCCATGCTGACGCCCCTCAATTTCATGCCAGGCGTAATCTTCGACGGTCGGTCGATCATCTTGAGTGTTTCCGGTCTGTTTGGCGGTCCCTTGGTTGCTGCTGTTGCAGCGACCATATGTGGTTCCTATAGGCTGTGGTTGGGCGGACCCGGAGCCTGGGTCGGCTTCAGCGTCATCGTTGAGTCAGCCACGCTCGGCGTCGTCTTCCATTTCTTATGGAAGAGTACTGTGCGCCAAATCGCCCCGTTTTCTCTCTATATTTTCGGACTGACGGTGCATTTCGTCATGCTGGCGCTGATGCTGGCGCTGCCAGGTGGAACCGGTACAGAAGTCCTTCGACAAATAGGTTTGCCGACACTGGTTGTCTATCCTTTGGCTACGATGCTGCTTTGTCGGATCTTTCTAGACTACGAGACACGGCTTGATGATAGGAAAGCGCTTCGGGAGAGTGAGGGGCGCTACAGAGGAGTCTTCGAAAACGCCGCCATCGGAATAGACGTAGTGGATGCCGCGGGGCGACTCCTTGAGGTGAACGGATCGCTGGCTAAAATGCTAGGCTACTCACAAGATGAATTACTAAAGCGAACGATCTTCGACATAACGCACCCGGAAGACGTTGAGGTCTCTAGGACCAAGCACGAACAGATGGTACGCGGAGAGATGACATCCTATCGTTTTGAGAAGCGCTACGTAAGAAAGAACGGGGAACTTCTCTGGGCGGAAGTTTCCGTATCTCTAATTCGTGGGTCTGACGGAGTTCACATAGCGACCATAGGAGTTGTTGCGGACATTACAGAGCGCAAACGTGTAGAGCAAGCGTTGGAAGACAATGAGCAGATGCTGAAGAGTCTCTTGGCAGCTTCTCCTGTCGGTATACTGTTTACACAACACAGCAAAATCAAATGGGCAAATGACGCTTGGGTGACAATGTTCGGATTTGAAGATGAAAGAGAATATATAGATCAGCCGACGAGAATACTACATTCCTCGCAAGAAGAGTACCAGCGTGTCCGTTCCATTCTTTATGGAAACCTCAAGCCTGGAAAGGTTTCTGAAACCGATGCAAGGCTGAAAAGAAAGGATGGCTCCGCAATTGATGTGCATATACGGGTCAACTTCTTAGATCCTTCAGATCTTGCGAAAGGAACTATCTCAGCTCTTTCCGACGTATCAGACCGGAAGCGATCAGAGGAAGAACTGCAAAAAAGTCAGGAAAGGTTAAATCTTGCTCTAAAGGGAGCAGACCTAGGTTTGTGGGACTTGGATGTCCAGACGGGTCAGGCTGTTGCAAATCAACGCGCTGCCGAGATGGCGGGATATTCACTTGATGAAATAGAGCAGAACTTCGTTTTTTGGGAGAGATTGCTACACCCAGATGATCGCCAAAAAGCCTTGGAGAGCGTCTTTAATCACCTAGCCGGATTGACCGAACATTATGAGGATGAGTACCGAGTAAGGCACAAATCTGGTGATTCGAGGTGGATTTTTTCACGCGGCAAGATCACAGAACGTGATCAGGATGGAAAACCGTTGAGAATGACCGGGACTTATCTGGACATAACGGATCGGAAGACATTCGAATTGCAGGTAGCAGAGGCAAATGAGTTAAGAGAAAACATCGTCTCAAAGTCTCCTATGGGCATCGCGGTCTACAAAGCGGATGGACAGTGTATCTCAGCAAACGAGGCGCTGGGGAGGATTGTAGGAGCAGACAGAGAACGTCTCCTCACACAGAATTTTCACAATCTTACATCCTGGAAAGATAGTGGTTTATTGGCTGACGCAGAAGAGGTCCTTTCCGGGAGCATCAACAGTCAGCGTGAGGTCCATATTACCACCACATTCGGAAAGAGTGTGTGGGTAAATGCCCGTATGGCTCGCCTCACGTCTGGTGGTGAACCTCACCTTCTCCTAGCCTTCAACGACATAACGGAACGCAAGAAAGCCGAGGAGGAGCAGGATCACCTGAAGGCTCAACTTTCCCAAGCTCAAAAGATGGAATCCATCGGCACTCTGGCTGGAGGAATTGCTCATGACTTCAACAACCTCCTAACTGTGGTCCAAGGGTTTTCCGAATTGCTCCTCATGGAAATGGACCAAAAAGCCCCCGGCTATTCGGACCTCCTGAAGATATATGAGGCAGGTCTCAAAGGAGCAGAACTGGTTCGTAACCTTCTGGCCTTCAGCAGAAAGGCGGATATCAAACCTCGTCCTATCAATCTGAATCACGAAGTGACACGGATAGAGAAGTTACTGAGTCGTACTATTCCGAAAATGATCAAGATTGAGCTGCATCTTGAAGGCGATCTTGCTGCGGTTAATGCCGATCCCGACCAGATGGGTCAGGTTTTAATGAATCTGGCAGTGAACGCGGAACAAGCCATGCCAGACGGGGGTAATCTGACCATTGCTACAGCCAACATCTTTCTGAACGAGGAACATTGTAGATCGTATCCTGAAATTCACCCCGGTGACCATGTGCTTCTGACCGTCTCGGATACCGGTCATGGTATGGACAAGGAGACATTGGGCCATATTTTTGAGCCCTTCTTTACCACTAAAGAAGTCGGGAAAGGCACGGGTCTCGGACTTGCGATGGTTTACGGCATTGTCAAACTACATGGAGGCCATATCGGCTGCGAAAGCGAGCCGAACCGGGGTTCTACCTTCAAAATCTACTTGCCTGCTATAGAGGAAGATGCGACGGAAAGAGGAGTCAAGGAAGAGCAAGCGCTCCCTCGCGGCGGCACGGAAACGATTTTACTGGTGGATGACGAGGACTTCATTCGGGACCTTGGGTCCAGGTTCCTCATCAGGGCAGGATACACAGTGATCAAAGCTGCGAACGGGCCAGAGGCCATAGAGTTGTACTTGAGAGAAGGTGAAAGGATCTCATTGGTAATTTTAGACCTTATTATGCCTGAGATGGGCGGTGACAAGTGTCTTGAAGAGATTCTCGCAATAAACCCACATGCCAAGATTGTAATTTCGAGTGGAGCTGCTGTAGAAGGCAAGAAAAAGGAGACCCTTGAGTCAGGAGCCAGAGGCTTCGTCAGCAAGCCTTTTCGGCTAAGGGATATGCTAAAGACTGTTCGAGAGGTTCTTGATTCTGTATGATCGTTGGGAAGTGGACGTCTTATAAGGAATCAGGCGTACCACTCACAGGTGACCCCGATCCAAGACTTTCCTTATGGCTGCGAGAATGTCCCTGGCATCATAAGGTTTTGTGATGAATCCTCTCGCCCCGCTCCCCCTTTCGTCGAGAGTGAGACCGTTAGATGAATAACCGCTGGCAATGAGAACGGTGGCATCAGGGTCGATTCGCAGAAGCTCTTCAAGACACCTCTTCCCTCCCATTCCCGGCATAATCAGATCAAGGATGACCAGCGAAATTTCGCCCTTATGAGCTGCATACGCCTTTAATGCCTCCTCTCCGCTGGAGGCGACCAGCACCTTGTATCCCCCAATTTCAATCATCTGCTGTGCAACATCTCGAATACGATCATCATCATCTACCAGAAGTATGGTCTCAGATCCAAACGCTGGCACCTCTCGGGTAATCGCCATATCCAGCAGGCGTGCAGTTGAAGAAATCGGGAAGTAGATTTTGAAAGAGGTACCAAGACCAGGTTCACTGTAGCATCTTATGTAGCCCCTGTGTTGTGAGACAATGCCGTGGACCATTGCTAAACCGAGCCCCGTTCCCTCTCCATCGGCTCTTGTTGTGAAAAAAGGCTCAAAGATGCGGTCAACCACTTCTGGCTTCATTCCCACGCCAGTATCCGAAACGGTAAGTAGAACATGTCTGCCAGGCTTGGCCTCCAAGTGGTTTCTTACATATTCATCCTTCAGCCAGACATTGGTTGTCTCAATGAGGAGTCGTCCACCATCCGGCATGGCATGCTGGGCATTCACTGCGAGATTGAGAAGTACTTGTTCGATCTGGGCTGGATCGGCATCGATGACCCAGAGGTCATCAGCAAGAATGAGATCTATTTTGATCATTCTGGGAACCGTGCGTAGGAGGAGTTTTTCGACTCTTCGTATCTCTTGGTTTAGGTCCGTGGGGCGAGCCCTGAATTGCGCTTTCATGCTGAAGGTAAGAATTCTTGAGACAAGATCTGCACCATCCCGCGCTGCTTGGTGAACTATTTCCAGCTTCTGGCGATCAGGGTCATCTGCCTTTTTCCGCATGAGGAGAAGGTCCGTGTAGCCCAAGATCGCTTGCAGCAAGTTGTTGAAGTCGTGTGCGATACCTCCAGCCAGAGTCCCAATCGCCTCCATCTTCTGGGCCTGAAGAAGTTGTTTCTGAAGCTGCTTGCGCTCGGTCACGTCTCTGAGGATACCCTGGTAGCCAAGAACTTTTCCATCCTTGTCCTGCCGCACCGTTGAAGTGAGTAGTCCCTCGATTTTCGTTCCGTCTCTTTTCCGAAAGCTAACTTCATAGTCTTTTAGAGACCCTTTTCGTTCTATTTCCTCCTGGAAACGCTTTCGATCTGCAGCATCAGCGTATATCTGCAAGATTCCCATATTTCTGGCTTCTTCCCTGCCAAAGCCAAAGAGATCCAGAAAGGCTTGATTCGCATCGACCAGCTTCCCGTCGCGAGTGGTCATGTAAACTGCGTCTTTTGATTCCTCGAAGAGAGTACGGTACTTTTCCTCACTCTCACGAAGAGCTTGCTCCGCCTTCTTCCAGTCCTCCACATCTCGTGTGACCGTTAGAAGATGAGGCCTTCCACCGAGGACCATAATGCGAGCTGACATAAGCCCGGTCCGTACCCGACCATCTTTCTGGCGGAACTGGGCTTCAAGATTAGTCACATACCCTCTCTTGTTGAGTTGGGTAACTAGGCGATTTCTGTCACCTGGGTCATGCCAGATGTTTATCTCGAAGGAAGATTTTCCGATTACCTCTTCTCTTGTGAACCCGCTGAGTTCGGTAAAACCGTCATTAACCTCAACGTACACTCCGTCACTGAGGCGGGAAATGGAGATCGGGTCAGGGCTGGTTTGGAAGGCTGTCCTGAAGCGCTCCTCAGTTTCTCGCAGAGCATTTTCAGCTTGTTTTCGCTCCGAGATGTCTCTTATCCAGACCTGTATGTCTGGTTCCCCAGCAAATTCTACAGCCCTCGCGTTTATCTCAGCTTCGAAAGAGGACCCGTCTTTCCGCTGCATCCGAACCTCATACCGAGGGGGCGCTGGCTCGCCGCGCAGGCGAGCCTTAGCCCTTTCGCGGGTAATCTCCTGGTATTCAGGGTGGTAGACCAGCCAGTGGTCCTGTCCCTCCAACTCCCCTTCTTCGTAGCCGAGCATTTCTCGAAGACGGGAATTGGTAAAGACGATTTTCGTCTCTTTCTGAACGAAGATGCCGTCAAAACTCTCCTCCACGAGAATCTTGTACTTCTCCTCACTCTGCCTCAGAGCCTCTTCAGCCAGTATGCGGTCGGTAACATCTTCGCAGGTCATTAGATCTTCGCCCGTGGCCAATTTCACGGGCGTGAAGTGGATTATTTTTCGACTTCCGTCCTTGCATGTCACTTCAAAAACTCTAGATCGCTTTTCTCCTGGAGCAAGCCGTTCTGCGTCTTCCTTCCAGGCTGCAACCACCTTATGCCTATACGCGCTATCAGGATAAGCCTTTCGGAACCACTCTCTTCCGTTGGGCACGCTGCTCAAGTCATAACCGAAGATTTCGGTGAACTTGGGGTTGGCATATTCAAAGGTCCCGTCTTTTGCAATCATCACCATGCCAAACGGCGCTCTATCGGAAAGCATATGAAGTCTTTCTCTTTCCGCTCGAAGCGACTCTTCAGCTTCTTTGCGGTCGGTGATGTCTTCACAAACGACGAGAACCACCGGATTCCCGTCCGCACCTCGTATCGAACGGGCAACCTCTTTTACCCACAGAATGGTCCCGTCCTTACGGACCTTGCGAAACTCCCAGTGAGCCACTTGCATAGGATTCTGCAAACATTTAGCAAATTGTTGTCGGATTGCTTCTCGGTCATCTTCGTGAAACATCATCAGGTCTGATTGTCCCACCAATTCCTCGGCGCTATACCCGAGTTCCGAGGCTCCAAATCGATTGACGGAGAGCACCGCGCCTTGGGCATCCATAGTGAAATACATGGAAGGGTTGTCTTCGTACAAAGCCCGGTAGCGTTCTTCGCTGTCCTGCAGCGCTTCCTCTGCCTTCTTGCGGTCGGTGATGTCTGCAACGACCCCCGTCATTCTAATGGGCTTCCGGTATGCATCAAACTCGGTTACCGTTCCTTGAGCCTGTAACCAATGCCACGTTCTGGACTTGTCTGGTGTGCGATAGATGGCCTCGAAATTCGTCAGTTTTCCTTCCAGGTGCAGATTGAGAGTCTCTGAGACCCTTGGCCAATCGTCCGGGTGAATAAGTCTCTTCCAATTCTTGAGGTTTGGTTCGAACTCATTTGGCGTGTATCCCAACATGCTGTAGATTCGCTCTGACCATGTGGCTTTCCCCGTGGTCAGATCCCAGTCCCATGTCCCAAGGTTTGCTCCTTCCAGTGCCAGCGAAAGCATCTCTCCGCTGTGCCTCAGCGCTTCCTCCGCCTGCTTACGCTCAGCGATCTGTTCTCGGAGTTGTTCATTTGCCTCTCTGAGTTCGGTAGTCCGTTCCACCACCCGACGTTCAAGCTCATCGCGGGCCAACAGCAATGCTTCCTCCGCCCTTTTGCGATCAGTGATGTCAAGACTTGTTCCCACTATTCGTACTGGATAGCCCTGCGTATCCCATTCCACAACTTTGGCCCGAGCGAGAACCCATATGTACTCGCCCGACTTGTGGCGAAGCCGGTGTTCAGACTCGTACAAGGGCGTGCGACCTTGCACGTGAGCGTTGAAAGCATTCGTGACCCAGTCTACGTCATCCGGATGAACGAGTTTCCCCCACGAACTTATATGAGGCCCCAGTTCATCGACAGAATATCCGACCATCTCCGCCCGGCGCTCATTGATAAAGGCCTCACCGGTCTTAACGTTGTAATCCCACAGACCAAGGTCTGCTCCCTTCAACGCAAGATCCAGCCTGTCTTCAAGCTTTCGCAGCGGCTGCTCCACCCTTTCCAGGTTAGAGACCTTCTGGCGAAATTCCTTCAAGTCATCAATAAGTTGCTGTTTAGTCTTGAGTTCGTCGTCCATGGCAAGTCTCTCCTGTTGCAGCCGGATTCGAATTATGACTAATCTCTGGTGGGGAATACTTTTTTGAGAGGGGAGGTTCTGTGGATAGTATCGCTGAATTTGTCAGCAAAACAAAGCGGAATTGAGAGGAGTTCGCTGGACTATAGGAGGTTGCTGGTCGGAACCTTGGACTACCCAGTGTTTTCAATGGGTTTCCTCCTCAAGAGTATTTGCCAAGGTTTCGTCATTTTTCGTGCGGCGATTCGATAAGGGAACAGACGGAGGATCCCATCTTTTTGGGTGCCTAGGAGCAACAGAAGGACAAACCCTGCAGATAAGAATAACTGCCATCCAGTGCCGATTAACATAGCTGATGACTGGATTCGTATGTATACCTACTAAGGACCGCTATTCGATTGTGTATTATTTCTGGCTATGAACGGACCAATCAAGTCCCGCCGTTGCAGATTGCCGTTCTGCTTTCCAGGTTATTTGATATACGCAGGTCGGATCTCCTTTCTTGACGCATTGTATCTGCTTTGCTGAACCATCTGCTATTCCGCAAATCTGCAAGATACCTTCATAGACCCCTTCGATCAGAACGCAATTGTAGCCCGGAGAAGGGGCCTCAATTATTATGTCCTTGTCTTCGATCTTAATAAATTTTCTTGGAGTCACATCAGGCCCCCTGTGGTTCTGGAGGAAGCCCTCTGCCTCGAATTTAACAAAATCCGCGGGTGTTACTAGGTGTGGTGGAAGACCTACGGTAGTTTTTATCGTCGGGTAGACTAGCTGACCTATTACCTTAATGGAAGCCCACCCAATAATCCCTTTGCTGTTGGCCTCAATTGCAGAGAATACCGCTTCCAGAACTCTTGTGTTGTACCAGCCCTCCGGGTCAAGTTGATAGGGATCTTTACCGGTCAACTGTTTTACAGCATCAATAGCCGCCTGTCTAGTTTTAGGTTTTGTCTTGATCATGTCACAAGCTAGGGTTACGAACTTCCCTTTGACGTCTGCCATGGCACGTCTCCTTTTTAGTTTGTGTTTGCCATTTGAACTGAAAGCAATTGATGCTCGGCTTACCCAAAGCCGACAAAGAATTGGGCTTATTGATCGTTCCACTTATTCAGCAGACTCGGAAGTGTTGGTTCGAACCTTCCTGAACGGAATAAAAAGCAGTTCTCGCACTACACTAGCCGTTGTACGACAGCAGCAACATTTGTGCCATATCAATTAGCTGGAAAGATCGACTGAGACGGCAGTGTGCAATAAGCCTAAAGTGACAGGGAGGGAGCAGCGGAGGAGCCAAAACGAGGTACGCAGTAGTTAGCAGACGACTAAAACGGGAGGAGTCGGGACATGTCATCACGCGTCATTTAGGAGTCTAATAGACTCACAGGGACAACAGATGGAGTCTGTTCGGCTCAGTCTGCGCCGGCTCATGTCAATCCGATGTTCTTATGTCAAAGAAAAACTGGAAATTCCATCACTCAACGAGGTCCCAATCTTCGGCTCTACTGTCGCGTGTTGTGGTACGATCCCGCGACTGATTTCTTACAGCATTTCGAGCCGTGGTCGCCTGTTTTGAAGAAGGCGGTGAATAGACTGGTAAGGGATTGAAGAGATGAGGAGGAAAGAGTCTCCAGGCAAGATCAGCTTTAACTTACTTAATCTTTGACGATAATTTTGGGCAATGTCCTCTGGATTCATATTATGTTTGGTCTCATGACTTCTGTCTGCCGTAAGAACTCCATTGTAGAGCCTGTAAAAATAATCATCTACCGCGCCATTAACCGATTTCTTAACCACGTAAACCTTCTTTGGGTCTTATCGTTCCGTACTGCGATTCCCAACGCTTTCTTGCTTCCCACCAGAATCACCAATCTCTTTCCCCTCGTTATCGCTGTGTACAGCAGATTCCTTTGCAACAAGATATAGTGCTGGGTCAGCAGAGGAATCACCAAGCAAGGGTATTCGGATCCCTGCGACTTGTAGACTGAGACTGCGTACTGCCAAGACCAGTTCATCCAGCTCTGAGTAGTCATAGACAAATGATTTCCCATCGAACGGGGGAAAGAAGCCTTGGCAGAAGAAAAAAGCCCCGGCGTATAACCATACCCTGGGGCAAAACAGAAAATGCAATCAACCAAATTTGTGGATCAACAATATCCTACGGTGACAAAATTAGCCAGGTGATTTTAAGTCTCGCCAACTTTCCCATCGCATTGTAGGACATTGCATTGTATTCTTAAAGTAGATGAATTGGTTCCTCCCTGCCGTCTCCCAAATGGATACGGCACTGATGCAAAAGCAACCTTTCCCATTCATCCTTTCTCTAACCAGCCTCCAGATCGTTAGTCTGGAGGCTTTTTAACCAGGACCGGTCGGAAAGAGCGGCAGCTCCATAATAGCCCAGTCGTAACCAAGAAGGAATTCTGAAACCAGACTCGGCAGTCGTAACTTCCTAATTTTCTATGATTCCCTAAGAGTTCTTCCTTTTCAGTCAATCTTCAGAATGATAAAGTCGTGCCGGAGAGGAGTCGTTGCGTATAAGCCCCATTAGAAGCGGTCATGATTTTGCATCAGTCACGGGTATTAGATATTTTTGAATCGCTTATTGACTCTGCTCAGCAACAAG
>JBKQRG010000237.1:0-7023 GCA_052144015.1 Desulfomonilaceae bacterium
ATGGAGCTAAGGAAGTGGGTGAAGGCGCAATTATGCCCACTATTCCGGCCATCCTCAATGCGATATATGACGCGACGGGAATTCGCATCAAAGAGCTGCCGTGCAGTTCCGAACGGCTGTTCATGAAAATGAAAGCGTCTCAATAACCTACAATCTTGATAAAGGACAATTAATAGATTTGTTGACAAATTTACTTGTAGTTTTCGTTGGACATTTGTATCCTGGAAATTAGCAATTCGAGCTGCAATGAAAGATGAGGATTTACCAATGAAAAACACGGATGACCTCTTGGAAAGGGCAGCTTTGGGCACAGGGACCTGGATGTTGATGACGGGGGTTCTGATTCTCGGCCCCGTGGGTTTCCTGCTATTATTGGCTCTGTTCTACTCAATGATGGTTCAAAATCTTGCCTTGGGCGTTATCGCCGGACTGATTCTTTTTTCCCCGCTGATTTTTCTTGGAATTTGGGCTCCTTTGAAATGGACTTCGGTGTTGCGGCAACATTTTGTCCGGAAGTCCGAGTTTGTGCATGGGGGCCAGCGGTTTCCTGGGTACGAACGGGACTAACTCTGGAAATACTTTAATTGGTTCAGTTATTACCGGGCCCTATCCTCCTGATAGATCTCGAGTTCTAAAAATGCGCGTCATTCCAGTTACGCGAGAATTCCGCGTTTCGCGGAACCCGGATTCCGGCTTTTGGGAATGTCGTCCCATTTAGCAAATGCACGTTTGTCGATAAAATCAGCTACGTCCCATTCCTCTTGCAGCCTGCGCTCTGTTCCCCCAACTAATTGAGCCTTTGTCGTAGGATTCGCTTTGGTTTTGACTCTGGGAAACCGAAATGCTTAAATAACAGCGACTATATCATTCAGGTGGGTCAATGGTATGAAAGCGGTGAAGGTTTCTCCATGGAGAGCATGCGTTGCTTTGTTTCTCATCTTCTTCATGTACGGCGACCCTTGCCATAGCGACATTCCTACTTATATTGATTGTATTTTCTGCCATAGCATAGCTGACCTGCGTTCAAGTCGAGGAGAAAGCAGATTTATTGATCCAACGCTTTTTTCCGCATCAGTTCATGGCAAAATCGGGTTCACCTGTACTTGGTGTCATGAGGGGATCACTTCTATTAATCCAGTCAAGAAAATCCCCCACCGCGTGGGGGCAGAACCTAAGTGCCCGGAATGCCATCAAAAACAAAACCAAGCTTATTCAAAGAGCCGGCATGCACAAGTCTCGAAAAAAATATGTTATTCCTGCCATAACCCGCACCATAGCATCCCTTTCCGTCAAATGTCCGGACACGATCGGCAGAAAATCTGCCTGAAATGTCACGAATCCGCGGGAACCCACAAGTGGCTTCCCCAGAAAGAGCTTCACTTTAATTACTTGGAATGCACCTCATGTCATGATCTGAATGCCGAGATTGGAATGGTGGTCTACATTGTCGACAGAAACGATCCAATGCCGGATCAGATGCTTGATTATGGTCGGCTCACTCCATTCATTGGGTCCAGGAAAAAGGGGCTGATCGAGACGCTGGATCTGGATAACAACGGAATGCTGTCCCAACTGGAAATTTCCTCATTTATGAAAAAGTTGAAAGAAAATGGTATCCCCGGAGCTTCCCTTCAGGTCCGCATGTTGGTTCTAAAACCTGCACACAGTTTTACAAACAGAGGAGAAGAGACTCGAGATTGCAGTCTTTGTCACTCAAGAAACGCCAAATTTTATTCGAAAATCTTTTTGGAGATCCCTGAAAAGGACGGTGAATTGAGAACAGTTCCCATAGAAAGGCAGATCCTCGCGCTGCGAGGAGAAGGTTCCTTTATCAGGAATTTCTATCTCTTGGGAGAATCGAAGATTCGCGCGGATGATTTGAAAGATCTGCTGACCCAGGTCAGACGGATAGGATTCAAATGGCTGGATATCATGGGCGTTTTCCTAATCATTATCGTTTTGGTGGCGATAGGTTTACATGCAATGCTCATGTTTTTCACGAGAAAATTGAGGACAAAGCTGCGTTTTTTTGAGAAAGCTGAACCGCGCCCGATTGCAATCAGAATTTGGCATTGGGTACATGGTTTTTTTGTCATCACCCTGATTTTGACTGGCATTCAATTGAGGCTTCCCGATGTGCTACCGATTTTCGCAACTTTCCTAAACGCGGTGAATCTTCACAATCTCAGCGGAGCCATAGTTATAGTAGATTACATATTTTGGCTTTGTTATCACTTGTGGCGACGAGATTTCAAAAAGCGCTTTCTTATCTTGCCTAGGGACCTAGTGGAAAACACAGCGGAGATTCTCCACTATTACGGTTACTTGATTTTTGTCGGGGAAGGTTATCGGCGAGGTCTGCTGCATGGGTCGGACTTTGACCCGTTGGAGAAGGCACTTTTTCTGACAATCATGCTGTTTTTCGTGCCAATTCAAATTCTGACAGGAGCCATGCTTTACGATTTGTACACAATGATGCCGGTAATCAATTTCTTGGGCGGAGTTCGCGTCCTAGATGCAGCGCATCTCCTAACAGCCTATCTGTTGGGAGCATGCATGATTTTTCACACATATTTGCAGGCGCTCAAGAAATATCATTTCATCGCGCCATAATATGTAGCTACTTTCATGAAGTACTGTTCTAAATGAAACGCGCTTCTGGATAACTTAGCAGTTGAACCTATTGGTCAATGTTATTCACCTGAAGGATACTGCTAATAGCTGTCCGTGTACGCACGTCCAAGACTCTGCTGAATAGGAGTTACGTGCAGCGCTATAAAACTTATCTGAAAAGGATTAAACTCCGTGAGTGTCGTGGGGCCATATGTATCTGTGAAGTTGCAGCTGAAACCTTGCCTTTAAACGATCTTCAAGCATCCATTTTACTAGGTTACGAGGCGGTAATTCGCCGTAGACGGTGGAGAGAAGTATTTTGGTGGGCCGATGGGTCAATTGTTCCGTGATTATGCCGACAGCCCATTCGTAGTCCAGCCTATCGGCAATGACGAACTTCACTTCGTCGTCCGCTGACAATTTCCAGACGTTTTCCCACATCACTCGGTGATTCTCTCCGCTGGAAGGGCATTTGATATCCATGATCCGGACAGCTCCCTCGGGGAGGGCCGACACATCAAGACTGCCATTTGTTTCCACAAGTATTTTGTGCCCGCGCTTCATGAGGGCTGTAATGAGATCAGGAGTTTCTTGCTGAAAAAGAGGCTCGCCGCCGGTAATCTCCACTAGATTCTCACCGAAATCCGTTATCTGTTTGATAATTTCATCAAATGACATTGCGTTCCCGCCTTCCTGGGCATAACGTGTGTCACAATAGCGGCAACGGAGATTGCACCCGGCCAATCTTATGAAGACGCAAGGGAGTCCCGCATAAGATGACTCACCTTGAATGCTTCGGAAGATCTCGGATACGTTCAAATGGGTACTCCTTTTGGCATGATTCTATAAAGATATCAGAAAACCTTGAAAAAGTCGCCCTTGATGATATGAAGGTTGTTGGCATTCAATGACCAGGGGGTGCAGAAGCATCGATCGCGCCCAAGCTTGCCCCAAATACCGGACGCGCGTTCCCGCCAATTATGGCAAGGCTTGATTACCCGCTGACGGCCAGGTTGGGGTAATGGTCTGATCGAGAATTCGCCGGGTCTATGGTCTCGGTAGGAGTCGCAATTGGAAAAAGTTCTTATCAAGTTTCTCCCCGATGAGGTTACATTTGAGGCACTTTCCGGTACATCGCTTCTTGACGTTGCCTTGGACGCCGGTGTTTTCATCCCGGCCTCGTGCGGGGGCGCCGGGGCTTGCGGCCGGTGCAAAGTAAAAGTGCTGGAAGGTACTGTCGAGAGCTCGGAAATTGAAAAGATTCCGGCCAAGGAAAGGGCCGAAGGATATGTGCTGGCATGCCGCTCGGTCCTCACCGGCAATGTTACGGTGGAGACCCCGCGAATCAAAGCCGCACGGAGGGTAATCCCCAGAGACGAGGCTGAACGCATGCGCGTCACCGCCGCCGCCATGGAACCTCCGGTAACAGCCGAACTGAATCCAATGACTTTCAGGGTGCTGATGGAACCTTCCGCCCCGACACCGGAAGATAATGTAAGTGACTACGAAAGGGTTGTCCGCACGCTAAAGGTGGTTCATGGAATTTCTCCGGTCACAGCCGATCTCGGACTTCTTCGTGAGCTGCCGACTAGGGCGCGCAATGACGACTGGAAAATTACAGCGAGTCTGAAATTTGAGAAAATTCCGGAGGCTGATCTGGGATTTTTCAGAATGTTTCGAGTCTCCCCAGGGCATGCTGTCGGCCCAGCGACAGCCGTCGCTGTCGATATAGGGACTACCTCCCTTTGGGGCGAGCTAGTAAACCTTGAGGATGGGGAAGTTCTCGCCCGAGCTTCGCGCTACAATCCCCAGATTTCGATGGGGGACGATGTTATCAGTCGCATTATATTTGCGCTGAAAAAGGATGGACTTGAAAAGCTCCAGCAGGAAGTGACCAAGGGTATAAATGAAATTCTGGACGAGATCCTGACTGACGGAAAACAATCCCGGGAATCGGTCCAGTACCTTGTCGCCGCGGGCAATACCGTTATGACTCATCTCTTTTTGGGTCTATATCCCAAGTTTCTGCGGGAATCGCCCTATGTTCCCGTTGCCCAGAATGTGGGACCGATTCTCGCATCGGACTTGGGGGTCAATCTCTCCCGTGAATCTCTTGTAACGGTCTTTCCGGGCGTGGCTTCTTACGTTGGCGGCGATATAGTCAGCGGAGTCCTGGCGAACGGTATGTGGGACTCGGATGAAATGACTCTTTTTATAGATATCGGGACCAACGGGGAAATAGTAGCCGGGAATCGGGATCTCCTTATGACTGCCTCTTGTTCCGCTGGACCGGCTTTCGAGGGTGGTGGGCTCGAATACGGTATGCGAGCCGCGCCAGGGGCCATCGAGGGAGTTCTTATCGATCCGGCAACGCTCGAACCGATGATTAAGACAATTGAAGGCAAGCCTGCGGCCGGCATTTGCGGATCGGGAATTATCAATATTATTTCACAAATGCTCAAAATCGGAATCCTTGATCGGAACGGTAAATTTGCGCATCATCTCGAAACGAATCGGGTACGACTAGGCCGTAGCGGATACGAGTACATAGTGTGCAGGGCATCGGAATCCGGAATAAATGAAGATATAGTTCTGACGGAAGTTGACTTGGATAATATTTTAAGAGCCAAAGCGGCAATGTTCTCCGGCTACACCTGTCTGCTGGACAAGATAGGTTTGAAGGTCGACGACCTTGACCGAGTAATCATTGCGGGAGCCTTCGGCAGCTTTATCAATCTTGAGCATGCGATCACTATAGGGTTGTTGCCTGACATACCCCGCGATAAGTTCAGATTTATAGGCAACGCGTCTCTCAAGGGTGCCAGACTCGCCTGCAAAGATGGCAAGCTGTTCGAACGCTCTCGTGAGATCGCGCGTTCCATGATGAATATCGAATTATCTGATGACCCATCCTATATGGACAATTTCATGGCCGCCCTATTTTTCCCACACACCCGCGCTGAATTGTTCCCATCCATCCACTTGGCGATGTACGGGAATCTCTAAACCCCGGTCTATTGGTCGGCTTCACAGTAGTCCCGGCACTTTGCCGGCCCGCTGATCTGAACCGTGCTGTTTAGGGGCCGGCAAGATCCCGGTCACGAAAATCATACTTGGATTTCTTGACATAAAAACTCGGGAGGTGATAGGATTGCAGCGTTAGTTTAAGGTTTGTTCTTAATCGCTGCTCATATTGGGGTGTGGTCATGAGAATTCGTGAGGCGGTCATTATTATAGTCGGCGTTCTCGTCTTGATCGCCGCGCCTGTGTACTCTCTTACCGGTGACTGCCCGCCCCGTGCATGTTTGCCCGATCGGCCGATCCCTCCCGAATCAGTGGGACCGATTTCGATCCCGTTTGATATTCCCATCTGGCCCACGCTTCTGAAAACCGAATTTTGTGTGCTCCCCTGGATAAGTTTTGGCAAAGCATCGGTTTGTATTCCCGGCACATGCAGGGCTATCGAATTTCCTGCTCCATCCTTATCGCTAAAGCCGATTCCTGTCTGGATTCCATGGCTCAGACCCATTGATGTGGAATGCAAAGACAGTGAATGTGTAGTCCCCTTCTTCAAGTAATTACTTCATCAGGTGATTCCGTTTATCTGCCGAATGCCGGTCACCGACATCGGGCATTCTTGTTCAATCCAAAGAATACAAGTACAATAAGTTCGTGCTGACCTGCCAAGCAGTTTTCTACATCAAGTCGGGGAGAGCCTTTGAATCGGCCGGCCATTGCAGCTTTACTCGAACAGACATTACGTTTTCTCAAGGACGAAGGGGCTGTCCTTCTGCCTGAAGACACGCAACAATTCTACGTCGGCAGGGTCAAAGAAATCCTGGAGAAAGCAAGTCATCCAGGCGAAGTCCTGTACATGGGCATAGCGGGCGGAACGGGGGTGGGCAAATCCACCCTTATCGACGCCTTGGCGCGTGAGGAAATCTCCGCGATTTCGGAAAAGCGGCCGTTCACAGACCGGGCGGTGGTTTATCGGCATCGAAACAGGCCTCGCGGTCTGGAAAAATTCTCAGGTTTGCTTCGGGATATTGACGCGGTTCACAATATAGATGCGATAAAGGATTTTATCCTCCTGGATTTGCCTGACTTTGACAGCAAAGATGAAAATAATCGCAACAATGTGACGCGAATTGCCCCGGAGCTTGATGGAATAGTTTGGATGGCGAGCCCGGAGAAATATGGGGACGCGATTTTGTATGAATTCATCAAAGAGAACGCAGCCGATCAAACAAACTACACTTTCGTCCTGAATAAAGCTGACGAATTGGTGGACAGCGCTTTGGCTGACCCCTATGGCAATCTCAAGAAGATATTGGGTGATTTTGCCTTTCGGCTGAAGCATGAAGCGGGCGTACAAAACCCCAGAGTTTTCAGTCTTTCCGCTGTCCAGGA
>JBKQRG010000238.1:0-10076 GCA_052144015.1 Desulfomonilaceae bacterium
ATTCGCAGAAATCAATCTTAGCGGCAGCCCGCGAAAACGGGACCCCTCTGGCTCAAGTAACAGATCTTGAAAACTCTTTGATGGATCGTATCGGCGGCTATAAAACGATTGAATCCGTCAAACTAGCGACCACAATCCACGATCAAGTAACCCAAAAATTAGGGCAAACACTCGGTTTGGGCCGAAATAGGGGTATCAAGGCAGCGCCGCTGTATGTCCTCCTTGATGCGAAAATGCCTGCAATAATGATCGAGTGCGGATTTATAAGTAACAATTCCGAGAAGGACAAGCTCGCTAGCCCAGAATACCGCGATTCAATTGCAGCTGGTGTCGCCGGCGGCTCAATTAGTTATTTGAAATCCGGCCAAGAACGAACAAATACCGCAATTGCGGCAAACATGTGGCGCCGATTGCGAGCAATGTGGTAGCGGTACTCCCTTGCCCAAAGCGAAATCATTTGCTCTGATCAGAGTTCAATGTGATATCCTGAATTCTCACTGACTCCTCCGATGAACGGATTAGCAATTTCGAGAAACCGCGCCGATGAGATTCATATTCGCCAGCCATGAACGCTCTGCTCAAATCATAAGAATCAAAGAAGTTATAACGGAATATCGCAACCGCGGACAATCAGATCCAGCTCGGTTTCAGATGCATCCGGTTTACGATGATGTTCTCAGCCAGCTCGCGGATCATTTCCTGGGCAATTGGAAAGATCAAATGGCACTGTTGGGGCTCGGAGGATACGGTCGTCAGGAAATGAGCCCCTATTCGGATATAGACCTCCTTTTCCTCCGACCCGAAAATGCCCCTGAAGGGGTGTACCGCGGCATCAGAAATATGCTCTATATGTTATGGGATGCCCGTATAGAATTGGGGCACTCTGTCAGGACCGTAAAAGAATGCTTGCATGAAGCAATAAATGACCTGGCGGTGCTCACATCGTTGCTGGACACTCGACTCCTCTGGGGGAACGAGAGTCTCTACCGAGAATTGATAATTGAACGAGAACCCCTCGTTAAGGCTATCGATCCATTAGACCTATATCTTCGCGTAGAAGCGGAAATTCGGAAATCCTCGGATAAGTTCGGGCACACAATATATCTTCTTGAACCGCATCTAAAAGAGGGACCCGGTTCGTTAAGATATATCCAATTAATTGGATGGCTCATTCGATTGATATTCGGTTTATCATCCTTGGACGATTTGCCGATAGCCGGAATCAGCAGCCCGAATACCGTCCTTGAAGTCAAGAATGCTAGGGAGTTTTTGGCAGAGGTCAGGACCAGGATTCATTTTCTATCGGGGCGTCGCGACGATCGTCTGAAGTTCGAGGTCCAGCCGATCTTAGCCGGACAAATGGGATTCAAAGAAAGCACAGGGCAACGAGAAGTCGAAGCGTTTATGCGTGAATACTATCGTCACGCGGCTACCCTGGATTTTTTTGGCCGCAGAGTGCTTGCCAGAGCTCGACTCTTCTTGAGACCAAAGGTCGCGAACGAGTTTGAAGTAAAAAAGCTGAAGCTCAGCGATGAATTCTATATTGGGGCCGGAGGCATCTACAATAGTCATCCCGACGACTTCGGGACTGATTGGAAAGAAATGCTTTTTGCCTTTAATAAAATCGCAAAAACTGGATGCGACCTGGATATACGTTTGGTCGACATGGCCCGAAGTCGACTGGATTACATGCAAGGCAATCCGCTGTGCGAACCGGCTGCTACGAAACTTTTCCTCGATATTTTTCGATACAAAGGTTCAGTGGCAAAGGCATTGAGTTCCATGATGAAGACCGGCATTCTCGAACGATGCATTTCTGAATTCTCCCGAGTCCGTTTCTTGCCGCGCCACGATCTTTATCATCAATACACGGTAGATCTCCACACCATGAAGGTTTTGGAACATATCGATGCTATCGCTCGACCTAATGATAATCGCGAGGACACACTCTTAAAAAGTATTTTATCCTCTTTGGACAATTCACAAGTACTTTATCTTGCGGGACTTTTTCATGACATGGGAAAGGGCCAAGGACCTGGTCATGAAATAAAGGGAGAATTCATTGCAAGAAACGTCCTTAGTAAATTAGGACTACAGGCCCAACATGTTGATGAAGTGTGTTTTCTGATACGCAATCATCTGGCAATGAGTCATCTCGCATTCAAGAAAGATCTCCACGATCTCGACCTGGTGAGCAGATTCGCAGAAACCGTCATGTCCAAGCGCCGCCTCGACATGCTTTTATTGCTTACCTGTGCTGATTTGAGAGGGGTGGGGCCTTCTGCATTTAATTCCTGGAGGCACCTGCTACTCGAAGAATTGTACTACAGGACTCTGGACGTTATCCAAGGAGAAGGATTGGACGGGGAAGACCTCAACGCTTGGATAAGGCAAATTAAGTCAACCATATGGGAACTTGTCCCTATTGAACACAGGGGGCAGGAACTTCAGGAATATCTTGACTCTTCGCAATCGCGCTATTTCCTTGATTTTTATCCGGAAGTAATTGCTGAGCACTTCACGGACATCCGGAATCATTTGCTGCGCAAAAGGGAAAAATCTCTGGGTCTGGGCGACGTCATAGCGAAAAAAGTAGATCACCGCGGTCCCTCATATAGTTCAATCACTCTAATTACACTCGACAGACCTGGCCTGTTTTTCAGAATCGCCGGCACTTTGTCCGTCAATAGAATCAATATCTTGAGCGCATGGACTCATTCCATAGGCGATCTTGCGGTAGGAACTTTTCACGTGAATGATATTCCGGAAGGCCCGCTTGACGATCCTGAACGCTGGGAGCGTTTTCGCACAGATTTGGAAAAAGTTTTGCGCGGTGAAGCAGACGTGGATCAACTGGTTGCCGCGCGAAGGTCTTCATCCAGACCTTTTCAAAGCACCCTGCTGCCTCGCCTTCCCGTGAAGGTTGAAATAGATAATGCGGCTTCTGATCGAGCTACTATTGTGGAAGTTTATGCTCATGATAGACCAGGACTACTTTACGATATATCACATAAACTCACGGCATTGGAGTTGGACATAATTTTAACAAAGATCACGACTGAAGTAGATCAGGCTGCTGATATTTTTTACGTTCAGGACAAACAGGGCAACAAGATCATCGATTTTGATCGTCTCGATGATATAAAAACGTCTCTCTACAATCACTTAATTGTAATGGAAGACGAACACTTTTCATTTCAAAAGCAAGCGGCGCTCTGAATCGTGAACAAAGGATCTACTATTGACCAGAACTCCTGGTGCTAATGCTAAATCATCCGAAATCGAATTGGCGGTTTCAGGCTATTTGGATCATTTGATTGTCGATCGTGGGCTCGCCTTTTTGAGCATCCAGGCCTATGCAGCCGACATGAAGGGCTTTACCGGATTCTTACGTCAAAGGGCAATTCAAAATACCACGGAAATTCAAAGAGAAGACATTCTGGTTTTTTTGGCAAAGCTTGACAGAGACGGCCTGAGCCCCAGGACGAGAGCCAGAAAGATATCTTGCATTAAAGGGTTTTTCCGATTCCTTGCCGAGTCCGATCGAATACGAGAGAATCCGTCCGAGCGGCTCGAATCACCGGCCCTGCCTAGAAGAATTCCGCATTTTTTAGATTCTGAAGAAGTTGAACGATTAATCGCCGCGACTAATACCGATTCTCCGGAAGGCAGTCGTGATTACGCTATGCTGGAGCTTATCTACGCCACCGGGCTCAGAGTTTCCGAGCTTGTGGGCCTGGAACTCTCCCGAATTGACCTTGAAATGGGGTGCGTGACCGTGATGGGTAAGGGCTCCAGGGAGCGTGTTGTTCCAATGGGAATCCCTGCCTCAAGGGCAGTGTCAAAATACCTTGAAACCGCTCGACCCAGACTGGCTCGCCTGAAGCGCTCGGAATCTCTCTTTTTAACAAGAAGGGCACAGTCCATGACGCGTCAGGCATTTTGGAAAATAGTGAAAAAAACGGCGCTGCGCGCCGGGATCAATAAAGAGATCTCGCCGCATACTCTCAGACATTCATTTGCAACTCACCTGGTTCAGAACGATGCTGACCTGAGATCTGTACAACTTATGTTAGGACATTCGGATATATCGACAACCGAGATATATACGCATATAGCTCAGCATCGTTTGAAACAGGTACACAGCTCGTTCCACCCAAGAGCATAACTCGCCGTGCTTATAGGCATTGGAAATAATCCTGGATGAAGGTATATCTTTTATCTTGGTTCATTCAATTGGCATAATTAAGATAAATCCTGCTTCACGATTGTTGAAATTTGGCAAGTGAATGCAATTCTGGAGTTACACATGGGAAATGAACTCTCGCAGTCGTTGACTGAACGAGAATTAGGCACGCTGAAGGAATTTGTGGAAAACACTCTTCGAAAAAGCGGAATTCTGCTAATGGAGATGTTCGGCAAAGGAAATCGAAAACTACGGTTTGACGAAAGGCTCGTGACTGAAGCCGACAATGCCGCATGGGAACTTATTTCATCCAAAATCAAGAGTAGCTTCGAAGATCATGGGTTTCTTCGAGAACTTGATTCCGATCAAATAGGGAATGAAAATTGCCCCAGATTTTTGTGGATAATCGACACCCTGGATGGGGCCGCGTCATTCCAGGCAGGCATGCCCGTTTGGGGCATCAGTGCGGCACTGTTCGAGAAATTTTGGCCGGTGCTCGGCTTTCTGTACTTACCTGTGACCGGGGAACTGTATTCTGCCTACGCGGCCAGGCAAGCCCTCCTGAATGACAAGCCAATAACGGTGAGAGATGAATATAATATAGATAACGAAAGCCTGACTCTGGTTTACTCGCGATTCCATCAGGATTTTAGAAGCACTTTCCCGGGTAAAATTCGTAATTTTGGCTCTTCGGCAGGGCACATGGCCTATGTAGCGCGAGGGGCCGCGGACATCTGTTTAATGAAAAAAGTTAGTGTGCAAGACCTCGCTGCAGGGAGCATTATATTAGAGGCCGCGGGCGGAGAAATAACCTATTTCGATGGTCGACCGTTTCATGTTGGTGAATACCTGGAAGGGAAACGCATCGAAGGACCCCTGATCGCCTCGCCTAAAGGGTCATGGCAGTCTTTTATAAAATACTTTAAGCTAGTGTCCTGATCGTCTCTCATTTTAAAGAGACATGGCTTTTACTTGACGCAAGACATTGGTGTGGCTAATCTGTTTTCTACAAAATCAGAAGCAGCGGTACTGAGTTAAATCTGATGAACCTATCGGAAAAACGATATGAAAAGATATTGCAGACGATTATCGCCGAATACATAGCAACCGGCGAACCTGTGGGATCTCGTACGATTTCCAAAAGATCCGATATAGGTCTGTCTGCCGCTTCTATTCGAAACATTATGAGCGACCTCACGGAATCCGGGTACATTACGCAGCCGCATGTGAGCGCGGGCAGGATTCCCACTGATCTCGGTTATCGTTATTACGTGGATACCAGGGTCGGGCTAGGACAGGTCGACCTCAAGGAACAGGCTGCGATCGAATCGCTGTTGAGTTCAGCAGTAGCGGATTTGAGAGACCTGCTTCGCCGGTCTTCCTGGATACTCGCCGGGCTTTCCAAACAGGCCGGAATCGTCGCGGCAGCCGCGGTTGCCGAACAGACGTTCAAAGCTATTGAATTCATCAAGGTAGCTGATGATCGCGTTCTGGTGGTACTCGTCTCAACCGGCGGTTCGGTCCAGAACCGCTTGATATATGATGAAGATGGGATCAAACAGGAAACTCTCGAAAGCTACAGTCGTATGCTCAATGACATGCTCAAAGATTTGGACCTCCGGCAGGCGAGGGAAAGAATCGAGCAGGAGCTGAAAAAGGAAAAGACGCTGGTGGATGTTGTTCTGGCCAAGGTCCTACGCTTGGGTCAGACCATATTATCAGACGATCCTTCCCGTGAGCTGTTCATTGAGGGTCAGTCAAATATCTTGGATGAGCCTGAATTTGCCCAGGTAGAAAGACTAAGGGCGCTTTTGACGACTTTTGAACAGAAAAGCAATCTCCTCAAAATACTCGATAAGACTCTTGAAGCCCAAGGGGTTCAAATACTGATCGGGTCGGAACACGGGCTCGATAGCATTGAATCATGCTCCATAGTGGCTTACCCGATCCATGCTCACGAAATCGCTCTGGGCAGCATCGCTGTGATAGGACCTAAACGGATGGACTATCAAAAGGTGATTTCCGTCGTGGATACAACAGCCCTAATTTTAACCCGCCTGCTCAAGAAACTCGTTGAAAACGCTGTGTAAAGCAGCTAAAGAGGCCTTCATTCCCCCTGAATCTCCCTTAGGCGATCCCTGAAAAAATCAAGAGACTGGGCGCCTACAATTCTGTATTTGCCATTTATTATGAACGTGGGCACTGCGTTAATGCCCAAGTGCTGACCCTCTCGGCGCGCCTCATTCAAACGCGAGGTATAGCGGCCTTCTTGCAGAGCGACGCGAAGATCCGCTGTATCCAAGTCTTCTTCTTGCGCCAATGCCAGGAGCACGTCGAGATCCCCGATGTTGCGGGTTTCCGTAAAGTACGCTCGGAATATATGATCGTGGAAAGAATCGTAACATCCGGCGTCTCGAGCGTATTCACTAGCTTCCAGAGCCATACGGGAGTTGGATAACAATGACAGCTCGCGGAAATGAATACCCAGAAAATCGTATGTTCGGCGAAGCCTTTCCCAAAATTCTTTTAGGTTCATTCCGGGAAACCGCTGCGAAAGCAGAATCCCTCCGGATGGTGTTTCAGGATGGAGTTCGTAGCTTACCCATTCAGCATTGAGGGGGAATTCCTTCTTAAGCGCTTCGACAAGTCCCCTGCCGACGTAACAGAACGGTCAAATAAAATCGGAAAAGATCCTGATGTTCATACGAGAGCTTCCAGATGATGATTTTTGTCTATTACATTAAGGAACAATGTGGATAACCGGTATCTTGTCTGATCTATCCATTAAGCAATGCCATGTTATCAGCATGTATGGCCTCGTCGCTGCTCCTGTAACCTAGGATCCAATCGATTTCCACACCTCGCCTGCCCATAATTTTCTGCAATTCTTCTGAAGAGTAGTTAACAAGTCCCTTTGCCAAGTTGTTGCCTTCGGCGTCACAGACCAAAACAGCCGCCCCATGATCGAAGTGCCCGTGAATTTTTGTTACCCCGATAGGTAGCAAGCTTTTTCCATTCCTGGTTATTGCGCCGGCCGCGCCTGCATCTATCTCGATCTTCCCTTCCGGGGCCAGATTATAGCGGATCCAATGCTTCCTGGCCGAAATCTTCTCTCTTGCGGGCAGAATCAGCGTGCCGCACACCTCGGCCTCCATGGTCCGCGATACTATGCCGGGTAATTTACCGCCAGCGATTATCATGGGAATTCCCGCGACCCTGACAATATCCGCTGCTTCCAATTTGGAAGCCATTCCGCCCCTGCCGACTTTCGACGAAGTATCCGAAGCAAGGCCCTTGAGTTCAGGAGTAATTTCCTCTATGAGCGGTATTAAACAGGCGTCGGCACTAGTCCTAGGATCACAATCCATAAATCCTTCGATATCGCTGAGAGCAAACAGGAGATCAGCATCTGAAAGAGTCGCCACGAGCGCGGAAAGATTGTCATTATCTCCAAACCTGATCTCCTCCACCACAACTGTGTCGTTTTCATTTATGATAGGGACTGCGCCCAGAGACAGGAGAGTCATAAGAGTATTACGAGCATTCAGGTATCGGCTCCGGTGGGTAAGATCGTCTTTTGTCAAAAGCATCTGGCCGACGCTGATATCATAGCGGCCAAAAGCCTCTTCGTACGCGGCCATAAGTCTCGTTTGACCGACGGACGCGGCAGCCTGCTTCTGAGGAATGGTTCTGGCTCCCTCACGGAAATTCAGATGCCGCACCCCGGCCGCGATAGCTCCGGAAGAAACTAGGATGAATTCTTTTCCCAGTTTTTTGTATCGGCAGACATCGTCAACTATCCCGTCGATAATGGTGTGATCAAGCCCCTGGTCGTTCGTGACTACGCTCGAACCCAGTTTCAACACTATCCGACGAACAGAGGCAAGAAATTCTTTTCTAATTGCTGAATAGTTAGTCATTTTTCGAGCTTTGTTTCAAAAAGCGCGAAATGCGCCGGAGTAACTCGGTGAGCCCTTCACCCGTAACGGCCGAGATTTCATAAACAGCTAAACCTTTTTTCTCAATAAAACTCCGGAGTTCAGCCGCGGCAGCCCGGTTTTCCGGGAGGTCCATCTTTGTAATCACCCCCAGCATTGGCCTTTGTATCAGATCACCGCTGTACGAAGCAAGCTCGTTCATAATTACATCGAAGCGCTCCGGAGCCGATGGAGTCAGATGCGGAGCAGGATCAATCAGATGCAGCAGAATTTTGGTACGTTCGACATGTCGGAGAAATTGATCTCCCATGCCCGCGCCTGTGTGAGCGCCCTCTATAAGACCAGGAATATCGGCCATGACGAAATCCGCCCCATCCGAAGTCTTGACCAGGCCGAGAGCCGGGACTAGGGTAGTGAACGGATAATCCGCTATTTTTGGCCGGGCGTTGCTTACGCTCGAAATCAGTGTCGATTTACCACTGTTTGGCAATCCGACCAGGCCGACATCAGCTATCAACTTCAGTTCTAAAACCAGCCAGCGATCCTGGCCCTCCTGACCTTCTTCAAAGCGTCTTGGTGCTCGATTTCGGGATGTGGCAAAGCGGCTGTTTCCTCTTCCGCCGCGGCCACCGTTCGCTACCAAAATTCTTGCGCCGGATCTGTCCAGATCAGCCATTAACGTTTCGGTCGCGTCATCAAAGACCTGTGTTCCTACAGGAACCTTGATTATCAGATCAAGACCGTTTCGACCGTGTCGATTATTGCCGCTCCCGTGTGTTCCTTTTTTAGCCCGGTATAGTTGTTGATATCTGCAATCGAGAAGTGTATTCAGGGAGTCATCGGCTTCAATAAGCACGTCCCCGCCTTTTCCTCCATCGCCGCCGTTAGGCCCACCTTTAGGGACATAAGGTTCCCTTCGGAAACTGACGCATCCGTTTCCACCCTTACCGGAAATCACCCTAATTTTGGTCTGATCTATGAATTTCAAATTACGGAAGTCACGCAAAGGGAATAGCACATCAATCTAATGCAGTCTCGGCGGGGCCTCGGGTGCGAAGTAACCCGCCGAGTTTATCCATTTCACAATGAGCTACGCCCCAGATCTGAGATGATCCAAGATGATTGATTATTCAGCGGAGTCTGTTTTGACAGGAATGATTGCCACGCGCTTTCTGTTGCGGTCTTTCCTCTGGTATTCGACTTTTCCGTCAATTTTGGCAAACAAAGTATAATCACGGCCCATCCCAACATTTTCTCCGGGATGAATATTCGTACCGGTTTGTCTCACGATAATGTTTCCGGCCCGTACCACCTGCCCTGCAAAACGCTTAACCCCGAAACGCTGACCAGGGCTATCCCGTCCGTTTCGAGAACTGCCTCCTGCTTTCTTATGGGCCATTGTGTTACCTCCTGTCCTTGCAAGACTTTCGCTTTATGGTTCAAATAAAGATCAAGGATGATCGGATTTGGGTCAATCGGCCTCGGTCGTCACCGCCTCAGGTACTATTCCTTGGATTTTCAGCAGGGTGTACCATTGTCTGTGGCCTTGCCTTTTGTCGTACGCCTTTCGGCGTTTCTTCTTGAAAACTACTATTTTTCTGTCTCTGGCGGTCCGGATAATAGTTGCTGTTACAGCAGCATCTTTGATGAACGGTTTTCCAAGGTTAATGCCTTCAGAAGTACCTATGGCCAGGACATTCTCGAAATCCACCTTGTCCCCGGGTTCGCCCTTGAGCTTTTCTACCTTGACCTGATCGCCGGCCTCAACTTTGTATTGTTTTCCGCCGGTTTGAACTATGGCGTACATGAGTGCCTCCTAAACCGTAACAAATGATTAAAGCATTGATGCAATCAGGTGTCAAGCTCAAACCGCTCTGTTCAGATTGTCACGCCCTTCTGCGGACATCTCTGGCCCTCCGATATTCACACTATAAGTTATGTATAGTATTATA
>JBKQRG010000239.1:0-8491 GCA_052144015.1 Desulfomonilaceae bacterium
GTTCGACAAGGCGGGAAAACGAACCTTCTTGCTGCCGGCGGCATACTGATCGCAGCCAAAGAACAGGCGGTCCTGCAACAGCCTGTGACGGGTCAATGCCAATGGCAACGTCTGTCCCCGTGACTGAAAACATTGGAGGCTCAATAAATCAGAAAGCCGTACAAATAATACCGCAAGATTAATGAAGTCTTCGCCAAAAGGCGAGGGTTTTTCTACCATTCCCCGAAGGGGACAATTACTACAAGGCAAGAGGTGGAAACATGAAATTACGTCCTCTATACGATCGAATCCTCGTGGAGAGGGTGGAACTGGAGGAAACGTCCAAAGGTGGCATAATCGTCCCGGACACAGCGAAAGAGAAGCCTCAAAAGGGCAAGGTCATAGCGGTGGGTGAAGGAAGGCGGACCGAAGACGGAAAAATCATCCCGTTGCAGGTCAAGGAAGGGACCATGATCCTTTTCGGAAAGTATTCCGGCTCGGAGGTGAAGATTGAGGGGACCGAATACCTCATCATGAAAGAGGATGATGTCCTGGGCATCGTGGAAGTTTGATGCTTTAAGGTAGCCCGTTTGCGGGACGGAGTCCGATCACAATCCAAAATATGCTTTCAAGGAGGAGACAAATAGATGGCCGCAAAACTCATTATGTTCGAACAACCGGCAAGAGATAAGATTCTCAGAGGTGTCAACATCATGGCTGATGCCGTGAAATCTACCCTGGGACCCAAAGGCCGCAATGCCATCCTTGAGAAGTCCTGGGGCTCTCCCACAGTAACCAAGGACGGCGTCACCGTTGCCAAAGAAATCGAACTGGAAGACAGGTTCGAGAACTTGGGAGCGCAAATGCTCAAAGAGGTCGCGTCCAAAACGTCTGACGTGGTAGGTGACGGAACCACGACCGCGACGGTGCTGGCGCAGGCCATATTTCGCGAAGGCGTGAAAATGGTCGCAGCAGGGGTAGCGCCCATGGACCTGAAGCGAGGAATCGACGCTGCGGTGGAAGCTGTGGTCAAGAAGCTCAAAGACCTCTCCAAACCCACCAAAGACAAGAAGGAGATCGCACAGATCGGCACGATTTCTGCCAATAACGATGCTACCATCGGCAACATCATTGCGCAAGCCATGGAAAAGGTCGGTAAAGAAGGTGTTATCACGGTGGAAGAGGCCAAGTCCATGGAGACAACCCTTGAAGTGGTCGAAGGCATGCAGTTTGACCGTGGTTACCTCTCCCCGTACTTTGTGACTGACGCCGAGCGGATGGAAGTGGTGCTCGAGGAACCGTACATACTCATCAATGAGAAGAAGATCTCCAACATGCGCGACATACTGCCGCTGCTGGAGAGTGTGGCCAAGATGGGTAGGCCGCTTCTCATAGTTGCCGAGGATGTCGAGGGTGAGGCGCTCGCTACACTCGTGGTCAACAATCTGAGACGCACGCTTTCCGCATGTGCTGTGAAAGCCCCGGGCTTCGGTGACCGAAGGAAGGCAATGCTGGAAGACATAGCGATACTTACCGGCGGCCAGGTGATTTCCGAAGATCTCGGGCTGAAGCTGGAGAATGTCACCATCAACGATCTGGGCCGCTGCAAGAGGATGACGGTGGACAAAGACAACTCAACGATCGTGGACGGCGCTGGAGCGAAGGACAAGATCGAAGGGCGGATACGGCAGATCCGCACCCAGATTGAAGATACAACGTCGGACTACGACCGTGAGAAGCTACAGGAACGTCTCGCCAAACTGGTTGGCGGCGTAGCGGTCATCAATGTGGGCGCTGCTACTGAGACCGAGATGAAAGAAAAGAAAGCCCGCGTGGAAGATGCCCTGCACGCGACTCGTGCTGCCGTGGAGGAGGGAATTGTTCCTGGTGGCGGTGTGGCGTACCTGAGATGCCTGGATGCGGTAAAGAATTTGAAGCTGGAAGGCGATCAGGGCATTGGCGCCAAAATAGTACTGCGGGCACTGGAAGAGCCACTTCGGCAGATTGC
Organism: Desulfomonilaceae bacterium; assembly: GCA_052144015.1. GTDB lineage: Bacteria > Desulfobacterota > Desulfomonilia > Desulfomonilales > Desulfomonilaceae > DATJPW01. The sequence continues at coordinate 1,988 of JBKQRG010000239.1, forward strand.
CGAGAATGCAGGACATGAAGGGTCCATTGTCGCGGACAAGGTGAAGAACAAAGAGGGCGGATTCGGCTTCAATGCACAGAGCGAGACGTACGAAGATCTTATGGAGACCGGGATCATCGACCCCACCAAGGTGAGCAGACTGGCTCTGGCCAACGCTGCATCTGTCGCAGGCCTCATGTTGACGACAGAGGTAATGGTAGTGGAGAAGCCCAAAGAGAAAGAGCCACCTATGCCTGGTGGAGGAATGCCGCCCGGCGGTATGTACTAGAGAGAAAGAAAAAATTTGAAGGGCTACGAGCGGGTCCTGATTAGTCAGACCCAAAGTGAATTACATAATATAGAAGGAGTCGTTGATGAGAGCCAAGGGATTAGGTATGGAGCCGCAGGGAGGAAGTGTGGATGTATCTTTGGGCCGAGAGTCCATCGAGGGCTATGAGCAAAGATTGATTCAATGGGGATGTTCCAAGTGCGGATTCTTTGAAAAGAGGGTCTTCAGAAGCGGATTGCCCTCTGAAGAACTGGACGCGTACATTATTTGCCGGTTTGCTGGAGAGCTGGTTGATTTGATCGGGAAAGTTACTGCATGCCCCAAGAATTGCAGGCCAAAATTAATTAAGAACAAAAGCAAATCTCGCCAGGGGAGTCTGCATTCCAGATTTGCGGCTTGATATCAACTAGAAGCCTGGACCTTCAAAGCGGTCAACCCGGTTCTTGCTCCTGCTTTCGATGGACCGACTTTAAGACACCCAGTGAATTTGTAACCTATTGATAACGCGCGGAGAGGAATTCTGTGGCCCGTTGTTAGGGCACCTACTCCTTTCTTGCCAACCCTTGGTATCTCACCCCACACTTCATCACTGTGGCTAACTAACTAAAAGCACAGCCTTTATGTAAAATATAATCCATTGGCCATAGTTGGCACGCAAAATGCTTAATTAGGCTGCAAGGGTTAAAAGCATCACCACTCGATAATCTGAACCGCTTTTGGGATCTGTGGACCAGGCGTAGCAACCGCAGCCGTCTCCGGTGGCGTCACAGTGGGTGACCGGAACGAGATTAATTCCCGCCCATAACAAATAAGGGGAAGGGAGGACACTACAATGAGTATTTTCGGAGTAGGCATTGGGACCATCCTGGTGATTATTTTGGTTATTTACCTCATCCGGTAACAGGTGCGCATGCAAATAATTCTCACAATAGTTTCAACCTACTGCATCAATGTTGTCAGCTCAGCTGCGAAACCGCAGCATGGGGTGAAGGAATGAAGAGTATTACTGAAACACTGGTTGGGAAGGCGTTACTTACCGGCGCAATATTTTTGCTCGGAATTTTCGCCCTGCCGGCGAACCTGATCGCAGGCAGTTCCAAGATGGACATCGTGGGCCGGTGGCGCATGGTGCAACCGGAGAACCTTCAGAATGCATTGCATGCGCTGCTTCAGAAAGCGCAAGTTCAGAACGCCAAGATGACGCAGTGGCATCGAAAGGCGCGATTGGAGCAGGATAAGATGCAGGTCAAGATGCAGGCCAAGAACCGCGAACAAGAAACGAAGGTCGGCGCTGTAGCTGCGGCATCTCTCAGGGCGTGTCAGATTCAGCTTGCTATGGCCCGAAGCCAGGACGATATTACTATTCCAGGGTGCCGATTTATTCCCAAAACTCGTTAACTAACCCGGCCGCGGATTAATTCTATGGCCCGTTTTTAGGACACCCAATGAATTTGTAACCCATTGATAACAGCGCGACAGTAACCCTATGGCCCGTTTTTAGGACACCCATCCCTTTCTTGCTGACTGTTCATATCTCACCCGCCTCTCCGCCACTGTGGCTAACTACTTAACATCACAGCTTTTACAGAAACCGTCATCCATTGGCAGCAGTTGGCATGGCAAATGCATAGGTACGCTGCAAGGGTTAAAAGCATCACCACTCGATAATCTGAACCGCTTTTGGATCTGTGGACCAGGTGTAGCAACCGCAGCCGTCTCCGGTGGCGTCACGGTGGGTGGACCGGAACGAGATTAATTCCCGCCCATAACAAATAAGGGAAGAGAGGACACTACAATGAGTATTTTCGGAGTAGGCATTGGGACCATCCTGGTGATTGCTTTGCTTGTATACCTTATTTTCTAACAGGTACACTTGCAAATGATTGCTCACAATAATTTCAATTTGGGCGATCGACTCTGCTCAATTTCGCACAACGGGCTGTGGCGGCAGTTGCAGACCGGAAAGTAGCGGGATTTACCAGAGTCAGTCACCCACATGAAGAGATTAGCACAGACATTTCGAAGATTTCCTTCGCCGGCGAGAAAAAGGAGAAGGAAAAATAATGGAAATCAAATTGCCTAGGAGAGTGAGTGAAATACTGAAAACCACCGTGGAGAATCGTCACGGGGAAAAACTTGGTACGATACAGGATTTCATTGTGGGCGTGGATGGGCGCCTAAAATACGCCATCGTGTCTCACGGAGGTTTCCTGGGAATAGGTGACGTGTTGATTCCGATTCCTTTTGACTCTCTTATGGCGGGCCGTGAAAAGGGAACAGTAGTGCTCGACATTGATAAGCAGACCTTGGAAAAGTCCCTCAATTTTGAGACCAAGACATGGCCCGACTTCACTTCGGCCGAATGGGAGGAAAAAATCGATAGATACTTTGCGGCCTATGCGGCTGGTGCAAGGCAACCGCAAGCAGTGGATGGAGGTGTTTATCGCGAACAGATTTAAGAAAGGGGGTCGGCAATGTCGGCCGAACAACGAATCGACGATTTGATAAAAGCAGGCTGGGGGGTGCTTGAGTCTGATTTTGATCCAAGAGCCTTTCAGCTCTGGAGGCGAAGCGCTTTCGATTGTCTCAACGCCATGTTTGGGCCGGATCATGTTTACACCAGACATTTCGAAAATTTAGTTCGACAAGGCGGGAAAACGAACCTTCTTGCTGCCGGCGGCATACTGATCGCAGCCAAAGAACAGACGCTGTTGCAACAGCCTGTGACCGGTCAAAGCCAATGGCAACGTGAACGTCTCTCCCCCTGACTGAAAACATTGGAGGCTCTATAAATCGGAGAGCCATATAAATTATTAGTTGCACGGTCACTTGTTGCCGAGATCCGGCCGGACGAAAAATTGTAACGGGCTGACGAGGTGGATCCGTATCAATTTATACCCCACCGGGCGTGAAGATTTGTCCGGATGATATGACGCTCCATCTCGTCTCATTGGGCCCTGGTTTGACTTTCACAAACTCCGCAGAATGGGGGAAGCAGCGAAAAATGAAGACGAAAGTAAAACTCCTTTACTCATCCTTGATGCTCTCACTAATTATTATGTTGCCGGCTACTGTTCGAGCGGAATCGGCAGTACTACCGCACGAAAGGGCTAATCAGCTTTTAGAGCAGATACAAGACCTCGAATTGATGCAGCGTAATATAGAGGAGTGCTATCAGGCGGAGAAGGGAACCCTCAGGGTCGCGTCTTTTGCCCGCCAATCCTGGGGAGAACCCGCGGAACTGGACGGCAAGCTCATCAATCGAGTGTTCGGTCATCTCGCCGGCGCCCCGGAATATGAAAGGTTTGTTAAGGCCCACGGGGCACTTATACAGCGTCCGGATTATAAACGGCGCCATACAGACGAACTGTTTGCCGAATACATGCGGCTATTGGAATCGGGGCGGATACGATTTTTGACTCAATTGAAGGAATGGCAAGAAAGTTTAGCAGAAAAGAGTTCGACTCAAGCTCACGAAGGATTGCCACAATCTATTCCAATGAAGACTGTCGCGTTTGGGCACGCGGAAGATTCCCAGATAACTGAATGCGGGCGAGTAGCGCCAGCCATACCATTACACATACAAATGCCCCCAAGTGGCCTCACACCTTCGGCTGTGGGCCGGAAAAAAGTTTCAAGGATTGTTGTTCGTGGAATAGGGCACGCTCCAGCGAACCTAAAATGAAGGCGAGAGATAGCGTTCATAAGGAGCGATTATAGCTTAAGTTTCTGACCTATCCTTATCTGAGAGGAGAAAATCGATGGGAACTATTTTATTAATTATCCTGGTCCTTCTGCTTATAGGAGCGCTACCGACCTGGGGATACAGTCGAAGCTGGGGGCGTGGCCCCAGCGGTGTCCTGGGTCTGGTGCTGGTTATTGTGTTGGTGCTCTTTTTGATGGGCCATGTTTGACACCGATATGGGGAAATTCCGGCGAATTAACGCCGCACGCGAAAAGGAGGGGCCATGAACTGGGATCAGGTCCAAGGCAACTGGAAACAGTTCAGAGACAAAATAAGACAAACATGGGGCAAATTCACCCAAGACGAGTTGGATGCCCTGCACGGAACACGTGAACAATTCGTAGGGAAGCTCCAAGAGAAATACGGGCTCAAACGTGAGGAAGCGGAGAAGGAGTTGGAGGAACATCTGGGCAAATGGTAGCTCCGGCCGGCCTCACAGGCCGCGAGAGGGTCCGAAACAGCGGGACTGAAAAAGGTCGCCTGAAAAATGAGGCCCGGGAATGCTCTTTGCAGCAATTCAAACCCACGTTCCTGCAATCGCGTGACAGTGGGAGTGGGTAGTGAAGAGGGAAGAAGTATCCATAAACCCTAAGGTCCAGACTTATTCTCGGACTTCTCACGAGCGAACGTTCGTACGACTCGGGCAATGCCGTGGGACACCGCTGCATGCCACGCCTGCAATAATACGAATCGCGGTTCTCACACAAGGAGGTGAGCAACATGAACCTGAACCTGACAAAGAGCTTGGGAATGCTATTGCTTGGCATCTGGCTCATCGTGACGGGCCTGCTGATCGTTTTATCGGTCGGTAATCCGATCGTCCACGTTTTACTGGCTCTGCTGGCTATCGCTGCTGGTGTTTTTATCGTGCTGGGTCGGTAGGCTGTCCGGTTGAGGTGCCTATTTCTGGTTCTTCACCCTGTTGCTGCTGGATTTTGTCGCTCGGTTGGCCAGTTCCGACCAATGTAAGGAATCCCCTTGGGGAAAACGGAAACACAACGGGAGGAGAGAGGATAAGCATACAGGACATAAGGCGATTGCAGGTGTGTACAACACTCATGCAGAAATATAACAAAATGATTTGAACAGGGTGGCTGGCAGTACGTCTTGGAGAAGCATGGGTGAATTAGTGGGTCGACGTTGTACTTGGAGCAACTGTCTCAGGAGGAAAACATGAGAATCAACATGGCAATTGAGCCCTTGATTGGGTTCTTGATAATAGGACTCGTCGCCGGTTTCCTGGCCGAACAAATTATAAGAGGAAGAGGAGCCGGTCTGGTAATCAATCTGGTTATAGGAGTCGTAGGCGCCTTCATTGGGGGCTTTCTGTTCGGCTTCTTGAAGTTGCCCTTTCACGGACTCATAGGACTCTTGATTAGTGCGACGCTCGGGGCGGTGGTACTCCTGCTCCTGCTCGGACTAGCCAACACTATGCTCTTTCCGCAGAAATCTGGGTGGCAAGGTTGGAAGAACTGGTCCCGGACTCTTGGACGGCGTTAGAGAGAGAGTTCTCAAGCACGAAACGGCGCTTGGTTCCATGAATCAGAATAAATGTAGCTTCTGCGAAGCGATTGTCCCTTGGAGGTAAACATGAACATAAATCTACATCTTCAGCCGGTGGTGGCATTGGCAGCCGGCATTTTGATACTCATAGCGCCCCGTTTCCTGTCATGGATCGTCGCCATTTATTTGATCGTAGTAGGGGTAATGGGTCTGCTTGGCAAATAAGAGTACGGGACTGAGTCTCGTGCTAAGACGAATATAGGACATGCCTCGTGGTTCGAATTAGAGGCTCAGCGGTGTAACTCGGCATTCAAACTCAAAAGGAATAAGTGGGAGCACGAGCTATGAAAACGAAAATAACAGGGGCCGGAAGCGTAAAATTGGCAATCGTCGTTGCTCTGGTGTGTGTAACATGGGCCGGCTCGGCCATCGCCCAAAAAGCCGACAAGTACGCGAAGGACGAGGCTGCTATCCGAAGTGGAGCGGAGGCCTACGTCCAGGCGTTCAACCAGGGTGACGCCAAAAGGCTAGCATCCCACTGGGCTACGGACGCGGAGTACATCCTTCCCTCTGGGGAACTCCTGAAAGGCCGGGACAAGATCGAACAGGCCTATAAGAAGTTCTTTTCCGATAATCAGGGAGTCCAGATCCAAGTGGCCATATCGGAGATCCGTTTCCGTCGACACAACGAAGCCGTAGAAGAGGGCTCCGCGGTGGTTTCCCGTCCTGGAGAAAAACCAAAGGAGTTTACCTACGAAGTGAGGCACGTGAAGCGGAACACCGAGTGGAAGATCGCCCACGCGGAAGAAACCGTGAGTGCTCCGTCGAATTACGAGCACTTGAAGGAACTTGAATGGTTGACGGGGGAGTGGGTGGACGACAGCAAAAACGCAGACGTTGAAACCCTGGCCCAATGGACCGAAAACAAGAATTTTATAACACTCTCTTTCAGAGTCCAGTTCGAGGGCCGCCCAGCACTTGCGGGAAC
>JBKQRG010000240.1:0-4361 GCA_052144015.1 Desulfomonilaceae bacterium
CCTGCCTCGTGAGCAGGTGCTGCGGCCAAGCGGTTCGCGAATAAATAGTTCTCCAGATTTGAGCCAGACTCCCCACCACCGCGCTGCGCGGTGCAGAAGTTGCAACTGCCCTTCCTTGGTGGGCTCACGAGAACTCAACACTCCCGCTCTGCGGTAGATATCAGTGTATCTAGAATCGTTTAGAATCGTTTCACAAATCATTTCACTGATGGTTCCATAATTCGTGTTAACGGTATGAAAATAAAGCACAAGACAGACACCGTTGATCGTATATAATCGTTTCATGGCGAGCGACGTTGCAAGCGAATTGAACCGTGGGGTCTTACCTGCGGCGGACCTCCGAGAGCGGCTGGGTGTGTCGCCCGCGACACTCATGCGCATGGTGAGAGAGGCTGGGCCGGAGATCCTGCGAATAGGTCGAGGTAGAGCGACCCAATATGGCTTGCGTCAGGTATGGCCGAACCTGGACAGCTCACGGTTTCCGTTATTCCGAATAACCGAATCGGGCACGGCGGTCTCCGCGGGGGAACTCATAACGCTTACTGCCCATCAGACAGCCTGGATGCCTATGGCCATGGTCGTGAGTGGGCTTCCCGCCGAATTGGCTGACGCTCGCCCTTCTGGTTTCTTGGGCCGACATTTCGCGGCCGCCAATGCCGATCTCAGGCTACCACCTCGATTATCGGACTGGTCCGATCATCACATTTTGCTCGCGATGTCTCGGCGGGGAGAAGATTTACCGGGTGATTTGATTGTAGGCGAAGAATCCTTCGCTCGGTGGCAGGAACTCAGGCCTGTTTCGAGAAGCCGGAACGATTACCCGGCTCTTGCAGAGGCAACCATCGCAGGTCATCCGCCGGGCTCCTCGGCAGGCGGGGAGCGGCCGAAATTCGGAGTGCTGGTTGACGACCACCATATGCTTGTCAAGTTTGCTGGACGCGGAGGAATGGGCGATGCCGCCGCTAGGCGCTGGTGCGATCTGCTGATCTTAGAAGGGATGGCGTTGCAAATTGTAGCGTCGCACGGAATACCGGCTGCACCTACCAACGTCATCGAAACACCCGACTATTGGTTTCTCGAAAGCGAGCGATTCGATCGCGTTGGGGTGCGCGGGAGGATCGCAGTCTTAAGTCTTGCGGCTGTTCACGACGATCTCGCTGACTCGTGGGCGCGCGCTGCCGTTGCACTGAAAGATGCACGACGTTTGAGCGATGAAGATACCCGACGGCTTTGTTGGCTTGACGCTTTTGGAGCGCTCATCGCAAATACGGATCGGCATCAGTACAACATTCTTTTCTTTACAAAAGGTTCTCATTTGCGCCTGGCTCCAGCATTCGATCAAGTCTCAATGTTGTATGCGCCTACTGCCGATGGCCAAGTTCCACCCCGCCACTTTATGCTGCCGCACGCGACGGCGAATACATTGGAAGTTTGGGAGGATGCACGCGAGGCAGCACGGCAATTTTGGGAACAGGGAAGTGAGGATATGCGGCTGTCGGATGATGCTCGAATGTTCTGTGCAAGCAACATGAAGCTCTTTGCGTAATAGGCTGTCCGCCTGCCTCCCAAGCAGCCGTTCTACGCCTGGAGTCGGCTACAACGGTCTAGGGAACCGTTGCGGATCTGTCGGAAACCGGGGTGAGTAGAGCATTCGGCTAGGCTTCCGGCCTTCCGGAACTGTGATTAATTGGGGTTCTCTAGACTTGTCGCAAGGCGTGGTGATGGCGTATAGTGGATGTTAACTAGATAGGCCAGTACCCTATCATCAAAGGCAGGAAAGGGGAAACGGGATGGATATAGCAGAGCGGCTCCGGGAATTGAGGGAAGCCAAAAAACTCTCTCAAGGTGACATCGAAAGGCGAACTGGTTTGATTCGGTCATATATCTCTCGCGTAGAAAATGGCCATGCGGTTCCAACCGTAGAGACTCTTGAAAAGATTTGTCAGGGCTTGCAGGTGCCGATATATCAGGTTTTCTATGATGGGAAGGAATTGCCTGAGACGCTAATCTTTTCCGATAACGGGAAGTCAGACTGGGCCTTGCGAGGGAAGGGTCAGCGACTGCTCAGAAAGTTACGCCATGCATTGAGACACACGACAGAAGCAGATAGGCGTCTACTCCTTCACTTCGCCACAAAATTGGCAAGCACAAAGCGAAAGATGAAATCATAAAGGGAATTACCCTGGCTGAGAGTGATAATCGCTCAGTATTTAGCAAGATCGCGCCTTCGAATCACTCTCGGTTAGTTCGCTGCCGTTTTTACTGGACTGCTCTTTAGCTGCTTCGCTCGACTGCTAAATACCTGGTAGTTCATAAAACGGCCGCGACACCAATAGACCTTCTTGTTCAACTCAGCCTGTGCATAGATGGTGAGAGGAATAAGCCTAGGTGCCTCGTCGGTCCGCGAGAGCCAACCGTAGGTAAGGACTACTTGAAAGTTCTCCCATCCCCGATAAGCTTTCAGTTTGTCACTAAGCTCTAAATGCTCCGACATTCGGATTATGTTCGCGTCGTCGTCGGTCCACACTTCCCCGTAACATGCGACGGGGACGGGTTTGCTGATTGTGAAGAAGCCAAAATCTTCGACTGGTGCAAAGGGACACAAGTTATCCTCGACGCTGCTGTAATACTGAAAGACCTTCATCCCTTGCTTGTTAACAACTACGTCCGCGGCTTCATGAATTTTTAATCGGAATTCCATTCCGACCATCTTAGGTAGCTTCGACCATTCGTCAGCCGGAAGCACCCAACGATTCAGAGGAGGGTGAGGAATCTCCTCTGACTCCTTCTTGCCATCGGGATACCTGCGGAATCGTTGGTAGCCTTCTAGGACCCGGACTTCATAGGCCGCCTCAGCAGCTGGCTCCTTGTTTCCTGATCCCCAGGCAAAAGTCTGCACCGCGATGAAGTTGCGCATGCTATCGGCCAGAAGTTGAGCTTTGCTCCTTAACACCTTGACATCGACGGGTTCTTCGGGCCGGTTCTGTAGGGTGCTGGCCGGAGGCGGCGGTACAAATCGTGGATAAAGGTCGGCCGAAACGGGAGAGGTTCCCTTCGTGGAAAGGAATATCCTCCCTGCTAGGCTGGGTTGCACCTTGCTGACAAAATCAGCCAGAGATTGAACGGGCACAACCATCGCGATTGCTTCACCGTTGCTTGCGATTTCGTTCAGAATGCCCACGATCTGCTGAGTTTTGGGGTCAACGACTATACCGCCGCTCGCGCCGGGGCGAATTGCCCTATCAGCGGACAAGCTGTAATCAAACGCCAGGAGGCCTGTTATCGTCTCGCCTTTAAACGTACCGTGGAATTGGAGCAGGCTGCGGATGGGATTGATTGACTCTTTAGGATAAGCATAGATGTCTACCTCCTGCCCGACCTGCAGGTCGTCGAGACTGAAGGCAAGGCCGTGATGGTGAGACAGGGGGTGCTGTAGTTCCAAGATGGCCAGGTCCCGACTAAGGGTGTACTTCATGGGACCCATGGAGGGGCCGTCGTTCAGGGTAGCGCCCTCATCATTCGGCCCGGTAGCAAGGTACCGGTGGATGACTTTCTGCCCCTTGATTTTGCCGGGCCGCGCCATCACTGCAACGTGATAATTGGTTGCGATGAAACGACACTGCGGGTCCAAGCAAAAGCCCGTACCGAACTTTCCTTCTACGCCGAGGCCAAGAAACTTCAACTCAGTGATAGGGACGACTGTCTTGTTGAATTCCTGCGCAGGTACAACGATCGAAGAAAGCGGCCTCGGCAGTGGTTCAGGGGAGATGTTCTGCGCAGGTGCCGACTGGGATAGAAGCGAACATACAATCAAGAACGGAATGACTTTGCGCAAAATCATCAGCCGCCACCAAGACTCTGGACGAGTCGGTTCTGATGTTTTGCATGCGCCCCTCCAGTGGGTGAGCGCTGAGCACAAAGGATTTAGTGCGGCTTAATACAAAGGGAGGCAGATAGACCGACCCATCGCGGGACAGTAGTGCCGATACGAACCGTGAGTGGCGCAATTGTTTCTTCCGGGCAGAGTTCGGCGCTTGCTTATGACTCAAGCAACATTTACATGACTCACGGAATGATTAAACTTTATGACCACGCGTACTCGCCCTTCATCGCTTCCCGCAACCAGACCTGAAGCTGCCACTCATCAGAGCGGATCGCACTTTGCTCCCGGGGGGTTTTGAAAAGATGGCCGCGAATGTCGGGCCCGAAGTTCGAGCGTGGTTACCATTCCTTCCGCTTTCCAAAGTACCAAACCACGTTCATTATTGTTCGCAGATTCTCTTGCCCTTGAACCGCTGCCGAAGAATTAAAATAGGCAGTGTGGAGATAACTTGTATCAAGTCGAATCCCCAGTGACCGGG
>JBKQRG010000241.1:0-5991 GCA_052144015.1 Desulfomonilaceae bacterium
AATAATACAGCTTCGGCCGTGGGCAATTTTATCTGGTTCGGCCCATTAAGACCACTGCAGAAGCTATTCTTCCGTACGCCCCTGGTCTACATCTTCGTATTCGGGTCTTTTTTCTACCACGATTTCATATACTGGCCCTTAAAAGCAAAACATCAAATGAAAGCCTTTAAGAAAACCAGTAAGTGGGGAAGGCTTTTCGACGACTACCCGCAATCGTAGCTTGTTTCAGACAGAAGATTAGAGCGCTAATCTCCCCTGAAGAATTCAGCATTCAGGTGGTCGTTCAGCTCTTTCTGTACCCTGGCTCGAACAGCTTTGACATCTTTTCGCCACAGCGCCTGTTTTTCCAAAGCTTCATCTTCCCAGGGGAGTCGGTTCTCGGGCAATTTGGCTAGAATATCGCGTTCCAGTTCCCGAGGAACCGGGGACTGCAACAGCTTCTCGTAACGGATCTTAAGTCGCCGGATCACGTGAAGCAGTTTAAGTAGATCGTCCTGCGATAAATGTTTGGACTGCTTTCCGGAAGAAATCTTTTTGGGGATGAGATGCAGATCTTCAATCGGTGTGCCTTGCTTCAAGGCCCTATTTATAATGCTTTTAAGATGGCGGTAATTGCTTTCGAAGTCTCCGGGAGGTGCGGAAACCTCAATGGCCGGATCGGAAAAGGGAGACAGCATCACCATACCTCCTACTAAAAATGTGGAATACGAGAGGGGTCCGACACGCCCGACTCTCGAAAACACTGGCCTGATAACATGGCATATGACCCTAGTCAAGAAATAGTTGATGGTTTTCGTTTAGCATGCTGATGAAAATGAATAAAAAGTACATTTATTTTCCTGGGAGCCTCCCCATGATTGAATTGTGCGCGCTGGATTCCCTGAGAGCTAGAGGCACCGGACGGAATTGAGGGCAGTTAGTCTTTGAAATCCTGTATGGATTATAGCACTAGCTCCGCAGGCAGTCCGCTGTTGAAGGAGAAAGACAGCACGTAATCCGCGAGCTGTCATTGCGAGGCCATCAGGCCGTGGCAATCCCGAGATTGCTTCGTCGCTCCACTCCTCGCAATGACAACTTGGGGACTGTCATTCGGGGACTCCCCGAGTCCCCGGTTGCGCGGATCGGATTAACGGCGGATTCCCTGCGGAGCAAATGAAATAGTCAAATACCGTATTATTTTCAAGCCTGTGCTAACAGATTGGGCGCCTGAAAAATTGCCGCGTGCGCTCTTTACTTTCCTTTATTGCTGCTGCTAATTAATGTAGATTGCAGTGTTTAACTGGCAGGAGCAAGAGGATTTACTTAGGCTGGCGCCTGATTTGCGTCAATATATCAATCCTTATTTAACAAAATACCCGCGGGCGCGATGCGGGCGCCTGCGTGTTTATAGGACATAAATTGCAAGCCAAAGAAATAACCATACGAGGGGCGCGGGAACACAATCTCAAAAACATAGATCTTACCATTCCGCGCGACAAACTTGTTGTAATAACAGGGCTATCCGGATCCGGCAAGTCCACATTGGCTTTTGACACTCTGTATGCCGAGGGTCAACGACGTTATGTGGAATCGCTCTCCGCGTACGCCAGGCAGTTTTTGGAAATGATGGACAAGCCGGACGTGGACCTGATCGAGGGCCTTTCTCCGGCTATTAGTATCGAGCAAAAGACCACGTCAAAGAACCCACGATCAACTGTTGGCACGGTTACTGAAATTTATGACTACTTGCGACTGCTTTATGCTCGGGTAGGGATCCCTCATTGTTGGGAATGCGGCCGTCCCATAAGCTCTATGACGATTCAGCAGATGGTGGATCAGATTATGACGCTGCCAGCGGGAACGCGCATCCATCTGCTCGCTCCTATCGTCAGTGGGAGAAAAGGGGAATACCATAAAGACTTACAGCATCTCGCGCGTGAAGGTTTCGTGCGCGTAAAGATCGACGGCCAATTGAGAGACTTATCCGAAGAGATAAAACTCGATAAAAACAAGAAGCACACTATAGAAGTTGTTGTCGATCGGCTGGCACTCAAGGACGGCATCCAGAAACGATTGGCGGATTCGCTGGAAACCGCTGTGCATATGGGGCAAGGCACGGCCGTGGTAGAAGAACAGGACGGGAAGACTCACGTGTTCAGTGAAAAATTCGCCTGTCCTGAACACGGTGTTTCCTTTGGGGAAATCTCCCCGAGATTATTTTCGTTTAACAACCCTTTCGGAGCGTGTGAAGCTTGCAGCGGGTTAGGTGTTCAGATCCGCTTTGATCCCGAGCTTATTATTCCTAATCCGAATCTTTCCATAAAGCAGGGTGCCATAGCTCCCTGGGCGAACAGAAACTCCATTTTTTTCGATCAGACTATAGATGCACTTATCAAGCATTATCGATTCAGTCCGGAAACTCCTTTCCGGGACTTACCCGACAAAATCCAAAAGATTGTGCTTTTCGGCTCCGGTAATGAGCAAATCAGTTTTCACTACGAAAGAGATGGCCGGAAGCACTTCTTCCGAAAGACATTCGAAGGGGTAGTCCCTAATTTGGAACGAAGATTCCGCGAATCGGATCGAGAGGATTTCTACGATGAATTTGGGCGCTTCATGAGCACTGTTCCGTGCCCTACATGCGGAGGAGCTCGTCTGAAAAAAGAGGCACTGCATGTTCTTATCGGGGGTGTGCCCATAAACAAGCTGACAGCCTTGTCAGTTCGTGATGCCGCGAAATTCATGAGCGATCTTCAATTGGACGAACGCCGGACCGAAATAGGCCGTCGAGTGATCAAAGAGATCCGGAACCGTCTTGGATTCATGGAAAAAGTTGGGTTGACCTATTTAACACTCGATAGATCGTCTGCGACCCTCTCGGGCGGGGAATCCCAGCGAATCAGACTTGCCACTCAGGTTGGATCGTCCCTCGTGGGAGTTTTATACATATTGGACGAACCCAGCATCGGTCTTCACCAGAGGGATAATCAGAGGCTTCTCGCTACATTGATGGATCTCAGAAATCAGGGAAATTCCGTGATCGTCGTAGAGCACGACCCTGAAACAATTTTGAGCGCGGATCATGTCATAGATATGGGTCCAGGGGCCGGACGAATGGGGGGCGAGGTTGTCTTTTCAGGAAAGCCTCAGGATATTCTCGAATCAGATGCTTCACTCACCGGCAAGTATCTCGCGGGCAAGGAGCATATCCCGATACCGGAGAAACGTCGAAAGCCCGGCAAGAAAAAGATAGTCATCAGAGGGGCTCGTGCAAATAATCTCAAAAATATAGATGTGCACATACCGCTTGGGTTGTTCACGTGCATAACCGGAGTGTCGGGTTCAGGAAAAAGTACACTGATAGTAGACGTGCTGCATAAGACCTTGTCGCAGCGTCTGTACCGGAGCAGGTTGAAAGCAGGTGAAGTGGATGCCATCGAGGGGATATCGTACATTGATAAAGTCATTGATATTGACCAGAGTCCCATAGGCCGCACACCCCGATCAAATCCGGTCACTTACACTGGAGTGTTCACGTTCATTCGCCAACTGTTTGCCAACTTGCCTGAATCACGCATGCGAGGATACAAACCGGGCCGTTACAGCTTCAACGTGAAGGGAGGCCGTTGTGAGGCTTGCCGCGGTGACGGTATCCTGAAAATCGAGATGCAGTTTCTGCCCGATGTGTATGTAAAATGTGATGTTTGTCATGGCATGCGCTACAATCGTGAAACATTGGATATAAAATTTAAGGGCAAGAATATTGCCGATGTGCTGGATATGACGGTCAGCCAGGCGGCTGAATTTATGGCTAATATCCCTACCATTGCCGGAAGGCTGAGGACTTTGCAAGAAGTGGGGTTGGACTACATAAAGCTGGGCCAGCCTGCCACTACACTATCGGGGGGCGAGGCCCAAAGGATAAAATTATCAAAGGAACTTTCCAAAAGAAGCACCACGAGGACGTTCTATATTCTGGACGAGCCCACGACCGGATTGCATTTCGACGATGTCAGGAGACTGCTCGATGTGCTGACGAGTCTGGTTGAACAGGGCAATACTGTCGTGGTCATAGAGCATAATATGGATGTAATCAAAGTCGCGGACCATATAATAGATCTCGGGCCTGAAGGAGGAGACGAAGGGGGCAAGGTTGTCGCTACCGGCTCTCCGGAAGAAATTGCCGCGCATCCCGACTCTTACACGGGCATTTATCTCAAGGAAGTCCTCGGTAATGACAAAGGATATCAGCAATTTTCGGCGCACGCGTCATTGACTCCATCAACTCTTACTTCAGAGCCTGAAGTCAAGCCAAGCGGGCGAAAGAAAACCGCAAAAGCTTTCAACACGGGGAAACGATCGTCAAATCGAGTTGGCATAGCCCGCGGTTGATGGAAGTAGCTGTGAGCGAGACCAGGGAATAAGAGCCCCCGGTGGGGCGGCAAAATAATGGTGCCGCGGGACTCCTATCGTGCTTCGCCGCTTCCCTCCTAGCAATGACAAGTTGGCGTCTATCATTGCGGGCCTGTCACAAGAGACCTGTCATTGCGAGGCCGTCAGGCCGTGGCAATCCCGGGATTGCTTCGTCGCTTCACTCCTCGCAATGACAAGTTGGGGTCTGTCATTCGATGACGCCCCGAGGCTCCGGTTGCCCGCATCGGATTAATAAAGAATACTTCCGCGGAGCAAATGGAACATAATGGCGAGATTGACTCCCCTGGGATCTACAACGCAATACCGTGAGATCATAGCTTATTTGAAATCTATGACGAACCCCGAAGCAGTCAAAGGTATGGCACGTTACGGCATAAACCCTGAGGCAGCATACGGCATTTCGATCCCGGTCTTGAGGAGTTTGGCGAAAAAGACGGGCAAGGATCACTTGCTGGCTGAAAAACTCTGGTCTTCCGGTATTCATGAGGCGCGTATCCTCGCGTCTCTGGTTGATGATCATCGGAAGGTAACTTCGGAGCAAATGGATGTATGGGCACAAGATTTCAACTCGTGGGATTTGTGCGATCAATGCTGCAACAATCTATTCCGCAAAGTCCAATATGCCAGCGAGAAGGTTTTGGTGTGGAGTTCCCGGCAGGAAGAGTTTGTAAAAAGAGCGGGATTTGTGCTCATGGCGTGTCTGGCCGTTCATGATAAGATGGCTGAAAATAAGGAGTTTCTCGCCTACTTATCAATAATACGAAATGCGTCTCAAGATCCGAGAAACTTTGTGAAAAAGGCTGTGAATTGGGCCCTGCGACAAATCGGGAAACGCAATGCCGATCTGAACCGAGCCGCCATCGAAACGGCGAACCGCATTGGGCAATTGAATTCCGGCTCGGCCAGATGGATAGCCGCAGACGCTATCCGGGAGCTTAAAAGCCAAGCGGTTCAGCAAAGGCTGCAAAATAAACATTCATAGGAGGTAAAATGGAAGAGAAACCTGGATTTGGATATCGAGTGCTGGGCACCATCAAAGGAGTCAAAGGTCCGTGTAATGCCGGTCATAAAGTCGGGGATGAATTGGAGCTTAGCGGCCACAATGCAGGCGGTCTGTGCGGTTTTCTATATCATCAAGCATTCCCGTACATCATAATGCTTCAGTTTGGCGGAGGTTTTCCTGCTGAATGGGGAAACCCCGATCTTGTCGAGTTGGACTGTATGGATAAGGCAAACATGGTGACTATCGAGTTGAAACGGATAAGAGATTAGGAAAACAGTAGCAATGCGGGATATAGATGTGGTGGCAAACTGCGTTCTGTGCCAAGTGAGATCAAATTAGGTTTGCGCCCATTACGAATAAGGATCGGAGGCTGACGCAAGGTGGTAGGACAGGCTTCCAGCCTTTAATCCTGGTAGGATAGGCTTCCAGCCCGTCTATTAAAATGGGACGGGCAGGATGAAACTGTCTCAGAATTCTTCGTGAACCCTAAGCCGTGCCACGACCTCAATGCAGAGACGGAACCCACCGGATGTCGTATGCTGTTGCAATTGGCGGTAGATAGCAAACAGCCACTG
>JBKQRG010000242.1:0-2858 GCA_052144015.1 Desulfomonilaceae bacterium
GAGAGAGCGGTCCCTCTTCTGACAGAGGAATTGAAAAAGGCAGAAATTAAAAATCCAGACCCTTACAACACCCGATATTACCCAGCGCGGGCTCTGTACAACATTGCATTATCGTTGCGGGACGCCAGAAGGACTGATGCGCTTGAGAATTTGAAAGCAGCAGAAGCGATCCTACAACGAGATGCACGGTTGTGGACCGAATTCGGCTATGGCTTTGAGCTTTCTATTCAGTATCTTGAGGTTCTCAAACAGAATTCATGGCCGGAACGACTATCCAGCGCAATTAGCTTACACCCGTGGCTTGGCAGGGCTCTAATACTCTCTGCCATTTACGCTGTCTTAATGGTGGCTCTCTTACTTATGTTTTGGCGCCGTCCGCTTTGGATACACCAAATCGATCAGTCCCTTAATCCCCTTTTCAAACTGCTTCCTATTAAGGCAGCTTATGTTGACATTCCTCTCCACTACGTCATGTTGGTTGGCTTCTTTCGTCACTCTGACAGGATCTTGGACGCTTGGATTCAGTTCAATGCGGACCAAATTGGGGCTGCCTTCAGGCGGCTTGAGACCGTTCAGCAACGAAAACTCCATGTGGACCTACCTGTGGAGATCAATGGAGAGCCAGTTTCCGGCCTGACCGCAACCGCTCTGAACGATGCCCTTAGGAATGCGCCAGCGCGCATTCTCATCTCAGGGATAGGCGGTGTGGGTAAGACCAGTCTGGCCTGTCAGATTGCTGGGTGGGCGATGCCGGCGGGCCAGACTCTGTGTCGTCTCTACGGCCAGTCTCGAATGTTGCCCGTGTTGATCGAGGAAGATTGCGATGCGTATGCCTCATCGGAGCAGCCGAAAATCCTCACGCGGGTGGTGCGCGACAAGCTGAAGATGATGCTCTCTGGCCGATCAGAGGTGAAAATTTCGGAAGCATTTACTCAACGGTTGCTCGAACGGCAGCGAATCTTGGTGATCGTCGATGGATTGTCCGAACTCAGTTCCTTTACAAAGTCCCTGATCCAACCGAACCAGTCCGATTTCCCTGTTAATTTTCTTGTTGTGACCTCGCGAAACCAGAATGAATCTCTTGGGCTTGTCAAAACTGTGATTAGCCCGGCCCTTTTGAGGAAAGAAGTTTTGTCGAGTTTCATGGGTCCGTATTTGGCTGAGTGTGGTGCCGAGCACCTATTTGACAATACTCAGTTTCATCTGCTCTGCGCTGATGTGGCGGAGTTAGTTGGCGACCGTCAAGTGACGGTTTTTCTCGCGAAGCTCTACGCTGATCATGTTATCGAGCAGAAGGCCAGGAAGGGACAAACCGAACGGCTCAACAACGTGGTGGATCTCGTGCTCAGCTACATCCTGGAAATCAGTGGGAAGGTAAAAGAAGACAGGCAAGACTATACAAATGTGTTAGTAGCAGCCAAAATCCTTGCTTGGGGATGTTTAAGGCAACAATTTACTCCAATGCCATCAGGCAGAGAGAGTGCAATTTCGGAAATTTGCAGGCGCCTACCTGCTACGCGCGATGTCGCGATCGGCCTGCTCCGCTATTGCGAAGAGAGGCTCGGGCTGATTCAGAATGCCGGACCAACCGGTGAGAAATTCAAATTCGCGCTCGACCCAGTTGCTGAATATCTTGCGGCACTACATCTCGTCGAAGAATTTGGGAGTGCGGATGACAAGTGGGAAAGCCTCTTGAACCAAGCCACCATATCTGCAGCATCCAGCGGTGCAAGAGGGTTTCTAATTGCATTGTTAGACTGTTGCAAATCTCGCGGAGCTTCTCTAAACGTGCCTGCATCTGTGGCAGTCACACTCAGCTCACACCTTGGTTTAACTGCACTCGATCCCATGACAAGGTGGCCATCGAGGTCAGAAGTGTAGCAACACGTCTTTGGAAGGTCATTCCCGTATCGCGGCGAATCCGAAGACAATTCATACGGACGGTAGCCGTGCTTTGATTCAAACTGATAACCTACTACCAACGAAAGAAATTACCTTCGCAACCAGCTCAAAACCAGAAACCACTTGTGTCATTGCCTGCCTTGGCAGGCACAGAGAGAGGCCATAAAGAAAAGAGGATTCTCTTCGAGTGGATTTTTTTGGCCGAACACTTTTCCTGTCAGTGTGGTCCGGCTCCATTCCCAATCCATCTGTCAAACCAGTTGATCAAGCGATTGCAAAAATCGATTTGATTTTCACGTTTCCACGCATACGGATAGTGATCTTCCCCCACGTATTTCACGTATGTGACTCTCTTGCCCAGTCGACGCAGACCTACAAAGACTTCATCCGAAAGGTAGGCGTGCACTGTCGTATCGGCGCTGCCCTGAACGATGAGAAGAGGCGTTTCCACCCGGTTCAGATAGAAAACCGGCGAGTTTTCAATGTATCGGTCACGATACTCCCAGGGCGTCCCGCCCATGAGTTCCTGGCCCTGCTCTCTGGAGGTGGCATAGGAGGAACCATCTGCGTTTAGTTGGCCGTAGGAGCTGATCAAGTCGCCCGATCCATCGCCCATCATTGCGGCCTTGAAACGCTTCGTCTGCACCATCAAACCGAGGACACTATAGCCTCCGTAGCTGTGTCCCATGATCCCCATGCGTTCGGGATCGGCGATCCCCATGTCGACAACTTTGTCGACACCAGGAAGAACCGTCTTGGCCAAATCAAGCATCGGGGTCCCGAGATGTTGCGGGGCGTCTGGCAGCAAGACTGCGTACCCTCGTGTCGCAAACAGTTGCATATTATAGGGTTCTCCCAAGCCGTTGAAACCGAATTGGTTCAATTGATCGGATTCGAGCGCGCCTCCGTACACAAAAACAAGCAGCGGGCATCTTTTCCCCTCCTGGTACCCCGTT
>JBKQRG010000243.1:0-9220 GCA_052144015.1 Desulfomonilaceae bacterium
ATTGGAAATCCCGATACGGAAGAACCATATCTGCGTAGCATCTCGCCTCTGTTTCATGCAGACAACATCGTAAAGCCCTTGATGGTGCTTCAGGGGAAAAACGATCCCCGAGTCCTGAAAGCCGAGTCTGACGAGATTGTGGAAGCGGCGCGTAAGCGGGATGTTCCTGTGGAGTATATTGTGTTCGAAGATGAAGGTCATGGGTTTGTGAAGAAAGAGAACCAGATCAAGGGGTACAAAGCAATTTTGGATTTCTTGCGGAAATACTTGCCAGTTTCCTCATGAAATGCACAAAGTTCCGGCACTTGAATTTCACGTCCTGATTCAATATCCTGGCAATGATTGATCAAGCGTGAAATCGCCTGCTCGATTTCCGGGCACATGTAATCCGGCCCCAAAGGAACGACGGAGGAATAGTGTGACACCGCCAGAGTCGTCACAGCGGATGATTATACCTGGCCATCATCATCACCTGGAAATGCCTCATCGTGAGGAGACGGATTATTCGCCGGCATTCGCCGAGCGTTTTACGGGTACTGGTTCTCTCCGGGCGGAAGCATTAGCCATTATTGCGGAATTGGTCATCATTACAAGCGCATTGGCAGCTCTTGTGATGGGAATGATTTCGCGGCAGCCCGAACTTGGCGATCTCGCCATCAATTTTGTTGCGATTATACTTGAAGCAATGCCGTTCATGATGATTGGGGCGGTACTTGGCGGGATTATTGAAGTATTCGTTCCCTCCGAATTTGTCCAGAGAGCGCTGGCAGGGCGGGCCACAACTACCGTTTTCATCGCGGGCGCCCTGGGAATAATTTTCCCGGTTTGTGAATGCGCCATCCTTCCCATTGTGCGGCGCTTGATCAATAAAGGTGTGCCTCGGCCTGCTGTGATAGCCTTTCTTCTCGGTGCGCCGATAGTGAACCCTCTCGTGGCGGCTTCCACGTGGTTGGCTTATCGTGGGAATTGGGGCGTGGTGACCACTCGAATGATTTGCGGATACGTCATAGCAGTAAGCGTAGCCTTTGCCTTCGATGCCCTTTTTCCCCGTGATAAGCTCGTTCCTGTAATGAGCGATGTGTCTTGCGAGCATGGCTGCCATCATTGCGAGCATGATCACAGCCACATTCCGTCCGGTCTTCTTGCCAAGATCTCGGATGTTGTCACTCATGCTCGGGACGATTTCTTTACTGTCGGCAAGTTCCTGATCATAGGAGCATTCGTTGCTGCTTTCGCCAGAGCTACGATTGACGTGGTTGCCTTTCGCGAACTGTTTGCTTCACCGATTCTCTCCATATTGGCAATGATGGGTCTTGCCGTATCGCTCAATCTATGCAGCGAGACCGATGCCTTTATAGCCGCGGGATTTCGAGGGATATTTCCCGATACCGCCCAAATGGCTTTCATGGTTCTTGGTCCCATGCTGGATCTGAAACTCATGCTGGGCTATTTCACAATCTTCAGAGGTCGGGCCATTTGGTCCCTTTCATTCATGACGGTCGTAGCTGTGCTGATAGTCATGATGGTCTTGCATTACGGTTTCGGAGGCGTACCTGGTGGGAACTAAACAAAGCCTTAACTGGCTGGGATTGGTCCAGGCTGCTGTTCTGACCGGGTGGGTAATTGCTCTCGGCTGGCTCGCCCACGGTTCGGGTGACGACGCTCTGTTAGGGCGCTTTCTTCGTAGCAGCTACTGGTGGATCGTTTACATTGCTGTTTGGGTCTTTGTGGCTCTACTGGCTTCATTGATCTTCAATCAACCGCGTCAACTCGGGTTGGATCGGCGAAGAAGCCTGATACAAGCTATCATCCTGGCACTTCCGCTCTTGTACATGCCTTACGCTGTCGGCTCGGAATTGAGCATTGAAGCAGCGGAGAAACGCTCGTTGTTTACTTCCCGTGTATCAGTGAAACGATCCGATCCAGGCAGGCAAATGGCGGCTATCCCGGAATCCGGCACTGAAGCTGCGCCAAAGAGCAGCTCGCCGCAGCTTCCTCGCACAGCGGTAAAGCAATCTGAATCTCCTAAAAGGCCAAAGACGCAGTTAATCGCGAAGGCGCCGAGCGACAATTCGCATGAGGTCGCAACTTCGGCGAAGTCTCACAAACCTACTTTATGGGACCTTGTTTCCAACCCTGAAGATTTTACGGGAACGGACGCGACGATCATAGGGATGGTTTACAAAGGAAAAGGATTATCCGCCGACTCTTTCTTCTGTTATCGGCTTTTGATGGTGTGTTGTGCGGCGGATGCGAGCCCTGCCGGAGTAATCGTGAAATGGCCTGCCGCGGCCAGACTTGACAAGGGGGCATGGGTGAAAGTGGATGGGAAAGTAGGCTTCACCACATTCGACGGGGAAGACTACCCCATGATTTCGGCAACAAAAGTGGAAAAGACGCACCCACCCAAAAATCGGTTTCTGATACCAAAATAAATCGTTTAGCTGAATTTTTTGTATCGGGCAATTTTAACCGGAAATGAATCAAGCCGCACGTACGCAGCTTCCTACCGAGAGTCGGCCTTCCGGCTATTCGCTTTCTACGAGCTTATATAAGGTCTGTGCTAAATAGCGAGTTTAGAGTCAAACGGAATCGTTTTACAGTGGAACAGATCATCAGGATGCTTCGGTAGGCTGAGGTTCATCTGTCTCAAGGAAAGAGCGTCAAGCTAGTGAGCCGGAAGATTGGGAGCCCGTGAACCGGTCCAGGGACGATATTTATACTCGGAACGAACCAGGCGAGATTTGAGAACCGGAAGGAATGTCCCCACGGCACCCTTCTGGGATGAAGATTCATGCTTCCTTAGCGCATAATTTCTTTCCCAAACCATAACATAATGTATTATAAAGGGGTTTTGCATTCTAAGGAGGATTCTACGACACTCACAAAACTCCACATATCTCAAAAAATCGCTGACGGCTGCGGTTTTCTGAAAGGCGAGGCAACGGAGGTCTTGGAGAAATTTCTCGATATTATGAAGAAAAGACTCATAGCGGGGGAAGATGTCATGATCTCCGGCTTCGGAAAATGGAACGTCCAGTCTAAGAGCCCCAGGAGAGGCAGGAATCCCAGGACCGGAGAGCAGATGCTCCTCCACGCGCGGAGAGTCGTGACCTGGAACTACTCGCCGGTGCTGAAAGCGGCGGTGAATGGGGATCGTAGGGGCTTGAAGAGATGAAAACGGACGGGAGTTTCAATTCTTCAAACTAGAATTCCTTTCTATCATTAAATAGGGGGAGGACGGCCAGGTCTATGGCAAAACCAGAAATTTACGCGAGAGAAATCTTGAGTGACATAAGATCAGGAATGGATGATGTCAATCTTATGCAAAAATATAAAGTTACCGGGAAAGGGCTTGATAGTGTATTTCGAAAGCTGCTCGCAGCAGGATTAATCTCCCAGCGGGACTTGAATGCCCGGCGGATTGGATACGAGGAAACGGTCGAATTGTCAGGACTCTTCCCGGTTCAGGAACGAGGAAGTGGTCTGGTCCCGCAGAAGAAGAAAACGGAGTACTCGTATTCGGGAATGGTGGAAGGCATTGATATTCTCGATTATATTCAATGGATATTGCTTGATAGGCGACGAACAATCCTGGAAATTAGCCTTCCTAACCGGACATCCTGCAAGGTGTATCTGAAGGAAGGCCAGATTCTTCACGCTACAAATGGCAAACTAGAAGGAGAAGAGGCACTTTATTCGAGCATGATGTTCCCTCGCGGAAAATTTGTGCATCTAGCTTGGAGCGAACCAGACCGGAAGACGATTGAAAAACCGGGAACACAGCTGCTCTTGGAAGCCGCTCGAAGGCGTGATGAAGCAGATTGATAATTCTGTCCCATCTTCATTGCGCACTACTCTGCCCAGGAAAAAATCACGGAACCCTCAAGTTCGGGCAACCGGCAACGGTGAGTGAAAACGTGACCGGGTAATCACAAAACCCCCGGCTGGGACTTTGCATCGCTTCTCAGGTGGTATCCTCGACAATTCTCGGAAAAAGAAGGCACCTCTCGTGGAGCCTGAACCTCGGAAGAGTCGCGAGAGTAGCGCCTCCGATCCTATCGGCGGGGTTGTCGGGGATGCCAAATCCCTCGATCCATTGCCCCGCATTATCTGTAACGCGTATTATTTTTTTGCGGATGAGTTTTCAATAATTCCACTATTTGAAAGAACCCTTTCCGGGAAGCCAAGATAAAAGCGGTGTCGCCCTTGCTATTCCGTACCTCGGTATCTGCCCCCTTTGCCAGAAGCAATCTCACGACTTCAAGATGACCTTTTGAGGAGGCCGCCATTAAGGCCGTATCGCCAAGGTTATTCTTTGCATTAATATCAGCCCCGTTTTCCAGCAGCAGTTTCGCGATAACAGGGCGGTCTTCCAAGCAAGCCCATATGAGACCTGTATCGCCCTTGTGATTACTTGCATTGACATCAGCCCCTTTGTCCAGAAGCAGTTTCGCTAACTGAAGGCTCCCTTTCAAGGAAGCCCATACTATAGCCGTATCGCCAAAATTATTCTTTGCATTAACGTCGGCTCCATTGTTCACGAGCAGTCTCACCACGTCGAAGTCAACTCTCCAGAGAGGCCACATCAAAACCGCATCGCCAAAATTGTTGCGGGCGTTGACATCTGCCCCTGTGTCCAGAAGGAGCTTCACGACTCCAGTATGTCCCTCCAGCGAGGCCCATGTTAAAGCCGTATCGCCCCTGTTATTCCGAGCATTGACATCAGATCCCTTTTCCAGAAGGAGTCTCACGACCTCAAGGTTACCAATCCTCGAAGCGATCATTAATGGGGTCTCACCCGAACCATTTCTTGCATTGACTTCAGATCCCTTTTCCAGAAGCAGTTTCACAACTTCAAGGTCGCCGTCGAAGGAGGCCCATGTTAAAGCCGTATCACCCTGGACGTTTTTTGCATTGACATCGGCTTCTTTATCCAACAACAGTTTCAAGGCTTCAAGACGATCTGCCAGTGAGGCCCATATCAAAGCCGTGTTGTCGAAGGCACTCTTTTCGTTGACCGTAGCCCCCCTGTCCAGCAGAAGTTTCACTATTTGAATGTCTCCCTTCCTGGAAGCGATCATCAGTGCTGTACGACCATCGTCATCCTTTGCATTGATGTCAGCTCCTTTATCAAGAAGGCTGCGTATCCGGGCCAGATCGCCTCTTTGAGCGAGCCCCGTTAGTGATCCGTCATCTGACGCGCAGCTCAGCAGGGTAACAACTGCAAACACTGCCAGCGCACCATTTGCAAATCTTGGGATATAGACTGTCCACACCATAACCCTCCAAGCCAAAGCCTGCTACATACCTTACCCTTTTGGGCCTTCAAATGAAACCTTAGCGACTATGATCATCACGAGGGCCGGAATCACGGCAGAGCCTGAATGCATCCTGCGGTCTGACCGGGTCTGGGCAGAAACCTGGTGAAGACAACTGACATGTTGTATATAGAATCCGATAGGAGATCGTTGGAGCCTCAAAACCTGGATTCTCAATGGTGATTCACGCAGCGCCACCAGAGCAATTTGAATGAAGGTCAGGGACAGAACCCTGGCTCTGACAAATGTTATTTCGCCCCTATCCTAAATCAAGCAAATGGAGAGGTCTTGTCTGAAAAGAGCCCTGGCATCCATGGTGACATTTCCCACCTACATCATCCGAGTGAGTGTCTGGCCTGTGCCTCGGCTACGCAGTACACACTAGCGAAGCCCAGCCAAGTCGATATTCCAAGTTACCCGCGAAAGACCCAGGCGGCCATCCTCATAATTGAAGCCGCTTTCCTTTGTGTCGCCATAGTTATGCT
Source organism: Desulfomonilaceae bacterium (assembly GCA_052144015.1). Taxonomy (GTDB): domain Bacteria; phylum Desulfobacterota; class Desulfomonilia; order Desulfomonilales; family Desulfomonilaceae; genus DATJPW01. Next base: position 5,807 of record JBKQRG010000243.1, read on the forward strand.
TTGCCTAGGGAGATTTCAGGGACTTCATGAGATGGTAGGGGACCTTTCCATAAGTTTCTTGGCCATCATGGTGGAGGCCATGCCGTTCATGCTCCTCGGTTCGGTTGTCGGAGGCTTGATAGAGGCTTTCGTTCCTGAGGAAATGGTGAGCCGTTTGGTGGCAGGGCGCAAAAACGCCGCAGTTTTCGTTGCCGCTGGTCTCGGCATCATATTTCCCGTATGTGAATGCGCCATAGTGCCTGTTGTCAGGAGATTGCTGCGGAAGGGCATGCCGTTGTCAGCCGCCATAGCATTCCTCCTGGGAGGCCCAATAGTAAACCCGATCGTCGCCGGTTCCACATGGCTGGCGTACCGGTTTGACTGGGGCTTCCTGAGTATTCGGATGATTTGCGGGTACGCAATTGCAGTGGTGGTGGCACTGGTTATGAATCTTTTGTTTCGCAATAAAAGTGTGCTGCTGGACGAACCTCCATCCGAATCCACCCTTGCGTGTGGTTGCTCCGCACATGACCATGCCGCTAATGGCAACACCAATACGTTGTCGAAATTCTTTGCTGCTCTCCAGCACGCCTGCGATGACTTCTTTGACATCGGCAGGTTCCTCGTGATTGGAGCCTTCATTGCGGCCTTGGCTAGGACCACTATCGGGGTTGACGCACTTCGGGATCTTTTTGCCTCACCGGGCATAGCCATAGTCGTGATGATGGGCCTTGCCATAGCGCTGAATCTCTGTAGTGAAACGGATGCCTTCATAGCAGCCGGATTTCGAGGGGTGCTGCCGGATACCGCTCAAATGGCTTTTATGGTTCTCGGTCCGATGCTCGATATGAAATTGTTGCTCATGTACCTGACCATGTTCCGCAAACGTGTCATCGTAGCCCTGTCCTTTCTCACCTTCATGGCGGTCCTGGGTGTCATGATGTTTCTGCAATATGGATTAGGAGGTTTTTCGGGTGGACAGTGACCGATCCAAGCCTTCGTTATTCCGCTTGTTTCAATTGATCGTGGTTCTGGCATGGATATTGTCCTTCTGGTTTCTCATGCGCATTGAAGGAGGCCCACTCTTGGGGAAGTTCCTGCGGGCAGATTATTGGTGGTTAGTGGAACTTGGGATTGCCATACTGGTATTCTTCATGGTAGCGCTTGTCTACTGCGGTCCGCATGATCGTGGCAGACGAGGGGTGGGACTCGTAATGCAGATGGGAATAATGATATTACCTCTGCTGTACCTGCCTACTGCCGTTGTGTCCCAACTCAGTCCTGAAGCAGCGAAAAAACGTTCATTCTATGTGGCTCAAAAAGGTCACATCAGAAGCCAGGCATCCCGTCAGTTTCTCTCCAGTTCCGCCACAGATGGAGGGGAAGCCCTTTCAAGTCCCAGCCTGGCCATTGGTTTGCGCGAGAATCCCTCACTTCTGCGGCTGGCATTCGAGCCGAAGCCATACGAAGGAAGGAGAGTGACCACGACAGGCATGGTTTATCGGGATGAGAAGCTGCCCGACAACTCATTCTTTTGTTACCAGTTGTCCATGTTTTGCTGCGCAGCGGACGCTAGGCCCGTAGGAATATTGATCGAATATGATAAAGCCAAAACCCTCAGCCGAGGAGAATGGGTCAAGGTGGAGGGCATAGTGGGATTCACGAATATTGAGGATGGTCACGTGCCGAAGATCACAGCCGAAAAAGTGGAATCAACAAAGCCTCCGAAAAATCAATACTTGATACCGTAACGAAACGAAGCCTGAACCCCCTAAGAGTCGTGATAGTAATACCTCCGGTTTATTCCGGCGGAGTTGCCGGGGATACCAACAAAATCTGACCTCTTTGATGTGTCCTTGCCAACGCTGGGTTTGCATCTGTGAGCAGCGATTTATAGGAACCTGCTCAGCGGCTAATAGTAAGAATCCCCCCAGCCACCAACGAGTTGAAGGCTATTCCAATCCCTATGATCATGACCGCCCCGGCGCTGAATACTGGAAGAAGTTGTATCCACTTCCTGCTCTCTGAAAACCGATCAACGAAACGAGATGCGGTCACGGTCAGGAGTCCAATGACAATGAGTACCGCTGCCAAGCCCAGACTGAAGAATATAATGAGCAGAAGACCAAACCCGACCCAACCGAGGCTGATCGCAGAGAGGAGTATTACCAGCGCCGTTGGGCACGGAACCATTCCTCCGGCAAGCCCCAGGGAAACGAGGGAGCTCGTAGTGACGTGGCCTGCTGAGCAGTGATCATGCCGAACTTCGTGGTGTCTGTGGTCATGCCCCGGTCTATGACGATGGTGGTGCTGGGCTATTGGGACTATGGAGGTCGTTTCACCCCTGAATGAGCTTTGCGCCTGTCCTATGCTGGGGTTACGGTGGGGGTCCTCTGTCTCGTGGTGATGACCGTGATGTGAATGTCCATGTTCAATCCCTAGCGCCTTCTTTGCCAGCATCCAGTACCCCACAAGGAATATAACAGTCCCCGAAGCTGCACCAATCCACGGAAACAGCTTCTGAGAAACGACATATTTGGAAAAAAGGAGGCAGAGCAATCCCAAGAGGACCACGCTGATAACATGGGTGAAGGTAACGATCCCACCCAAAAGAACAGCATCTCGTCGCGTGCCGCGGGACCCAATGAGATAAGCAGCCACCATCGTCTTGCCGTGTCCGGGACTCAATGCATGGGTGGAGCCAAGCAACAGCGCCGATCCTAGGGCGAAAACGATCATGGAAAAGCTCAGTTCTCCTTTCGGCACATACGACGCAAGCATGTTGGCTTCATCAGACCTATTGGTTTTCGCCATGTACGCTGCGGAACGTTCCGATTCCTCGGATGGATAGCCTCTTGGCATATCTTCTGAGACGCCTCCCTCATCCCGCTCTCCTGGCACGTGCCAGCCCTGCCATTCATGTCCCGCGTGGGCTAACACCGAGTTGGTCTGATGCCCAACCCGTCCCAACGTGATAGAGTCTTCAGCACCGGCAGCTGAGACAAAGCTCAGAGCCAGTAGACATACAAAGACCACGCCCACACCCCGTGTGCTGATCCAACGGTCGAATTTTCTGTGCATCGTCACGGCCCCATTCATGGTGTGTCACCCCTATCGGGTGATTACGAATACCCGGACCGGATCGTTTTGTCCAGTGCTTGGGCGGACGTCACCGTACGCCGTGGCTCAAACAGCATCTTTTGTACTGATCCGTATTTGAAGTACGGTTAATGCCTGCAACTGTTTGGGACTCTCGCGGGTGTTTCCAATGCCAAAAGTACCCTCTTTGGACGAATCACACGTGCTCGAATACCGTAATGAAATGAGCAGGGACCCAGGGTGCCGTCACTCGGGGAACAAACGGAATTCTTTTCCCTGATTGAGCCAAATCCTGCCGAGACTCTGACCGCCGCGTGCAATATCCAGCGGCATGCC
>JBKQRG010000244.1:0-4450 GCA_052144015.1 Desulfomonilaceae bacterium
GATGGAAGCTGCCGAGACTCAACTGCAACAGGACTTATGCAAGCAGGGACTACTTCCTGAAACAGAAAACGGCACCGTATCTAACGACAATAACGAATAAACCCATGACGCACATCATTCAATGAAATTGACCGCTATAAGCGGTCTCTTTTTCCTGCCCCAACTCACACCACGGACCCTCCAGCAACGTCTTAACCCTTGCGTTTACGTGGAAGTACAAGGGGGTATGAAACTGACATGGGCACGCAAAAGGGAATACAATTAATTAGTTATACATACAGATAAATAGAGACAGAAGAAATCAACACTCGTCTCTAAACCAAACTGGAGGTGCGTTATGGAAATGTCTACAGGGAATCCGTTGATGGACTGCTTGCTGCTTCTCGGCATTGGTGCTGGTGGTGGATATTTGCTCAAGAGGAAGAGCCCGGAACAGGTTGCAGCAAGAGAAAAAGAGAGCATTCGGCAGCATGAACTGGAAGTGGCTGAGATCGAAGCTGGCAAAGTAAAGGCTGCCAATGATGCAGTCTTGGCCGTCAATGGCCAGAAACACGAATCTTATCAGAAAGCCGCAGAAGCGCTGGGCAAATCTTTTCAAGGCAATCCGAATATTGATCCAGCGGACGCTCAAGCTGCGATGACGGCATTAGCGAAGAACTTCGGAATAGTGGTTTAGACCAACTGAAGCGTAAAGAATTGAATAACAGACCGCAATTAGCGGTCTCTTTTTCGGTTAATTTTAGGCGCTCGGAATGCAAAGAGATGGGAAGAACCCCATGACTACTGTAAAAATACCCCCACCCCCTATACTAAGCGGCTCAAAAAGCCGCAAAAATAAGCAGTCTCCTCCTTGACACGAAAAATCCGGGACCATTTTAAGGTTTGCCTATCATCGCATTACTACTGGGTTTTGACATCTTCCAATCGTTGCAATGTCTCGTTCACATAGTGTTCATCTACATCGCAGCCAATGAAACGCCGGTTGAGCTTCTTAGCAGCGACAGCGACCGTCCCCGAACCAAGGAATGGATCAACCACCAGGTCGCCTTCCTCTGTAAGGGACTCAATGAGAGTTTCGGCTTCCTTAATTCCTTGCTGCCAAGGGTGAGAAGTCTTGAGACCTGGGTATCCGTCTCCGTCAATAACATCCTTGAACCAAGAACGCTTCATCAGAGGCTCATATTCACCTTTGGAAAAAAGCAGAGCCAACTTGAAGTAGGTTTTGATACGGAGGGCGTGAATGCTATCGGGTAAACTCGGATAAACTATAACCGTAGTCCAGACGTACTGAAGATGCGAGCCCAGAATCTCCATACAACGATCCAGACAAAATTTGCCCGAATAACAGACAAGGAGTTTTCCTGGCCTTAGGATTCGCTCTGCACATTCAGATAGCGATATCCAGAGGTCAAGGTATGTGCCGTCCTTCCGCAAATATGGAGGGTCGGTGAGGACCACGGCGGCCGTGTTTGCTGGAACGAACTCTGTCAACACCTCTCTAAAATCCCCGTGCAGAACCTGTATTTTTTCATCAGGCGATATATTGGCTGCTCTCAATGCAGCATCCTGTCGCCTTTGCTCCCGCTCTTGTTCTCTTTTCAAGTATTTGGCGTAGGAAAACATCTCGGCTGATAAATCCCTGCCTCTATTAAGTTTTTGGGTGTAGCGAATCCTGCCCTCAAATAGATCCTCGGGGATATTTGCAATGATTTGGCTTCTGCTGGACAAGAACTTTGACACACCAAGATTTTGAAGGGTGGGGGGATAAGAATCAAAAGTCGAGTCACTCGACCTTTGATCCTCGACTTCGTCGCTCCTTCGGTCGCCACCTCTTGTTTCCGGGCGTGCAACAAGCAGTTCGCCAAGTCTTCTCTCAGCCCTAACTTTGGTCTCGGCAATCTGATCAAGGACTTCCCTGGAACACTTCACCCGTATCGCATAAACACGGAGCGCTTCTGCTTGGGATCGGAGATGCACCGCATCTTCTATGGTTTCAATTTGGGCGATCTCTGACCGGACTCGCTCAAACGCTTGTAGGAGTCTTTTTTGCTGTCTATCTGATGAAAAGGGATAACTTTTTGCGAGGATTCACTCATTCGCTTGCCTCAACGTAAAATATCGGACGCCGAGTTGCCACCGTGTCAAGCCTAGGCTTTACCCTTTGATAATGCAGCCTTAATAGTCTCAAATAATGCGGACTGCTTCCTTTTAGACAGTCCCTCAACCATAATTCTTTTTCCGTCTTTTGACTGATGCACCTTGCAACCGCCAATTGTCTCGTAAGTGGGCTTCCTCCCCTTTGCTCCTTTCTTCTTAACGGCTCTGAGCTTGCGAATCGCCTGCTCAAACTCCCTCACGGTCTGCTTTTCTGCATCTTCAGTATGCTGCTCCAGATACTCAACTGAATCCTTCAGGCTTGATGCTGCTTCCAACTTCCTGATGCCGAGGTGAGAAAATTGCACCAGTTTTTTGCCAAAACTCCCGTAAACTCTCATGTATCTGTAATACCGTCTGTCCCGAAAGCCTGTGGTCTCCAGCCACCGAATGAACAATTTCTTCGGCTTCAAGACTTCTCGCACCTCGTATAAAAATCGTCCCGTTTCATAAATCGTTTCCAGCATCTTCTCTGCAATGGGATAGGCTTGCTGGGAATACTTGATGAAAACTTCTTTGGTCTCACCATCAAAGGGGACTTCCTCTCCTCTGTCATTCTCTATTGTTGTTGATTCCTGCAACCCACGTATGGCCGATTCAAACTTATCACGGGGTACAAGACCCATCGACGATTGTTCTTTTTTGCGTGATCCCTGCAATTCTTTTGAGCCCATTTCAGTAGTTTCCTTTCCTTCAACCTTTATGGAATCCTTGTCCTTTGGAATCTCGTCAGTCTTCGCCTGCCTTGGCGTGGTCAGTGGTGGATAAGGATTTGTCCTGTCGTAATACATAATCTTTGGATTCTTACTCAACTGGTTCTCCTCTTGACCGGTGTCGTCCCTTCCGTCTACTCCTGTGGTACGTTGTCTGAAAGCGGGTTTTCAGTTTTGAGGGATCGACCGTACCACGAGCAAGATCATTTGAAAAGAAAATTGAAAGGACAACGAGAAACGTGATGAGGCTCTGCGTAATCAATTATGAGCGATTTTCTCAGGTCGGTAGACTTGGCGTATGGTTATTTTTATAAAAAATAAATTACGATTATTTATCAGAAAGGACAAGGGGTTAAGTAGGTAGAAAAGTGAGCCTTTGAAGGAAGCACAGGGGAGAAGAGGACGATTTAAGAGAAAGAAATGCTGAAATTACTGGATTTATTTGCTAGCGCCACAACACTTTTTGGTATTTCTTTCCACTGCGGCATGGGCACTTTTCATTTCGGTGGCGCGATGCTCCCCACGGTTGCCTGACCGATGAAAACTCTTCCCCCATCCACCCCAATCGCCATGCCAGTGTCTGTAACATCTACCCCAATCCTACATCCCTCAATTTCTGTTTGGGTCGATTTATAATACTGGCCCGAGGGTGTGGTAACCTCCACAGTTTGCCCCTCTTTGCAAACAATCTTCACTCCCTTATGGAGCATGTCGAGACGTTCGATGATGAGTCGATGTGGTGGCTCGCTCCGAAGGCAAAGCAATATGTCCCCTATTTTCTTTCTGATGATTATTCTTGGCCCAAGAACCTCTGCGTCCCAATTGTCGGCGGGCGTCTGCCATTCGTTGCTCTTGATTGCAAAGACTAGACTTCCTGTTGTGTCATTCAGGAATGCATCGATCAGAAATGGTGTCCCTTCTTGTTCTGGCGGAGCTACAGATAATATCTTGTCTCCATAAACTCTGATAAGAGTCTCAACATTTCTCGCTGTAAGCGTTCCAAAAATAATTTCAGGTGGCGTTAACCCGAGATCAAAAGGGCCAAATGAAAATCCTTGCTCAAGGCATTTTGGATTCTTAGCCTTCAACTTGACTGTTTCTTTGGATAAGATTCCTCGCGTGACTCTGTCATGACAACCACCGCAAAGTAGCACGATACCGTTTGGATCATGTTTTTCGGCTTCAGAAAACAAAGGCTCAACATGTTCATATTGGTAAATCGCGTTGCCGCAAACTACACAGCCGAAACCGCACCTTTGACGAACTTCCCTTTTTATTGGATCGGGAATATCCCGACTCAGTCCAAATTTGTTTACTTCGGCCATATATTCTCTCTGGTTATGCTATTATATGCTTACATGGTTTTCAGGCAGATCCTCGTGGAGTTCCTCCTTGTCAGCTAATATTTCGCATAGAGTTAATGCTGTTGAAAACCAAAGCTGACGCCCTTGGACTTTATCACTGTAGAAAGCCGGATAGTATTGACGGAAATGGGGTGAGAATATAGGAATAGGTTGACCAGCCGGGCAGGATTATCGGAATAATTGGACACAGAGAAAAGGGCGGTGGCTTGTGTGAGCAAC
>JBKQRG010000245.1:0-7844 GCA_052144015.1 Desulfomonilaceae bacterium
ATTGCCCCCCTCATTAAAGTTCTTGGTTACTTTCACGCCCCCCATGATGAATCCACTTGGTCCAGCCGAGAGACAGAGCGACCGGGTCGCAATTGGACAGCTTCTGCCCACGTGGGGACAAGACCCCACTTCAAACGGTTGGTATCTCGACTTATTCTACGGTGTAGCCATTTCGGAGGTTTCGGTGTGACTGAACGGTCGTGGGTTGGTTCCTCCGATTCGAAAAAGCCGAGTGTGGTCACTCACAAGGCTCAAGAGAGGCCAAACCGTCGTCGGGTTGATTAAGAAGACTCTTCGGTCCCCTTTTTATTTTGCTGCTCGATTCTACCCCAGGTCAATCTTAATCTTTCCGATCGTACCTTAGCTGAATAGAGCTTGGCAGTTTAGAGCCACTGAAAAGGTTGAAGCAACATGGATTTTCCATCTCCCACCATGACATGGGACTTTCACTCCGATTTTGGTCAGATGCTACAGTCTTTGAAACGTGCTTCAGGACAATAGGGTCAACCACGTGGCAGAGAGGTTGAATCGGATCGGCAGAAAAAACGGGGGAAAGCGTCGGAAAGGCAAAAAGGGCGGTCGCGATTGATCTCGTAAGAGGCGTTGCTTTCTATGTATTCGGCTGCAAAATTATTTCATTTGATCCCTTCTCTCCTATCGTCATCCAGACCTGGCCGCGGTCTGAAGTGCTTTCCTGGCGAACAAGCTCAACGATCCAATGAAACAAAACACTACACCGCACTATTTTGAAGTCCCGTTTTCTCTTCTTGCTCCAAAATTCTCCGCAGCAGCTTCCCTGCAGCGCTCTTCGGTAGTTCTTGCCTGAACTCCACAAATCGTGGGCGTTTGTACGCGGCCATATTATCCTTGCACCATTCCAGGATCTCACTTTCCTTGGTCTTGTTTTCATACTCCGGTTTCAAGATGATAAAGGCCTTCGGAGTCTCGCCACGGTACGGGTCGCTTACGCCTATCACAGCTACTTCCTTCACCGCGGGATGCGCATAAAGGAGATCTTCCACCTCGGCCACGAACACGCTGTAGCCCGAACACTTGATCAGCTCTCTCGTTCGTCCCAAGATCTTGAGATACCCCTCCTCATCCATCAGCCCTATGTCTCCTGTGTGGAGCCAGCCATCTCGCAGAACCCGTTTTGTTTCCTCCGGGTTGTTCCAGTATCCTTGCATCACTGCCGGTCCCTTGATTGTTATCTCTCCTTCCTCGTTGGGCCCCAGTTCTTTATCTCCTGTCGATAGATCCATGATTCGTATATTGTTGAGCTGGGGGATACCGAGGAAGCCGGGCTTGTACCGGTGCAATGGAGTGGAGGCACCTCCGTGAGCGATGGTCTCCGAAAGCCCGTAGCCCTCACAGATAATTGTCGCGGGCATTAGTTCTTTCAGTCTCTTCTGGAGTTCAACCGATATAGGTGCGCCACCGGATACCAGACAGCGAAAAGAACTGAAATCGTAATCTTTGATATCAGGAAGGCTCAAGAAAGCGATTACCATAGTGGTGGCGCCTACCCAAAACGTGCAGCGATAATGGGCAACGGCCCGAGCAACCACGTCCGGAACAAACCGGGAGAGAATCACCACCCGGCCCCCAGAGACCAGAGGTGTGCACATTAATTGTTGTTGACCCATTACATGAAAGAAAGGAGTGACACCCAGGTGGATGTCATTTTCCCGGTGACGATACCAGTACATGGATCCGATACTGGCATAGGCAAGGGTGTGGTGGCTGATCATGGCCCCTTTGGGTATGCCCGTGGTCCCACCTGTATACTGAAGAAGCGCAAGGTCTGTTTCCAGGTCAATGACATTGCATATGGGACGATCCGACGATGTTTCGATAAACTCGACGAAATCGAGTGTGCCTGTGAAAGAGTGTTTCTCTTCCGTCGCATCAGGCGGCAGCGGCAGGATGAGGGCAGCCGGAAGGTAATCGCGTAGGGAGGTCAGGATCACATTTCTTAGCGGAGTCCTACCCTTGATTCTTTCGATGTTCGGGTAAAGATGGTCAAGGCCGATCAGTGTTTCCACTCCGGCATCGTTGAGCTCATATTCGAGTTCGGCCTGCTTGAACATGGGGTTCACAGGCACCACTACAGCCCCCGCCCTATGGGCGCCAAAGTAAGCGATCACAAATTGCGGACAGTTTTCCATGTGAATGGCAACACGGTCCCCTTTTTTGACCCCCAGCTCGACCAGCCCCCATGCGGCTCGATCGACCATTCGATTCAGTTCACCGTAGGTAATGTCCCGCCCGTAAAAACTGAGCGCTATCTTTTCGGGGGTGAGCGCGGCCCATTCACGGATGTACTCGGAGGTAGGCTTTTCTGCGCTAAAAGTCTTAGGAACCCAAGCGGGCCAAACCTTGTACCATCTGCGTTCCATGGCCAGCCTCCTTGAGCTGACCGATCAGTCCATTAGTTCAAAAATACTTCGTAAAACCTCTTCGACGTGTCGGAACTTAGTGTTGATGTTCGCTTCAGGATTTAAGCAAGCATTCCGGGCGGTGTCATGCGACCTCCTCCAAACGCCCATGAAGCGTTTGGAGGAGGAATAACCAAAATTAACATTATATATCGCCTAAATCGCGTCATGCCTATTTTAGAAACGGGGTTTGGCAAGGTGATATTCCGTTTCCAATGGAACAATTTTGCCGTCTTTGGCCTGCGCCATTCGAAAGCCGTTAACACCATGATGCCGGTTGGGGCCGTACTCGACCACTGCACCTATTCCTTCAGGTTTCCAATCCTTTATCGACTCCATTCCTTTGGTAAAGCTGTCAATTGTAAGGTCCCTGCCGGCCCTTTTCAGCCCTTCTGCAAAGTGCATCATGTTGATCGCACCGAGGATTGCGTGCCACTCCTTGCCCTTGATCTCGGGGTTCTGCTTCACAATGATATCCACGACTCTGTCCGATTGAGGTTCCGACCCTGGGATCCCGGAGTTGGCCGAAAGGGACACGTACGTTCCATCCCAGGCAGACTTGGCGATTTCGAACATCGTTTTATCAGCCAAGGGGAAGCAGGCCACACGCTTCGGAGTGTAGCCCACCTTGACCATCTCCTTCGATATAAGCGCAGCGTGTTTAGGGTTGGTATACAAAATCACGGTGTCCGCCCCGCTCTCTTTAAGCTTGAGAGCATGAGGTCCCATACCGGTATCTCCAACCTCGTGCGGGACGTCAGCAACAAGAGCGGCCTTCCCGGCTATCGCCTGATTCAAGCCGCTTAGGCCCATCTTGCCATAATCATCATTCTGATAGAAAATGCCAAACTTCTTTGAGCCTAGTTTTTCCATCGAGTATTTCCCCATGAACTCGCCCTCATCCACATAGTCGGGATATAAGGCGAAAACCCATTTCCTTTTATCCGGCGTTTGGTCAGCCCATATACGCACATTACACATAGTCTGGATGCCCAAAAAATTATTCTCAGGAAACAAGTCCCGGACGGCGCTACAGCAGGCACTGCCAATCTGGCCCATGGTGACGAAAACCTTACCCTTCATTTCTGCGTAATTGGTTACTGTGCGGGTCGGATTGTACGCATCGTCTTTGACGAGGACCTTAATCATCCGGCCATGGACCCCTCCGTTCTGGTTGACGTAGTCAGCCCAGGCCTTGGACCCCATTGCCACAGCCCCCCAAAGGGCTGCCGGCCCGGAAAGCGGAGTGGATATGCCGACCACGACCTCGGTGTCCGTGACGCCGGGAACATCGGCCGATAAGACGGCATGGGGGAGGACCAGGAATACGATCACCAACGCAAAGATCGCTCCAGTGTGCTTCATGATGGCAACTCCTTTCTTTGGATATTACCTAAGGTGCTTTATCACTAGTCTTAGTCCTAACTACGGGACGGTCTAGCTATTTCAGGCGCCTTGACGGCTGTGAGGGCTCAGGGAGAAGCAACTTTGACCTCGACAACGGCCGCGTGAGGACCCCATAATTCTTAAGCGATCTACGTTCCGTGTTCCGTCCTACAGACTGACCGATCAGTCGATTCCAACAAAAATTATCGCTCCCTGCCCGTCATACCTTTCAAGAGAAGATTTCGAAAAGTTCTCACAAAAGCAGGCACATCTATAGACTCTCCATTGACGAACCACTGGACCAGTATTCCCGTAAGACTTGCCATGATGACATGCGCATAGAGTACCGAGTCTACGCTCGCGTGAACCGTGCCCTCCCGCTTTCCATCTTCCAGCATTCCCTCAAGAAAGAGACGGTATCTTTCCCAGATTTCCTTGGTTACCCTTTCGGCTTCGGTGTTGGTCCCAGCGATCTCGCTCATGACGGTATGGAACGCCAGCGATAAGTCCCTATTATCGCGAACAAACAGCGCGGTAAATCTGTGAAAAGTCTTGTATTTCGCGATGAAACCACCGTTACAGTTCCGCACAGCTTCAATGAATCCGTCCACGAATCCACGTTCCCATTTCCGAAAGATACTTTCCAGGATCTCTTCTTTGCTCTTGAAGTACCAGTAAAGGGTACCTCTTCCGATTCCAGCCGCTTCGGTAATCTTCTTCACCGAAGTCCCCCGGTACCCGTTCGCCAGGAACAGCCTCGTGCTTTCCCTGATTATGGTGTCCTTCACATCGCTTATGGAGGCATTCTGCATGATGTTTGTTTCTAGACTGACCGGTCGATATACAGCCTATAGCTCACTCGGAATATTCTTGTCAACAAAATTTCAGAGGCTGTGTGCAGCGCCTTTGGGGTTCACACAACAGTTGGTGAATATTGCTTGTTCTCCGAAATCTTCGACGCTTCAACGCGTTGTGCCTTCAAGGCATGGCCCACTTTGGGGAAAGGTTCGGCCGACTCGGCGTGGGGCCTTCTCACATAAACAAACGGGTTCCCGGCCTTCCTTGTCCCTCGTCCGGCGGCAGGGTACCTCCATCGGCCCTGACTCACCGCTAGCCATTTAGTCCCGCGACCTCGCGGGATTGCCGGAGGGTTCGGGAATCCCGCGGGACGCGGGACAAAAAAGCGGGTTCCCGAGACTTTCCCTCTTCCCGGCGGCCACGGGCTGCCTTACCCTTTTTATTGTCACAACGAAGGATGGAGATCGTGCTGAAGCATAATCAGCGGACTGTCAGTGACTTTACTTTTTTGATAATCTCGTCAATTTCTCTCGCCGGATCTCTCCACCAATTTTGCGACCATACTCGATGAATTTTCCATCTGAATTTCTCCAATATATCTTGCTTCCAGATGTCTCTGAACCGAGCGCTCTCACTCGGATGGTAACTCCGGCCATCGCATTCTATACCTAGAATGTTGCGTCCTGAATCGAGGTCTCGCACAGCGAGGTCGATTCGGAATCCGCTACAACCCACGTGGGACTCCACATCCAAGTGCTGAAGCCCGGTTTCCTGAAATCGCCGGTAAAGACGATCTCGAACGTCGTCCTCAAAAGGTGATTCGGGACTGTTCATTTCACCGTCGCCGCCTGGTCCTTTTCCTAATTGCCGTGCAAGCTCTAGAATCTGATGCTGTTCTTCAGAGCTTGGCTTGTCCACGGCTCGCACATATTTCATGTACAAATGCAGGAATTCCTTTCCCCTATGAACGACGCCCTGGACAGAGTCGATGGATCGGGTGGGAGAAATTTGGTCTATAGGGAGGGAAGTAACGACAATTTTCTGTAATCGAGCTCGGCTGATGGCTACATTCAGGCGCCGTGGACCATCCTGCATTGTATTCAGCGGTCCAAAATACCTCCTGAATATTCCGTCAGGTCCCTTTCCAAAGGTTGTCGAAAAAATAATTATATCGCGTTCATCCCCCTGCACATTTTCGAGATTCTTGACAAATAGCCCTTCATCTTGCTCCCCTTTTTTCCGCTGCCGCTGCCAATCGAGTCTTGCACCAAAGTCCGGAGATATCTCCGCTTGTCGATCCAGCAAGAGGTCGATGAGTTCGGCTTGAGGCTGGCTGAAAGTCACCACCCCAATTGTGGGAGGGTCTGCATCCCATTGGAAAATTTCTTCCAAAATGGCAACGATTTTAAGAGCTTCTTGTCCATTACATTGCTTTTCATACTGTCCGTTGACTTGATATAGAACTATGGGTTTGGTGATTTGGCCTTCGCAGGGCAGTGCGTTCGTAGGGGCTTGTAACCGACCACCGTAAAAAGCGTTGTTTGAGAACTCTATTAATTCAGAGAACCGAGATCGATAATGAATATCCAGGAACTTACCAGGCAGAATATCCGTTGACGCGGTTAAAAGGTCTTCAACTTCGCGCGCCAACTCTGCGCCCCAAGTCTGCATCTCTTTATCAAACGCCTCTTCATCGGGCAAATTCTCAGCCCTGATCAGGCGATTTCTGTGGGAAATTTCCAGGGTATCCATGTCAAACGCAGACTGGAGGAATGATGTGGGGGATAGCTGTTTTTCGTCACCTGCTACCACAATGGAACGGCCACGATAGATCGCCGAAATGGCCTGTTCAAGCGGGCATTGCGATGCTTCATCAAAAATGACGACATCGAAGAGCTTGGGTTCCAAAGGAAACAGTCGGCTCGCACTGTTTGGGTCGATTATCCAGCAGGGAATCAGGTCGAACAACCCCATGGGACGGCCTATTTCAATGATCTGCCTGAGTCTCCTACTGCCTCTCCCTCCAAGGGCTAAGACCGGCCCCCAATTCTGTTCAGACGCTTGCTTTTGTTTGGTCAACCATTGAGCCTTGATAAACGGGATTACTGAATTTGGTTTTTTTTCTAATTTTTCTCTGAGCTTCCCTTTGGTATGTTCGTACCAGCTCTGACTGAATTTCTGAAGAGGCTCACTATTAGCTTCAATTTGTACGGCCCAGTCGTGATAAGCGGTCGCCAAGCATAAGTCCCCCCATCGGCTCGGGTCGTAGGTCGTCTCATTGCCGGGCGCCTTGATTTGATCACGATAGAGTCTTTCCAGAATTCCGACTGCCTCCTTGGCTTTTTCATCTGACCTCTGGAGTTCCAATTTCAGGAAAACGATATCCTTGGCAGGGTGAAGTCCTGTTGTCAAGGCCAGCAGATCGTTCTGGATTAATACTCCGGAAATGACTTTCTGTTCGAGTTCACTGACGTACTCGTCCCTTAGCCAGGGCCGCAGTTGGTTCAATTTTTCCAGAATGGTTGCAACAACTAATTTTGCTCGATGAACTGCAATGTTGAAAGACGAAAGGACCGACTTGAACTCCACAAAATCGCCTCGGCTTGCTGCTTCCCAGGCTTTAGCCGGCCAAGACGAGCGCTCTTCATTCTGTATGAACCATTGACTGATCTTTAGAGCATCCGCTTTAAGTGCGAGCAACTTGGGCAATTCCGAATCCGGACAAGAAAAAACTTCTTTAGCATCGTCATGAAAGAGACTCTGAAGCAGAACTCTAAGCTCCTTGTCCAACAACTTTCGGTCGCAGTAAACCTTGATTTTATCAGCCAGATCAAAAGAAAAGTCATTTCCAATTCGGTTCAGCAGCGGAATCAAATCTTCCTTGAAACGCCGGTACTTCGAGTGAAGCGAAGGACGCCATGCCCGTTTGTAACGAGTCAGGTAACCAGTGATCTCACCATAACGTCTCAACTCTTCAGGCGTGCAGTCGGTGAGGCACAAATCCAGTTCTCTGTAAAATTCAAGGCTTAACCTTCGCTCCGAAAGTTCAATCGCCTGCTTCAGATTTTCGACCGATATTTCAAGTTCCTTGGGCTCGCAAGAATGCAGGCGTCTGGCCCAGGCATAAACTTCTTTTAATTGATGTTCGTTCTCTTTGATAAAGTTGCGCTGAGTCTCCCCGCGATCGATGAAATGCTCCAGCTTCCCTTCTATGGGCATCCC
>JBKQRG010000246.1:0-21288 GCA_052144015.1 Desulfomonilaceae bacterium
TGTCCCCCATATGCCTTCAGGGAGTAATCCGTTCACCACTGCCCCAAAATCCGTCAGCAAAAAGCCACGCAAAGCTCAATCCATCCCCTTGCCACCAGTGTTACCCGGCCTTTTTGAGAAGTTACATTAGTTGGGACAATTAGGCCGCTCAACCCTGCTGAGCCGCGGAAGAATTCACGGCTTTTTTCAGAACGGGCGAGTACTTCCAGGTGACCACTCGGCGGGCGTCAAGGATCAATTCCGCACCGGTTTGGGGATTTCTGCCCCTACGGGAGTGTTTAGACTTCACTGTCCATTTTCCAAAACCTGAAATCATAACATCTTCCCCAGCTATAAGTCTGGCTTTTATCAAGTCCAGCAATTTTTCAATGATTTCAGTCGCCTCCCCTTTCATGAATCCGCAATCATCCGCAATTTTTTTTGCGATATCGGCTTTCGTAAGAGTCATGGATGCCCTCCCAAATCAAAACGAACCAATAAAAAAATGGTGCAGGTCTATTTATAACAACCGATAGGCTGAAATGCAAGAAATTTCTCAAACTTCCGCCACAGTCGTCCTCGTAGGCGCCGTCCTGATAATTTTGGTAGCGTATAAACCTAGAACTCGGCGGATCAGTTACTAATCGGAATGATTAACGAGTTCGGACGCGAAATTCAGTGCGCCTGACGATACTCCAAAGGTGATCGGATAAGAGGTCCGGCATATCCTTGCCGTTTTAGAGCATCTCTCAGCATTCTTCCGATATCGGGGGGTCTGTACATGAATCTTATGCCAGTGCTCAGTCCAAAGCGGTTGGCCGCCCGGAAATAACGCCAATAAGGCCTCGGCAGCCGCAATAGACCGAAAACAGTTGCTGCGATTCGGGAAAATACCAACACCCGCTCGTCAAAACCCAGGTATATTTCCGGGCATCGGGAAGCGGCCTGGTTCATTTGCTCTACAGCTCGGTCCAAATCCAGATCCTCGGACAGGTACCATATATTCTCCAGAGGGTCACTTCCCTCAGTGACAAAGCCTTCTGACATGGCCATTTCCCACAATTTTGTGCCGGGATAAATTCTCACTCCTGTGAAGAAATTCGCGACATGGGTTACGGGCCGACCGTTCTTCTGAAGATATCTCAGTGCGAAATTCAGGGAGTCCTGGAGCGTATCATTGGTTTCTCCCGGGCCGCCAATCATAAAAAACCACCACGCAGCGAATGACGTCTTGTTTATTGCTTCCGCAGCTCGGACCACATCCAGCCTCGTAAAGCTTTTCCTATAGCTGGTGAGCATTTTGTCGGACGCGGACTCAGGGGTTATCATAAATGATCGGAATCCTGCACGCCACATCAGGTCAAGATATTGGCCATCCAAATTCTTGGGGAGCATCCCCATAGCTGTGAAATGCGCTTTCCAAGGCCTACGGACAATTTCTTCGAGTATAGCCGTGGAGTGTTCTAACGGATCATTAAAAACCGAGTCGACGAATTCGAATGTTTTTGGATGATATTTGGCGAGGACTTCTTCGATTTCATCGGCAACATCTATGGGGGAGCGCAAACGGATCCTATTGCCTTCAATGGACTGATTATACGTGCAATATACACATTTTTGTCGGCAGCCCCGCTTAGTTTGGATGTTGTAGCTGCTGCCCACTTCTTGATAAGGCTTCAGGTCAATCCAACGGCCAAGATCTGCAGGCCTGAAATTAAACTGAGCGAGTCTCGGCGGGGTTAGATTAAATTCACCGCCCAGCATCATCCCGACTCCTGGGACAGCCGTTGGAGTTTCCCCATTCTGTATGCATTCCAGCAGCTGAACAAAGCTCTTTTCTCCGTCCGATACGACAACATAATCAGCTTTGAGAAGCCTCAGAACGTTGGCGGGCATGAGACTGGCGCCGGAACCTCCAACTATCAGCGGCACAGAGGTGATTTTCCTAATTAAATTCTTTATTTCAATTATTCCCGGTAGATAAGACACCGGATGAAGCATATTTACATTATCGATATTTCTAACCGATAGACCGATAATCTCAGGTTGGAACGATTTGATAGATTGTTCTATAGTTTTTCGAATATTTCTAGATGCAAAGCATAAATCAAGGATCTGCACCTGATGTCCTGCAGCATCTGCGGCAGCGGCAACATAACAGAGACCTAATGGCAGCGCCGCCAGCAGGTCGTCTTTCCGGTTGGTATTGACGAGTAATACTCGCAACCGATTACCCCCTCATCAAGACAACATGCAATTTGAGACAATTTCGTTTTGACATCGTTCAAACCATACCCAAAAGAGCAAAATCGATAATACTGCGGAAAACCACTATACGGTTAAAAATCCAGGATGTCATCTTTAGCCCGCTGAAAGGAACAAATTACCGTGTCCTAAAATGGAACTTAGGGCTCTTCGGCCCGTAATCACGGCCCTATGATCGAGCGTCGTACGAATCGACAGAGCCATTTTTGACCACGATAGCCACAGAAATTACTAGTCCTTTGCTCCTCAACGGCAAAATTTTTATCGAATTCTCCAAAAGTTCCGGCAAGCGCCTCAGCATGCTATCATCAAAGCACGCTATATAATCATATTTTTCGGAAGTCGTCGGCCTCGCGATAATTCGAAAGTCCAACGGGTCTACCATGTGAAAGCCCGTGCCTATACATTTAACCACTGCTTCTTTTGCTGTCCAGAGGAGCGCAGCAGCACACGAAATATTTCCATACGTTAGGCTACGAGCATTTAACAGCTCTTCATAATGAAAAGCTCTATGAAATGGATAATTTTTAGGAAATTCGTCACTACTGGCCGCGTCTATACCAACAATCGCTCCTGTGAGGCACAGTGCTCCCCATGTTACCCCCGACATGTGCGCAAAGGACACGGAGGGGCCCCTACGGCCATTTATATAAAGCTCCGGTTTACCTAATGCATCAGACCTAATCCGGATCCCGCTTGTGGCAGCCAGCTCCTCAAAGCCCCAATTTTGAGACCCCTCGGTAAATTTCAGCAGATTCCATATCACGCGCAACTTGGATTCTTGCCTATCAAGAGTACTCGCGTCATTACCAATAAAAGAGCATACAACCTCTTGATCATCATTTGAGAAAATTAGAATCTGATTATGCTCAGTCATCGAGGCAGTCGAATTTGTAATCCTCAATGTCCCATTCAGGAATTCTGCCGGTTCCGCATCATGAAATTTCGCTGCGGCATGCGGCTGTGCGAGTACAATTGAATTCATTTCGAAAACCAGCGCATTGTCAAATCGCTGGCGTACATTACCGTACCGCCTTTTTCATCAACCCCGCGAGCGTCCCATATGATCCCCTCTTCCGTCCGATCTTTCATGCAAGCTTCTAAAATAATCGGCTCGCGATGTTCGCATTTCCGAGCAAATCGCATCTCGCCGATTCCATACGGTATCATAGATCGGTGCTCACTCGCGTCTCTCATGATGATATAGAAATTGACTAATTGCATAAGTGCTTCAAGTAAATAAGGTGAATATTGATAATTGGTTTTCTTGGGAGCCGTGAAATCTTCTCCCTCGTTGTAAATAATTCTTCCACGAATCGCCCGTGCCGAAGTCCCTTCTAGATCTTCTATTACTCGATATCTTCCTATTAGATCAGTGCGGCTCTGGTACCAATCCAGCACTTCATCATGCTGCATAGGTCTGCTGTCCGGTTTTTCCGGATTTAATAATAACTCCGAGAGAAAGCGATCATGATTTTTAGATCCCAGGATTACTTGTGCCTTGTAATTCGATGACATACGGTCAGTAACCCTACCGGTAGGAGAAATTTCTCGAGTCTCCAGCGAAACTTCACATACAACTTCTTGAGCTTGTTCCTGAATTCTACGACAAACGATTTCCGCGGAGCGTTCGATTCCAGGAGGGCATTCAATTATGTCCAGGAATTGCACTTGACGCACTCCCAAAATCGTCAGATGCGGATACATTATCCTGGAAGCCTCCATAAAGGTTTCCAGGGCCATGATGGCGGACACTAGAGGATATTTCAGGAATTTGAATGGCTTGTGATCCTTGATCCACGGATCCACCTCTTGGGAAAAGGACCTACTGGCCTCCAATTCGCCTTTTTCCAAGTCAACCCGTGTCAATGACTCAATCATCGGAAATTCATCCTGTTTGAAGCTGAGAGAAGCCGCATTCAGGAGATACGGCGCCGAAAATGGTTCAGAGGTGTCGAGTTTTACAGCGCTAAGGTCCGGGAGAGATCTCATAAACATTACCCAGACGTCTCGCCGCGGTGCGATCAAGAGTTCTCGACAAAATAATGCCGAGAGTTCATGAACGTGTAGATAATCCGCGTTCATTCTCCGCATAAGATCCCTGATTTCTTGATCTTCCGCCATACCGGCCCCCTCTATGGGAGCAAGCATCAGAGATTTGAAACGGATTGAGTTGTACTTACTACTCAGATTCGACATTAATCCGGACATTATCCGGTTCCCCGCGGCATAATTCACTTGCCCCGGGTTTCCTTGAATCGCCGCAGCGGAAGAAAGGCAGGCGAAAAATCGGAGATTAGCCTTATCGACCACATTAAACAGGTTCCATGCCCCAAGAAATTTCACATTTACAACAGCCGCGAAATCTTCCGCGGTCATTTGTTTAATAAAGTTGTCTTTCAGGAATCCCGCCGCATGCACGACCCCACTGATTTTTCCATATTCATTTTCAATATTCTTCACAACTTCGGTCGTGCGCTCCGGATCGGTAACGTCACAGGTCAGGTATGAGGCTTCGATGCCCGCGGAACGCAGGTTTTCAATATTACGCAAAATTTCAATGGATTTAGCTAACCGGACAACGGTTTTTTCAAGATCTGCAGCCCCTAAACCAGGCCGCTGCGCCGAAATCATGTTCTTGGCCGCATCCTCAGGCGAAACCGAATCTCGCAGAGCTGGGCTGAAATCCAGCCCGGTATCTATTTCCGTGCGTCCTAAGAACAACATTTTGCATCCGAATGGAACCAAGCTGCGGGCGAGGAATGGCGTTATCCCGTAAGCTCCTCCTGAGAAGACGACCACGTCCTCCGCACCTAATTCTGTGGTTTTCTTCTCTTCAAAAACGGCCTGGGAAACAACGCCTGCAGTTGTGAAAACGGTCCCGTCCCGATATGCGGTTTCCAGCACCTTGCGGCTACGATCCAGCGCAGCTCGCAATGCATCGCGCAGATGAGTTTCATCATCTATACGCACCGTACGGAATTGCACTGAGCCGAACTCGTGGGAAGCGCTAAGGAACATCCCGAGCACGCCCTCAGCCAGAAGTTTTCCCCACCCTGCTCTCTCTTCCCCTTTATGAACAAGAAATGCAAATTTTTTGGAAGAAGAATCAAGGAATGTCTTTAGAATCGTGAAAAATCCTTTCAGAATCCGTGAAATTTCTTCCATTGTCCCGACTTTTTCTTCCAGTATCTCATCAAGCACAAAGACGATGCCCGCCAGGGATTCTATTTCTGTTAACATCGCGTTGACTTGAACAGCCCCATCAACCGTTCGCAAATCGCCTCCTCTATCCTGCAATCCTCCTTTGATGTCCATGAAAGAGAAGGGAACAATGCTCGCGCCGTAATCTCTTCTGAAAACGTCTCCGATTTGTCGGCGCAGGCCAGTACCTGCTTGAGCCGAGATAACGACGACAGCTTCCGCGGGCTTCAACTCGACAGGTTGAACAGTCCCGGCTTCGGCCGGAATCTCTTGAAAAACCATCCTCTTAATGCTTTGTCTTTCGGTGGAAACGCTCTGAGAGAATTTAGCAGGTTGCTCAATTTTTGTGGGCTGCGCCTTTCCAATGCCTTTTTTACCGGATTTTTTTTCAACGATCGCGGCAATGCGATTGGAAATGTCTCGAATGGTTCGAACATCCATGAACTCTTCGAGTTCAACCTTGATGCCGAACTGTGCTTCCACTGCATCCATGATTACGGGAAGGCGGCTCGATCTTATCGAAAGGTCCTCTCTAAGGTCCATTTCGGGCTCAATCTCATCGCGGTCGTATCCTGTGGCGTCCATGATGATCTTTATGACACTTTCAGTTATGTCTTCGGTTTCGGGAGCCGCTGCCGGTGAAGCTTGAACCGGAGCCACTTCTGCAGTTGGGACCGCCTGAACGGCTCGCAGCAAAGCCGGTCTCTCCCTAGGAACCGACGTCATGGCAAGATCGCCCGAAATTAAACCAGCGGAACCGCCATTGAAAAGGAGGTTATCCAGAGTTTCTTCACTAAAGGACCCATCATATTCCCGCCGAATAGCTTCCAAAATGGTCGGTTTGAGAAATCGTCCAAAGCTGTCGATTATAAATGCATTGATTTCTCGTTGAATTATGTGTTCTACCGGAAGTGCGACCTGATTAAGAGTACTCGCGACAGGTCTCGCCGCTTGAGTATTTACGACCGCAGGGCTCTTACCAGCCTTCGGAAGTGAAATAAAGGCCGGTTTTCCAGCGGGTTTTAGATTCCCAGCTACATAAAGCTGTGCCAATGCCGTCCGGAACATCAACACTTCAGCGGAAGGAAGAGTGGTCTGAATACATTCTGCGGCCTCCATCGTATCCTTAATCATATTGCTGAGGATATCCCTCGGCCCGACTTCGACGAAGAGTCTTACGCCGTAATCATTCCAAAGGGTCCGCACGTTCTGCATCCAATGGACCGGAGATTCGAGATGGGCCATTACGATCCGCTTCATTTCCCGAGCATCCGCCGGATACGGTTGCATTGTAGTATTGGACATCACTGGAATTTTGGGAGCATGAAATTCTATGCCAGCGATGAACTCTTCAAGTTCATCATGAATGCATCGCATTATAGGGGAATGAAATGCCATGCTGACGCGTAGAAGCGTCCTGCGGAAACCGTCCCCCTTCAGCTCTTCCCCGAGCGCCTTTGTCTTTTCGGTATCTCCGCCTAACACTACCTGGTGGGGAGAATTGATATTTGTAACGTACACGCCTTCAATACCGGCCAATTTCTCCTCAAGTACATCCAGCGGGGCATCGACGGCCATCATTACTCCGGCATCCACATTCATTTCGCAAGCTTTGTCCATACAGATGGCACGTTTGTTTACGATGCCGAAACCGTCCTCGAATGAGTAAACCCCGGCAAGACATAGAGCCGTAAGTTCTCCCAAACTATGTCCGGCAAGGGCCGTGGGTTTGATCCCAAGAGAACTCAGATACTGAACCATGGCAAATTCCATAGTAAACAAAGCCGGCTGCTGCCATCGGGTTTTCTGAAGATCCTCTTCCCGATCATAGAAAAGAAGCTGCAAGAGATCGAAATCGGCCACCGCCGCGGCGCGATCCATCCAGTCTCTGATTATCGGAAAGGTTTCATAAAGTTCGCGACCCATTCCGGCATAATGGGAACCCTGACCCGGAAACACGAACGCCAAGGGCGGTGTCAAAACATCTTCCGGGCCCAGATGAATACCTTGGCGAGCAAGTGCTTTGATGCGCTTTGGAGCGACCGCTCCCCCATTAGCAAACGGTTCTGTCCCCTCAATAAGCGACAGCGCATCCTGTTCCGTTCCCGCCACCACTGCCAGACGATGATTCTGGCCGCCAATTTCGGTTTTGAAGAGAGATATCCCGGGTGGTAACTGAATTCCCGCATGCCGCTCAGCTTCCAAATCAAGGGGTTCCTCTTTCCGAATCAGGACTGTATCTCTGTCCTCGGAGGCTTCTTCTAACTGAAGTACGTAATTCGATCCGCCAAATCCGAACGCATTTACCTGCAATCTTCTTGGATTGCCGTTTCGTACTTGCCAATCAACGGGCTGCGGATGGATTGAAAGTCCCGACCCGGCCAGATTCATTCCCGGGTCCGGTGTTCGATAATTAAGTGTCGGCGGATAAACTCCTGCTTTCATAGCCATAATGCCGCGTATCAGGCTGTTCACACCGGAGGCTCCCAGCGTGTGCCCAATCTGCGACTTGAAGGAGGTCATTACAACGGGGCGTGATGAATCAAAAAAAGTTTTTAGCGCGTGCACCTCTTCCACGTCACCCTGCTGCGTACTGGTGGCATGACATTCCACCATATCAACTCCTTCCGGGCCATAAGAGGCGTCCCGGAATGAAGAGCGTATTGCTATTTCCTGAGTAATTCTGGATGATTCCACCATTCCCAGGTGATTGTTGCTGGCGCCCATTGAGGTCACAAATGCATGTATCGCAGCCCCGCGCTTTCGGGCGACACTTTCCCTTTCGATTACTATAAAACCACCGCCCTCACCCAAAACCATTCCGTCTCGATCCGCATCGAAAGGCCGACTGGTCTCAGCTGGTGGCCTTTCAGTTCCTGAGAGCCCGGCGAGCGCACCGAGAGCGGAGAATTCTAGGAAATGCATAGGAGTCAAAGGCTCCTCCGCGCCACCGACAATTGCCGCATCAATAATTCCGTTTCTGATCATCTGCACAGCGCTATAAAGAGCAACCAGCGCAGTCGCGCACGCCGCGGACACCGACCAGCTCGGCCCCATGAATCCGTACTTATTACAAATAAAACCACCGGCCGAACAATTCAGTCTTCCAAGCAGGGTTGTGTCATCTATGGCGATTCTGCCTGCTTTAATTTCTTCTTCAACGGCTCGCTCACGTTCAGGATCGAGATCGACCACTCTTTTTACCGCTGAAACAATTTTGTTCAGTGACCCTCGTATAATGACGTCCTGTAATGTGGCGGCAGCCTCTCCGGAATTTTGCGATATCAGGACCGCTATACGCTCCCGTGGAATGTCCGATTCCAATATCCCTGATTCCTGAATAGCCTGGGCAGCCAAGAACATCGACATCTTGGTCGAATCCGTCATTGTCCTGAAGTCCTGGGGCGGGATGCCAACCTCTTTCCTCGAGACCTCCAGATTCATGAAGGCCCCAACCTTGCAGTAGGTTTTCTCAGGCATGCGAGGACGAGGATGATAGAACAGATCATGATTCCATTTCGACGCCGGGATAGGAATAATACCGCTCTTCATCCCGATGCAAGCTTGCCAAACTTCTTCGGGACCGTTACCCAAGGAATTGGCTACGCTCATGCCTGTTATTGCGATTCTTTCTACACCACCGGAAGCCGCTATGCGCTGCACAGCAGGTCCGGTTGATAAAGATATGGATTCCTCGGCGGCTGCTTCGACTACTGGCCTTTCAGCAACAGCTCGGATTGGTCCAGTGAATGGTAGCCCCTCAGCCAGAGGACCTTCCGCCAATTGTTTATGAAACTCCCTCAATGAAATTGGGTCTCTCAAAGCGCCTGCGCAGGCTCCACTCATGAACTGCCCCTGCTCGGCGCACACTGCTTCCTCCAACAAATCTCCGCCGGGCTGTTGAGTCCCACGCGCGGCAATAAGCAGACTTCCGGCTGTCAAGGCTTCGATTTTCCGCCGGAAGGATGTTTCCTCCTCCGCTCCTGATGCAAATTCTCGCTCAAGAGAGCAGACGGCCTCTATTCTCGGACTATTGAGGGAGCGAACCCGTAAACCTGTGCCTTCGCCGGTTATCACAGTTCCAGCGAGGTCCGATTCAAGAATCATGCGTTGATAGATCTTGGTAAGAGCGCCTGTTTCAACGATTTCACGGCTGGTGAGATATGCGGTTCCCATCTGAACCGCGTCAGCACCAAGCATTGCCGCCATAAATGCTGTTTCCCGATTAAAAACGCCCCCGGCGAGAATCACCCTTCGCCCTTCGAATAAGGATGGTTCGCGGTCCTTGAGACCGTTCACCATTTGAGCCAGCGTCAGAGTGCTGTGCTGCCCCACATGACCGCCGGCCTCATGCCCTTCGCAGATCACGTACCGAACGCCAGCTTCAAAAGCGAGCTTCAGGAGCTTTTCGTTGGGCGCTATATATATGACTTCGATCCCGTCATTCAGTAATTCCGCAGCATGAGACGGCTCTCCCGCAGCAATAACAGCAAATCGAGGCTTTGTTTTGCGAATCCATGCTAATTGCGCTTCACGGTGCGGATTTTCCGGTAGCGTGATAACATTTACAGCGTACGGCAGATCGCCCATCAAATCCGGGAGTTTCCCCAGTTTTTCTTCCAACACATTGCCTTCCATCAGACCCAGAGCAAGCGTAGGCAGGGCACCGGCTTCAGCCACTTTACGTGCGAACTCCGGAACATCCGTAATCCAGGACATGGCGCCCTGGATAAACGGATACACTGTGCCCATTTCTCCGGCCACAGGGCTATTGGCAAATGCAGCTTGTTTATCGAAGGAGTCTTGGCAACACTTCTGCACTGCTGTCATAAAACGTTCCACTGCCTCATCCGTCGAGGACCCGAAACGTCCGACAAATGCTGCTGCAAACCCGGCTTCGACTCCTAATGGAATGAGTTCCTCCCGTCCGAATTGACTATCCAGGGCCGCAACTGCCTCGGATTGGATACTGCCTGCGAAGTACCGACGCTGCAGCTCACCGATCTCCGCGCCGCATAATGAGCCGGCGAATTCCTTTAGTCCCTTAACCGCTAGAGAATTACCTTTGTTAAAGAGACGACATGGGACATCCAGATTAAGCCCTATCAGGTCGGTGTGGTCCGGTTGCAATTTGGAGATCCGCTTTCGTGACTCATTATCCAGTCCCGGAAGGTCAGTGAGCCAGTGCAGGCTTTCGAAAACTATCCCGGCCGCGCCTGCAGATAAAAATGCGGCTGCGGCCTCGGGCGAGGCAGCTCCACCCCAAATAAAAAGCTGGAGCGGTTCGGAACGATTACGAGTTTTTTCTCGGACACCGGCATAGAGAGTGAAAGCTGTTTCACTACTGACGAATCCGGAGGCTTCGTTTCCTTTCAGCGCAATGGCGGGAATCGGATAATCGTTGAGTATTTGCTGTATAAGCCCGCAGTCACCAACCACTGGAACAATTGAGATTTCGGAGGAGAGCCCGCTAATCCGAGCAAGAAGATCGTGGACGTCTGTTTCGAGAAGTGTGGGATGCAGTTCCACCCAAATTCTTTTGATATCCAACTCATTAAGAAAGTCCTTGAGCCCCCATTCCATAAGAGCCATATGGGAAATTTTCAATTCTACGGCGTCACTGGCCGCATCTGCTTGTAACAGCGCGCCGCCGACAGAAAAGGGTTCAACATTCGCTAGATCAAAGATTACTTTTGAACCTGTGCGCCGGGCCATTTCCACGACAGAAGGGGTAATATCGGTAGGACGCCAGACGAAACTGACAGCAGGCAATTGTAAATCGGTTGTCATATCAGCCACCCTAAAGGTCACAATTAAATTAAACTTGTAGTATAACACAGCTTTGCTTTCACGGAAGAGCCAAAATCCAAGTAGCCGATAATCAAGAAGTTTACGGACGGAAAATTATTGGGCGCGGCAGGCATTCCAGCTACGGCCGGAATGAGAACGATTCACGTACATTCATCTTGTGGTAAGGGTCCGTCTTGACAAATCGGTGATAATTGATGTCCCACAAATAAGAAACAAAGTGAAATATCGTGCGCAAATTCCTCAACTGCCCTAGGTACCGATTCATGGCTGGCAGGAAAACTGCCCCACATTTTTAAACTACTTTATAGAAATGAGCGGTCACTCAACTTCTGGATAACCCTTGCTACAAATGGCGGCTCGTTCTACACTGTATAGTTATGCTCCGAATGATGACCGGCTCCAATGATGGACGAGTGCCAACATATTTCTCGGGGCGGAGGAATAATGGATTCTTCAATGAAAGTGCTTCTGACCGGAGGCACTGGATTTCTAGGCCAATACCTTTTAGCGGAACTTCTCGACCGGGGCCATTCGGTCTGGTGCCTGTACAGAAGTGAACATAGAAAATTGGATACGATCAGGTTCTTAAGCAGTTTCGGACTCCCAAGAACCGCAGACAACCTTAACTGGTTCAAGGGAGAAATCCTGGATGCTGCGGATCAATGGGACAATTGGCGACGCGAGTGCGAAGGACTGGATGAAGTCGATACACTGCTTCACAGCGCGGCATCCACTAGACTGCACATGGACGAATTCGGAGAGCCCCTGAGGACTAATCTCGGCAGCGCCAAGACATTACGCAAGCTGGTCGAGCGAAAGGCTATGAGAGTCCATTTGATAAGCACCGCGTATGCCTGCGGTCTTATTCAAGGGAAGATGATGTACGAGGTAAATCATCCCCGTGGAGATTTCGTCAATGTGTACGAAGAAAGCAAATGGGAAGCGGAACAGCTCTGGATGGGCGATGCCACCATTCTGCGCCCGTCGGTTATAGTAGGCGACTACGAAACAGGAAGATGCAAGTCATTCGGCGGTTGGTACATATTGTTCCAGGCGGTGCACTTATTTGACAGGCTGATGGGGGATAGTCCCGAATCCAACCGGCATGATTTGAGGATAGACATTCCAGTGGACCCTGATGGCGGGGCCAATATAGTCCCGGTTGATTACGTGGCCAAGGCTGCTATTCACATAATCGAGGATCCTAAGAATCACAATAAAATCTATCATCTCACTCATCCATCCCCGCCGACCCATCGGTGGAGTCTTGACCTGATATGTCGTCGATTCAACTTGGGAGGATTTCGTTTCGCTGGCCTGGGAGCGCCCTTTACTCAGCCGAGAAACAGAATTGAGCGTATGGTGTTCAGACAGATGCAGACCATCTTGTTCCATTTTTCCAATAATCCTCTTTTTGATCGTACCAACACGGACCAAGCGACAAAAGATCTGCCGGTTCAACCTATTACCGAAGAATTCGTGCACAAACTGATTGATTACGCAATCCAGGTCGACTGGGGCGAGTCGGAAGGATAGAGAACGGGTAGGACGGCCTCGGCGCCGGTCAGTTGTCATTGCGAGGGCGCAGCCCGTGGCAATCCCCATCGCGCAGGAGATTGCTTCGCTCCGCTCGCAATGACATACCGTTCCGTGCGGGTCGATTCTGCTCTAGACTATCTCAAGATGTCCTTCCGGGTTATGATCGAAAACTTCGCCAACTTCGGCCGCTATTTCAATTCCAGCAGAAATAAGCTTTTCCCGGAACGCAGTCGCTCGGTCAGCAGGTATTCCCAGCACCAATCCACCTGAGGTCTGGGGGTCGAACATGAGGTCTTGTCTTTCCAAAGAAACAGTTGACATAAGAGTTATCCACGAACCGAAAAAATCTCGATTCGCGTGAGCGCCGGCTGGAACCAGCCCCATTGAAGCGGATTCAAGCGCGCCATCCAGAATCGGCACTAGCGTCGAATCCAGTTTGAGGCTGCATGAGCTTGCGCGCGCCATTTCCACCAGATGACCGGCAAGGCCAAAGCCCGTCACATCCGTACACGCACTCACATTGAAATTCACAGCAATCTCTGATGCTATTTTGTTCAAAAAAGTCATGGAACGGACCATTGCTTCAACTGATTCCGGGGAGGCGACTCCGCCTTTTAACGCAGTAGCTATGACACCCGTACCAACGGCTTTGGTCAATATGAGCCGATCGCGGGGTTGCAAAGAAGAGTTCTTCATTATCCGCTCGGGGTGAACCAGACCCGTGACGGAAAGGCCGTACTTAGGCTCGTCATCCTCCACACTATGCCCCCCCACCAGAGCCACTCCGGCCTCGGCCATAGCTTCCAGGCCGCCCTGCAAGATCGCTCGAAGCATCTGTATCCCGAGTTTTTTTATAGGAAAGCAGACCACGTTCATCGCGGTGAGGGGCCGCGCTCCCATCGCGTAAACATCACTGAGGGAATTGACCGCGGCCACACGTCCGAATACATAGGGATCGTCCACAATCGGTGTAAAAAAATCAATGGTTTGGACGAGCGCGGTCGTATCGTTCAACTTGTACACACCCGCGTCCTCAGATCCCTTGATTCCGGCCAATACATTGGGATCTATCGGAATTTCCATTCCGCAAAGAGCCTGCTCCAGGTCACCCGGACCCATTTTGGCAGCTCAACCGGATGTCTTGGACAAGCTCGTTAGTCTGAGATCGTCAGCCGCCATGCGCTCACTCCTCAGCGATTTTGAGATGATTCCGGGAAACCCTTTTAAAAAAGAGTTCCTGGAGCCTTCCCCAAAAAACTCTAGCATTATGTTGTAGCAACCGGCAAGACGATGTTTAGCGAATTAGATAAGTGTGGGCGGGCTCGCCAACTAGGCATTGGCAGGTTCTAGCAAGATTCCAGTTCAGGCAAGTTGTAAATAAGATGTTTCCTGAAAAGGAATATCATCCAAAATCAGACATCTGCTATTTCATCAAATTCAGCCGTACTGGAGCTCGGAGGACTACAAATTTGCCGTTGTCATTCGTTTTTTGATCTGCTATCCCCACGTATTCTTTAATCAATAGCGCGACCTTGCGCGCATCTTCCGGTACCATTCGCACACAGCCATGAGATTGATTATGACCAATGCTGCGAGGCTGGTTAGTTCCGTGAAAACGGTACCCGTAATCATCCACCTTTACTTTCGCGTCAATAAGGTCATAGGACTGCGGAGGCTGGTTTTTTGGTTTTACAGGTCGCTTCTTTAGCAGCGGGGCCATCGTCCCGCCGTAGATCTTACGACTAGGCGATTGTCCGGCAGCCCACGCGCGATCTTTGGGTGGTATCCACCAGGGGTCTTCATCATAAATGTGAGTAACATAATAGACGCCCACAGGCGTCGGGAACTCACCAGAACCTAGCCCCACTTTAGTTTCGTACAGCACTTCTCTTTGCCCTGTTGAAGCCAAACCGAACAATTTGAACTCGTGGGCCGAATGACTAACCCAGATTTCCAAGTGATCGTACTTGTCGGAAGATTTTTCCAAAGATGCTCCCGATTTTTCAGGGGAATTTGTCGGTTCCAGTTTGGTCTGAATCTGAGGAGCCTCTTTTGCAGGAGTTGGACGATATAATATGGGGGCGCCTACGCCGGGCGATGTGAGACCAGTCGTCTGGACGTTTGCCGAGAGGCCGGTAGGGTCGGAAGGGACTGATGTACTACGCTGCAATTTCCTCTGGGCAGAGTCCGATTTTGCAGAGCCTTTCTTCGCCGATCTGGATGATTTTTCAGCTTGCGATGTCCGATTTTTGTGGGCTGCTCCGAGATTTGCTTTTCGCCCGGACGCAGCCGACTCATAAGATGGTTGTCCATAGCCCGCTTGCTGAGCCAAGGAAAGCGACACAGATACTATTAAAAACCCCATACCCACCAACAACGACAACAAATAATACATAAGCATTTTCCTGATGCGCAGATTACAATAAAACTAAAATGATATGTATATTTAGCACGTTATCACAAGAAAATCAATACAAAAAACGAGGATTTATATCGCCTCAGGCATGTGGCAGATTTTAGTAATTATAACCCGATAATAATGCCCTTTATTAAATATAAACTTGATGTAGCGGGTCCGTATCAATCGGCGGGCCGGGGTCTAAACCCTTACAAAATAATTTCATAATGCTGAACATTAGTATCCGGCACCTTGCGCACATGCCATTGTTTTAAGCTGCGCTGGATGAGGCTTGGGAGAATTTATAAAATAAAGATGTGAAACTCCCACCACGCGCTTGCGTGAAATTCTTGACACTTTTCCCGCTCGGGATTAGGATGTGGACAACGGTACATGCCATCCAATTATCTTACATTCAAATTATTGGGTCGAGAGCCGACTATTCTTCCAAAGCAGCTTTTACGTGCCATTTATGGCTTTTCCTGGGCCGGAGTGCCGAAAATCAACGAAAGGTGAGGCAACCGTGAAAGAAATCATGTCCGGAAATGAGGCAATAGCGCGTGGAGCCTACGAATACGGTGTGCGATTGGCCTCCGCATATCCTGGGACTCCAAGCACCGAGATCATGGAAAACATAGGAGCCAAGTACCCCGAAATCATTGCGGGGTGGGCTCCCAACGAAAAGGTCGCGCTGGAAGTTGCGGCAGGAGCCTGTTATGGGGGGGCAAGGGCTTTGGCCGCAATGAAACATGTTGGCCTTAATGTTGCGGCCGACCCTTTTATGACGCTCTCTTACACTGGTGTTAATGGAGGCCTTGTGATTGTCGTCTGCGATGATCCCGAAATGCATTCTTCGCAGAATGAGCAGGACAGTCGAAATTATGCGAAGTTCGCCAAAATACCCTGCCTTGAGCCCTCTGATAGCCAGGAGGCTAAAGATTTGGTCGGAGAGGCTCTGCGCATTAGCGAACAATTTGATACACCGGTGCTTCTATTGAGCAGCACGCGCATTTCGCACTCGATGTCGCTGGTGGAAACCGCGAAGAGGACGGAAGGCCCACGTGAGATTGGTCTTAAGAAAGATCCCACCAAGAACGTGATGCTTCCCGCCATGGCTCGCAGGCGCCATCCGGTAGTGGAGCAGAGACTCAAGGATGTTGCCGAGTTTGCTGCGACTTGGCCTTACAATAAAATCATCATGGGAGACCCATCCATAGGAATCATCGCTACTGGAGTGGCATTCCAATATGCTCGTGAGGCTATGCCTGAGGCCTCTTTCCTCAAATTAGGAATGGTTTGGCCTCTTCCTGAAAAGCTGATTCGGGATTTTGCGTCTCGGGTGAAAAAGCTGGTTGTAATCGAAGATCTTGATCCCTTCATCGAAGAAGGGGTGCGCTTGATGGGCATCAAAGTTGACGCGGGCAAAGATGTTACCGGGCTGTGCAGCGAATTGTCTCCTGAGAAGGTCGAGATTGCGCTTAAAGGCGCTTCCTCCGCCAAGAGCATCGGCCCCATTGACCTTGAATTGCCGATGAGACCGCCGAACATGTGCCCGGGTTGCCCGCACAGGGCGACTTTCACCGCGCTGAAGAAGCAGAAGGTTTATGTTGCCGGTGATATAGGCTGCTATACCTTAGGAGCTCTGCCGCCCCTTGGGATGCTTGACAACTGTTTGTGTATGGGAGCGGGAATCGGTATTTCATCGGGATTGGGACGCGCTCTCGGTGAGCTGGCTCAAGGGAAAGCAGTAGCGGTAATAGGTGATTCCACTTTCTTCCACTCAGGGATGACACCGCTGCTTGAGCTGGCTTATAATGGCGGTTCTACCACCGTGGTTATTCTCGACAACCGGACCACAGCTATGACCGGAGCCCAGAATCATCCCGGGACCGGTTATACTCTACGTGAAGCGCCGACAATCAGTGTGGATATTGAAAAACTTGCTGAATCCTTTGGGTTCAAGAGAATACGAAAGCTCAATCCTTATAAAGTGAATGAGACCGAAAAAATAATAGCTGAGGAGCTGGCGGCCAACGAACCTTCTCTGATAATCGCCCAGGCCCCCTGTGCCCTCTTGAAGGCTGATCGCATACTCTCGGACAAACCGTTTGTTATCGATCAGGATCTCTGCAAGGGGTGCAAGTCATGCATCAATACAGGATGCCCCGCTCTCGAGTATGTGAAACTCGCAGAAGAGGAGCGCGGAGAAGGTGAAAAACGTAAAGGATATTCAAAGATTAATAAAGGGCTATGCGTCGGATGCGGTGTTTGCCAGGAACTCTGCAAGTTCGGATGCATTCAGGAGGCGTCATGAGCAACAATAATCGTGTTCATAATGTGCTCATAGTGGGAGTAGGCGGCCAGGGAATCATCTTGGCAAGCGACGTGCTCGCCCAGGCTGCGGCCCGAAACGGTTATGACGTAAAAAAGAACGAGATCCACGGTATGGCTCAGCGCGGTGGTTCGGTCTCAAGTCATGTTCGTTTCGGAAAAACCGTGAGTTCACCCATAATCAAGATGGGCGAAGCCGATGTGCTCCTTTCCTTTGAACAGATCGAAACCCTGCGTTATTTTCCGTTCCTTTCTGCGAACGGCAAGGTGATAGTTAATGATGTGAAGATCCTACCGCCCGCGGTTTTTACCGGTCAAATGGATTACCCCGCGGGTGTGCTGGATAAAATCAAACAGAAGGTGCCTGATACGGTTATAGTCGATGCGGATGCATTGGCCAAGAAGATGGGCAATACCCGCGTGATCAACGTGATCTTCCTGGGCGTGCTGTCAAAATTCCTCGATATTCCTGCCGGCACCTACCAAGAAGTCCTGAAGGAAAGCCTTAAGCCGAAGCTCATAGATATCAATCTTAAGGCATTTGAAGAAGGCCGTTCATTGGTCGCCGGCTGATAACATTAGAACGGGGATTCGCAAGACATTCTAATCGCCGCATCAAGGGCGATTACCGAATTAACTGTTAAACTGAAACGCCCTCTTCTTTTTGGGGAGGGCGTTAATAATTTTATACTGTTCACATTTATTTCTGAGATAAGCGAATGACTAACGATTTTGAAAACAACCTTAACCTAAAGATGCTGCTGGTGCTGTCTTTCGGGCATTTCGCCACAGACATGTGTCAAAGCGCGTTACCGGCTATTTTACCCTTTTTGAAAGCGAAACTACTTCTGTCTTATACAATGACCGGCATCATTATGTTAGCCTCTAATGTCACGTCGTCGGTAATTCAACCTCTTTTCGGCTATCTATCGGATCAAAAAGAAAAGCCTTTCCTGCTCCCCGTAGGATGTTTGGCCGCAGGTCTGGGCTTGTCGCTGCTGACTATTCCTGACAGTTATGAGGGCGTCTTATTTCTGGTGACGCTGACCGGGCTGGGAGTTGCATCCTATCATCCTGAAGGGTTCAAGACAGCCCGTTCTTTCACCGGAGCCAGAATCGCCATGGGATTGTCGGTATTCACCGTGGGCGGAAATTTGGGCCTGGCGCTTGGTCCCTTGGCTGTGACCTGTATTATTACATATTTTGATTTTAATTATCTTCCGCTGATGATGCTATTTTCAATGATCTTCATTGTCTTACTGGTTTGTAATAGGCGTTCGTTGGCTCATGCCCGAATTGGATCAGCCCTGCGAGGAACTTCCAAAAGCAGTCCCTCTAGAGCAGAATATACCTCTCTAGCAATGGTAATTGCTGTGGTTATAATGAGGTCTTGGACCGCTTTTGGCCTCATGGCGTATATTCCAATGAATTATATCGATTATGAGAAAGGAGACCCGCTATATGCCGGGATGCTCGTCTCGGTTTTCCTCCTCGGAGGAGCGGTCGGAACGTTGGTAGGCTCCCCTCTAGCCGATCGGTGGGGATACAAACCTTACCTGATATTCTCATTGGCTTTGACGAGCGCATTGTTCCCCTTGATCTTCTTGACGCACGGATTTGCGGTTTTTGTTGCGATCGGGGCGGTGGGCATGGCAATGATCTCCAGCTTCACTGTGACCATCGCTATGGCTCAGGAGCTTTTGCCTAACAATCTGGGAATCGCTTCAGGTCTGATGGCTGGCTTTGCCATCGGAACGGGAGGGATTGGGGTGACAATACTGGGAATTGTAGCGGATCACTTCGGTGTGCCGGTCGCGTTGAAGTCGATTACGCTCCTTCCATTGGCGGGCTTTCTTATGAGCTGCTTCATTCGTTATCCCGCTCATGTCAGAAAATCTCCGGAATCATAGATTGGCCGGTTTCTCTCCGAATCGGCACGCGGATTTCCCCTCTCATTACTGGGCACCAGGAATCCTGTACTATGATTCTCCGGGATAGGTATCTGAAACCCTATCAACACTTATTTTGAGATATCAATTGTCGGGATTTAGCGAACCTCACGGAATCAGCTCGCTTCTCCAAGAGCTCCTATTCCGGCAAGTTTCATCTCCCGCTTCATTCTCCGATGGACGGGCCGGAAACCTGTCCAATCAAATAATCGCATTGATAGCTTGGGATTTGTTTTGCGCGCTCTGTCCTCGCGGGTTTTCGTGTCGTCCCCGGTATAACAAGTAAGCGGGCAGAGAGTCACTGCTGGAAATTATGAATACCAGATAGAGGAGAGATAGGAATGACTGTACAAGAAAACACCAATACGAAGGGTTTAGGACTTGTTAAGAAGATTGCCGCCCGCGGAGGCATTATCGCCTTCTTTATCATCGCTTTTGAAGTAATGATCATGATCAGCCCTTTTGCTTTCTTCTTCTATTCGGTATTTAATCCAATTTTCGCTTGGCTGGACCAGTACACCGCCACAAGGTGGCTGACGTCATTCTTTTTGCCTCACATGATCCTGCCCCCAACCCTCGCGCTGAAGGCAATTCGAATTGCCGGATCCGTCTTCTTTTTGATCGGTATGGCAGGCTTTCTTCTCTGCTCAATACAGCTGTACCTTGGGAAAATATTCAAATGGGGAATCGCCGCAAAGGCGCTGTACGCACATATCAGGCATCCACAGTATCTGTTTCTCGGTCTTTGGGGTGTGGGGCTGGTCATTTTGTGGCCCAGGTTCATAGTTCTAGCTACCCTGTCGTTAATGTTCATCCTTTATTATTTTTTGGCAAAAGATGAAGAGCGCAGAATGTTGGACCAACATGGAAGCGCATACCGGGAATATATGGAAAAAACCGGAATGTTTTTTCCGTCTTCAGTTGCCGCCAGATTCAGATTCATCACCGATTGGGTACCCGATTCCGGTTTGAAAAATGTGATGATCCCAGCGCTTATTGTAATCGTGGTCCTAGGTTCAGGCCTTCTATGTAGGACTCTTACCATTCATTCACTTCCATTTGTTGCTGAGAAAAATTTGACCCTTCTTCCCATTTTACCTGAGGATGCACCCTATTCACCCAAGGTGCTTGAAGGCATTCTTAATAATTCGGCTCACAATATAGATTTCATGCAAAAGGATAGAAATTATCTCGGATATGTCATGCCGGCCGATTACATTATGCAGGGGATGATTGGAGACACAGGATCTCGGTTTCACTTACATAAGCAGCATCACACCGTTGCTATGATCGGCGATTGGGTACTACATCCGTTTGAACATTTGAGGCGGCCCCCATCTGCCCACATGGCCAAAATGCATAATGTGGATCCCGCTGTAGCGAGGAGACATCATTGCCCGCTTGATATTGATGATGCCAATCTGAATTGTGTCGACTGCCCGTATAAAAGGGTCATCATCGTTGAAATCCAAAACGATCAAAAGGGGCCTGTGTCCGGTGCTGACGTTCTTGGGGTAAACATAAACAGAATTCCTGCCGGTTTTCTGGATATAAATACGCGAACAGGAGAAATCATCAACGCCAAGAGATTGAAAAAATCCACAGCCTGGAAAGACGTGCCTACGCCGGCGATTTAGCTGAATAGAGAGAAACCGACCTGATCACAAGGTATGCTTCCATGCTAGACAGAAGTTCGCGATGATTTTATTGTGAGTTGTAGTGATGTCGGGGCATTAGGGCGTTTTGGGGCCGGATATGTAGCCACTAAAGTGGTATCTTTTTGCTTGACTTCCGTTTCAGTCTGTGTAAACT
>JBKQRG010000247.1:0-16116 GCA_052144015.1 Desulfomonilaceae bacterium
CAAAAAGTCCCCCCCAGCGTCCCCTTCAAAAACTCCTAAATGTTTGTACGCTCAGCTTTGCGGCAATTTGTCCCGTTGCCTGCGGATACTACAAGTTTAGAGTTTTTTGGGAAGGGTCCGGGTCCCGCGCAGAACGCGGGATTGCAGAAAAAAGGGGTTCCCGGAAAGGCTTTCTCCTTCCCACCGAAACGAAGCGATGAATGAAAGATGTGAGAATAATAACCGCCAATACGGCAGCGGCTTTGGCGGCTGCTTTGTGCAAAGTGCAAGTTGTAGCCGCGTATCCGATTACGCCGCAGACGCCGGTAACCGAGGAACTGGCAACCATGGTGGAAAAAGGTGAGCTAAAAGCAGAATATCTTACCGTCGAGAGCGAGCATTCGGCTATGGCATCGGTTGTGGCTGCTTCTCAGGTCGGAGCTAGGGTATTTACTGCGACCAGCGCAAATGGCCTCTTGTACATGCACGAAATGCTTCATTGGGCCGCGGGCAGCCGAGTGCCTGTTGTTATGGCCTGCGTAAACCGAGGCGTCGGCGCTCCGTGGACAATCCTCAACGACCAACAAGATTCCATATCCCAACGGGATACCGGCTGGATTCAGATCTACTGCCGAAACAGCCAGGAAGTGCTGGACAGCATCATTCAGGCGTACAAAATTGCGGAGACCGTCCAAATTCCGGTCATGGTTTGCTAAGACGGTTTCGTCCTCTCACACGCCAGCACTCCGGTGGAAGTCCCTTCTCAGGAGGATGTCACTACCTTCCTACCGGCGAATCAGAGGAGTTCCATTATAAACGAAGGCGACTTCATGAATGTCAATCCTCTGATCCTCAGTGACGCCCGATTGGACCCTGATGGGAATCTCAAGCCCGGATATATGGATCTGCGTCACCGTCTGCAAGAGGATCTCATGAGCTCTGCCCAGGTCATAAACGATATCGACACGGAATTTGAGAAGATTTTCGGTCGTCGATGGGACGGGCTGTGCTGGCAATATCGAATGGACGGCGCAGAGCACGCTATCGTGAGCATGGGATCGCTTGCGTCTGAAAGCACCTTGGCCGCGGATGCCTTACGAGACCAGGGTTTTCGTGTTGGAGTTGTCGGCGTGAGGACCTACCGACCTTTTCCTGCTGTCGCTCTCGCAAAGCTCTTGAACGGGATAGAAAACGTTGCCGTCTTCGAAAAGGATATAAGTTACGGCTACGCAGGCGCTCTAGCGATGGATTTGAAGGCTGCCCTGTTCGATTGCGAGAAGCGACCTAAATTTTCGTCCTTCGTCGCAGGCCTCGGTGGCCGAGATGTGCGACCCGAGCAGATAGCCGAAGCCACTGGTGAAGCGATCACTGCCGGCGAAATCGAGAGATGGATAGATGTGCAGATTTGAAGAATAGGATGCAGGTTGGGCTGTTTCCCGGCAAGAAATAGCCCGACTCCTTGTGAGACTCAAGAAAATAGGATGGCAAGAAAATGGCCACTAAGGCAGTCAGAGAATTACCCAGAGAA
This sequence comes from Desulfomonilaceae bacterium, assembly GCA_052144015.1. Taxonomy (GTDB): domain Bacteria; phylum Desulfobacterota; class Desulfomonilia; order Desulfomonilales; family Desulfomonilaceae; genus DATJPW01. The sequence continues at coordinate 1,508 of JBKQRG010000247.1, forward strand.
GAATTTATATTGCCGGGCACTCGATCGTGTGCGGCCTGCGGGCTGATGCTCACTTACCGGCACGCGCTCAAGGCTCTGGATACGAACAAAACAATTGTCGCTGTACCAGCGAGCTGCATGACAGTGCTGCATGGGGTGTACCCGGTAACCCCGGCAAAGGTGGTCTGCATCAATAATCCATTTGCCGCGACAGGGGCATCAGTTTCCGGTATTGTTGCCGGTCTGAAAGCTATAGGAAAAAACGGATATACTGTTGTAGCATTTGCGGGAGATGGCGGAACATATGACATCGGAATTCAGTCACTTTCAGGTGCTCTCGAACGCGGCACGGATTTCATTTACGTTTGCTACGACAATGAAGGGTACATGAATACCGGCACTCAAAGGTCCAGCGCCAGCCCTGCAGGCGCGATAACCAGTACTACGCCCATATTGTCTAAGCTGGAGCAGAAGAAAGACATGCTGCGAATCGTGGAAGCTCACGGTATTCCATACGTGGCCACCGCATCGCCGGCATATCCCCTCGATCTCTACGACAAATTCCGCGCGGCGAAGGATATAAAAGGATCACGTTATGTTGAAGTTCATGCGCCGTGCCCTCCAGGGTGGGGTTTTCTGAACAAAGATCTGATCAAAATGGGCAAACTCGCTGTTGATACAGGCATACAGGTTCTGTACCAAATCCGAGACGGTAAATTCCAGCTCACCTCTCGATCATTAACACTGGCGGAAAAAGGTCGAAAGAAGACAGTAGCTGATTATGTGAAAGGCCAAACTCGTTTCAGGAAAATCACCGAGGATCAGATCCGAAGACTTCAGGAATTTACCGATGAACGCTGGGAAGAATTTCTGAAGCGACATGGGAAAATGTGAAGCAGAGTTCTGGGCTGTCGATGCCAAGTATTGAGTGGAGACTGTATTTGTGCGGCAGGCTATCCGAGGCTGTCTCAAAAGTCCGAGAAAGACCAAAATCGTGCTACGCAAATCATCTCTTTCCTGGTTCCCAGGCTCCGCCTGGGAACCCATATCTTCCGGGCTCTGCCCGGCAACTATCTGGACTTCTAGCCTATAATGGAGGCGGAGCCTCCAGGTCATGCATTCCCAGGCGGAGCCTGGGAACGAGAAGTGTGGCACGACTTTTTCTCGATTCTGAGTTTTGAGACAGCCTCATTGCGGCCTGCCGATTCTTTGTACTGCTATAATGGCGGGCTGGAAAACCTGCACCACAATATCCCATTTTGCCATCATCAGATTTTTTTGGGATGCCCCTCTAATACCTCCAAAGTAAGGCGAGCCATCATAAGCTCTTCGAAGGTCTCAATGGCCAGGATTTTCACGCGGGACGCATCAGCCGAAATGTCCAGTACCTCCTCTTTTGAATTAAACTCACCTGCTGGATTGTTTTTTGTTTCGTCAATCATGAAGCCTAATTCTGCCGTTCCTTGAAGAGATTTCGATCTGACAGTAGGACTGTTGCGGCCAATGCCTCCGGTAAAGATTAGGGCATCGCATCCCCCCAGAACCATAAGCATCGAACCGATGTATCGCTTCACTTTATAGCAAAACGCATCGAGAGCCAGAATGGCCCTGGTATGCCCCTGGTTCGCGGCCGCTTCAATCTCGCGCATATCGCGGCTGACTCCGCTAATAGCTTCAAGACCGGATTCCTTGTACAGCATATTGATCATCTCGTCCGGTGAGATAGAATCTTCCTTCATAATAACGGCCATCAGTCCCGGGTCCACGTCACCGGACCGAGTCCCCATGATAAGACCCTCGACAGCGGTAATGCCGAGAGTGGTATCGATGGACTTACCGCCGTCTATCGCGCATAGGCTCGCGCCATTACCCAAATGGCACGTGATCATTTTCAGCTGCTCCAGGGGGCGCTTAAGATATTCCGCTGCTTTTTTGGCAACATAGGAATGAGAGTTGCCGTGGTACCCTATTCGGCGATAACCCTTTTCTTCGAAATATCGGTATGGGAGGCCATAGATTGCTGCTTTATCGGGAATGGTCGCGTGAAACCACGAATCAAAAACAGCAATATGCTGAGCTTCGGGCATCCGTGCCATACATTGCTCAATCTCAATTATCATTGCGGGATGGTGGAGCGGAAACATGGGAGTGACGCGCCGAACTTCCGCCATTACTGCATCGTCGATCCGGACCGCGTTCAGGTATTTTCCCCCGTATGCCAGTCTGTGGCCAACCGCTGCAAGTTCATCCAGAAATCTCAGGGGGCCGGCGACGAGCGTGTTAAGCATTTCATCGAGCGCTTTTCCATGATCATTTATTGAGAGTTCTTTTGTTGTCTCCGGCTCATTAGCAGCGTTGAACACGTGAGTCGAACCGTCCAGGCCGATGCGATCTATTACTCCGGAAAAAAGCACTTGCTCATCGCGCATTTGGAAAAGCGTGTATTTCAATGAGGAACTGCCACTGTTGATAATCAGGATCTTCAAGTTTCTCTCCGGAATGCTTATCTGTGATAACGAACCTGATACTTATATCATGATTGCACATGTGAGAATCATCTCTATTGGGGAACTATTAGTAAAGAAACAAGAGATTAATTGACTAGGATTGGAGCGAGGCAAAATCGTAAATTATTAGGAGCCGCTAAAACATGGCTGAAAAAAAAATAGATGAACTTATCGCGGAAATTAAGAAAGAACTCGTTGATGCCGGCTATGTTCCGTCCACCCTTACACGTGGTTAGTAAAGACGATACCTGACGGATTTCTCACAAATTCCTTTACAGATTCTAATGCGGATAATATAGTGAGAGATTGTTTTGCCTGGGGTGACAGTCTATCACCACCAAAATTACCCGGGAGGGAATCCAAATGCTGTGCGTAACCATAAAGAAAGGCGTGCCTTGCGCGTTTATGACTGCGAAAGGGTGCAATTTTAACGGTGGCCAGTGCCACCCTGTCATCGATCCTTGCCAGGGTTGCTCCAAAACCCTTGCTAGTGATTCCGACACCTTTTGCTCCGTAGCCCCCAACCCTGCCCAGAAATGGGCCAAAGGTTCCTGCAATTTCGCTACTCATCTGACTCGTCAGGTAGCTGAAAAAGCTCTGAAGGTCAATCCTCTGAAGGCTTCAAAAAGAGCTGCCGGCGGAAAATAAGAAAATAAACGGCCTTCGGACGCTTTTGCCGTCTTGCCGTCACAGATACAATTGTGCGCGGAATTCCCCATTGGGATCCGGGACGAAAAACAATTGCCTATCGTTAGACCAGTAGCGCCCAAGCGGTCAACGTGCCAATTTCCAAGAGTTTTTGAAGAGGGGTGTCGGGGAGTGACTTTTTGCAAAAGTTTCTCCCCGGCGAAGATCGTTGTTCAAAAGCGGCTTGGCATTACAGAATATATCGGCTAAGGTCCTGATTTTTTACTATGTCACTCAGACGCTCGCGGACCATCTGCGGAGTGACAGTCACAGTAATCCCTCGCATATCAGGAGCTTCGAACGAAACTTCTTCCAGCAGCTTTTCCATTATAGTGTGAAGCCGCCGCGCGCCTATGTTCTCTGCCCGCTCATTTACTTCTTCGGCTAAAGCAGCGATCTCGTGGATCGCCCCTTCTTCAAACGCCAGTGTTACTCCTTCGGTCTTCAAAAGCTCTTGATATTGCGTAACCAAGGCGTTTTTCGGCTCGGTCAGTATCCTAACGAAGTCATCCTTGGACAGAGCGGATAATTCAGCCCGCAATGGAAAACGTCCCTGAAGCTCGGGTATGAGATCAGACGGCTTAGAAACGTGGAAAGCCCCTGCAGCAACGAATAAAATATGATCGGTTTTGATCACCCCGTGTTTTGTATTTACGGAACTTCCCTCGATTATCGGCAACAGGTCCCTTTGTACTCCTTCACGTGAAACATCCGGCCCATGGTGAGATGAACCGTGCCCGGAAATCTTGTCCAGCTCGTCTATGAATACAATACCCATCTGCTCGACACGTTCCTTGGCCATCTTGCTCACTTTCTCGGTGTCAATCAGCCTACTAAGTTCTTCTTGAACCAATATTTGTAGGGCTTCCGGGACCTTGACCTTCCGACGTTTGCTCTTGGTCGGGAATATATTTGAGAACATGTCCTTAATATTGATGTCCATTTCTTCCATACCTGCGGGTGAAAAAACTTCGACCACAGGAATGGCGCTCATCTGGGTTTCTATCTCGACCTCACGATCATGGAGTTTGCCGTTGCGCAGCATTTTCCTGAATTTTTCACGAGTCCGCTGAGCGACTTCCATGTCTTCGGTGGATTCCGGCTGAGCCCCCGTGATTTGCGGCCGGCGCATTCTCCGCTGTGGACGAACAGGTAACAAAATGTCCAGCAAACGCTCTTCCGCCTGCTCCTCAGCTTTGGGCCGGAGCATTTCGTATTCTTCCTGTTTGACCATATTTATGCCGATTTCCATCAAATCCCTGATCATCGATTCGACATCTCGGCCTACATAACCGACCTCGGTGAATTTTGACGCTTCCACCTTCAAGAAAGGTGATTGGGCGAGCTTTGCCAATCGGCGGGCGATTTCAGTCTTGCCGACCCCTGTGGGACCGATCATGATAATATTCTTGGGCGCAATCTCGTCCTGCAGTTCCGCGGGCACTTGTCGCCTTCGCCATCGATTTCGTAATGCTATGGCGACCATACGTTTTGCCGTGTGTTGCCCGATGATATACTTATCGAGTTCCTGAACTATCATCCGTGGTGAAAAAGCTTCCATGATTCCTCGTTTGATTACCCGGTATTTTGGAGAATATTGTTATTTTTGTTAGGTGGGACCGGGATCCGTGCCGGTCATTACCTGATGGCCGGCACCGATCATGCCCGGCTTCACGGAGGATTCAGTTCCGGACCCCGTTTTCAACGAAGTAACTGGAGAACCGGTTTTCCTCCTGATCTTCTGATTTTCTGAATCTTACGTCGCTTTCGCGGCTAATTCCTCCATGGCCAGTTTATCGTTAGTATAAACGCAGATATCCGCGGCGATGGCCATGCTGACGCGTGCTATTTCGGCCGGTTCCATATCAGTGTGCATCATCAGCGCCCTGGCAGCGGCTCGGGCAAAATCACCACCGGAACCAATCGCGATGACTCCGTCGTCCGGTTCCACCACATCGCCGTTACCTGATAGTAAAAGTGTTTTTTCAGAGTCAGCCACTACAAGCAAGGCTTCAAGGCGCCGAAGCATCCTGTCCGTTCGCCATTCCTTGGCCAGTTCCACTGCGGCCCTGGTCAGATTGTTGGAATATTTTTCCAGCATCTGTTCGAATTTTTCCAAAAGCGTTAAAGAGTCTGCCGTGGAACCAGCGAACCCCGCAAGGATATCGGACTTTTTTCCAAGTCTGCGAATTTTGCGAGCCGAATGCTTCACAACCGTTTCGCCCAGCGATACTTGACCGTCACCCGCCATAACGACTTTCCCGCCGCGACGGACGCAGATTACTGTTGTGGATCTAGTTTTTTTGTGAGCCATCGTTTTGTCTCGTTGCCGAAATGGATTGCAGTGCCGGCGGGGCGACTGCCAGTACCCCTACGTCATGCATAGGCTGCGCAGCATTCGCCCACGAGCCCCGCTGAAGCCATATAGAATTTTCTGAAAGGGGCTTCCAAGCACTATGATTCGCGTTTTTTCCGAACAGCGCCGCTTCTCGGGTGCGAGCGGTCGTAAACCTCCATGAGTCGGCCAAGGTCCATTTTGGTGTAACGCTGAGTTGTGGATAAACTCGCATGTCCCAGAAGCTCCTGAATCGACCTCAGATCTGCGCCACCGTAAAGTAGATGCGTAGCAAACGAATGCCGAAACGCATGAGGCGAAATATCCCGCTCCACTCCCGATGAGCTAAGAAACGATTTGAGTATACGTCTTATACTCCGGGAAGACAATCGCCCGCCGCGTGAATTCAAAAACAACGCTGAGCGGATGTTTAATGACCCAATCTGCTGGTCTACCAAAGCCCGGACCGGCAGGTACTCATTCAATGCCGCCGCGGCCCGAGATCCGACTGGAACGTACCTCTCTTTATTGCCCTTCCCGATCACTCGGACCCACCCGTTATTCAGATCGAGGTCCTGCGTATTTAGCGATGTGAGCTCACCTATGCGCAGCCCGGACGAATATAGCAGTTCGAATATTGCCAGATCCCGCTTTTGCCGGTCCGCGTTTCGCGAGAAAAAACGGTCAATCTCGTCCACGCTCAGTGCCTTTGGCAAGGGCTTTTCTCGTTTTGGGGCCTTGATGGATCCGGCTGGATTGGTGGGAATTATCTCCTCGCGGATCAATAGGCGGAAGAATGTTCGTACAGCCGCGAGCTTCCGGCCCACGGAGACTTTGCTGATCTTATTGAATCGGCTTGCCAGAAAACCCCTCACGTGAAATTGGTCGATGCGCTCTACATTGGCAAGCTCTTTTTTTGCATTTGATGATTCGAGATAGACCCGAAAGTCTCTGAGATCGGCTGTATAAGCACGAACGGTCTCTGGTGAGCGCATCTTTTCAGTGATCAGATACCGCTGAAAAACCGCCAATGCTTCGTTAAAGGTCAAGTGCTCTCCCTCGAACCGGAATAGACAGGCAAGCGACCATCAATCAAGACAATAGCATTTTATCTTCGTGAATGCAATATGTTATACCAATGATGCAATGTTGTTTATTAATTATGAGATAAATACCGTCACTTCAAAGCGATGCCCGCGCAGTTCCAAACACCGCCCTGAACATGGTTACCAGTCGTAAAAGGACGCCATAGTGGCCCAAATGAAGCTTATGCTAACTGGACATTCCACCAACCGGAAGATTCTCGTTGACCGGCGGCGTATGGTCAGTTAGGCTCACGGCTTGAAATAATGGGCCGAATGATCGATTCCAAACCAGATACCGCCTGGTTTTCGATCAACAGGAAAGGGGAACCCAGATGAAGAACTTTAAGATATTGTTCCGCTGCATTGTGCTGGCATGCGCAATTGTTGCTTTCGCGACACCCGCTATCTCCGAGATCAAAGTCACAAAGCCGGAGTCCGTTGGACTTTCAAGCGAGCGAATCCAGCGAATCGCCGGCGTTATGAAGCAGGAGGTTGCCAAAGGCAGTTTTCCAGGTGCGGTTCTCCTGATCGCTCGTAACGGTAAGGTCGCATATTTTGATGCGTACGGCTATCTTGATGACCAGAAAGCCAAACCCATGCCCAAGGATGCTATTTTCCGCATAGCGTCCATGACCAAACCCATTGTCACCGCAGCGGCCATGATGATGGTCGAGCAGGGTAAGTTTAATCTGAACGATCCTATTTCTATGTATTTGCCTGAGTTCAAGGACATGAAGGCGGAAGTCCAAAAAAAGGATGCTGCGGGCAATACATCGTATGAGATTGTTCCGGCAAGCCGTCCTATCCTCATCCAGGATTTAATGCGTCACACCTCAGGGTTCACATATGGGGGCTTCGGCGCACGTTCCGAGAACATTGCGAAAGCATATAACGAGGCAGATGTCATGGGGATCAAAGGTGAACTCACCGCAGCCGAAATGCTAAAGCGTTTGGCGCAAATTCCCCTGGCGTTTCAGCCTGGAACTACGTTCGAGTACGGCATGTCGGTTGATGTGCTTGGGATCCTTATGGAACGGGTGGCCGGCAAAGGACTGGACGAAATCCTTCAAGAAATGATTTTCATTCCGCTCAAGATGAAGGAGACTGCCTTCTATGTCACGCCGGAGAAAGCCACGCGCTTGGCTGACGTCTACGATTCCGATCCTCAGAAAAAAGGGCTGCTGGCCTCGATTCGCGTGCAGGACAACCCCGCGGGCAAGCGGTATTTCGCGGCCGGTAGCGGGCTTGCATCCACCACGGAGGACTACTTCCGTTTCGCGCAGATGATGCTCAATGGCGGCACGCTCGACGGACAACGGCTGCTCTCCAAGAAAACAGTGGAGTTTATGCTCTCCGATCATTTGATGGGCGCTGGGGCTAATTCAATGGTCCTCAGGCTTGCTGCGGGCCCAGGCTATGGTTTTGGTCTTGGGTTCGCTGTTCGACTCCCTGAGGGGTTCGCTTGGTCTCCCGGTAGTAAAGGTGATGCAGGGTGGACGGGTATCTTGGGAACCATCTTCACTGTTGATCAGAAAGAAAAACTCGTAGGGATAATGATGAACCAGGGACCATCACAGCGGGTGCATACCTGGTTCCTATTCAAAGACTTGCTTTACGGTGCAGTGATTCAATAAAAGATAAAGAGGCGATTCCGGATAATCGGAGGCTTTGCAAGCGGTTCGAGATAAAACAATATTTTGCCAACGTGCTGTTCATCGGAATCCTCTGAATTTCCTCTTGGATCTTTGGGTCGGAGAACCCAATTTATTTTTGGGAAGACCCAACAGGATAATTATGGAGGAGAACATGACTTCATTCGCATTATTTATAGCTGTGATTATGAATGCTGCAGGTGTCTTGCTGATCGGCTTTCTTTTGCTGATAAGGAATAAACATGACAGATTGACAGAAGCATCAACGAGCGAAAGCGTTCCAAAATACGGGGATTGTTACGACCTGCGCAAAGATGATGCCGGAGAGGCGGCGGACAACTGTGTTGGCCTTTGTGCGTACGGCTGGCCATAATCGTGAGTGGAACTGTCATTTGGCAGCACGTTCGACGGATTGATCATCTACAGGTGCATTTTTGGAAATTAGTAAAATGATGTCAATTAATTCATTAAAGCTTTATCCCACCGGGTGCCTGATCTACACCTGGCACACCATAGAGCAGTGTAAGCTCTATGAAGTGCTCAAATATGTCGTGAAACCAGCTTTGCACACGCCAGGGGTTGTCGAGATGATCATCAGCACCAAATCCCTGAAGGCTCTAACCCCGGACCAGCAGCAGGCGGTACAAAAGGCAGCTATGAGCGCGATGAACCGCAGCTTCGAGGAGTCCGACAAAATTGACCAGGAGGCTCTCTACAAGGCTGAGAAGCTGGGCGTGCAAATATCCACGATACCTGAGTATCGACTCGTGAAATTTCGGGGAGCATTGAGGCCTCTGTGGAACGCAGAAGCCAAGAAGTCACAGGACTCGGCCAAACTTGTAGAAATCTTACGCGAGCACCTGAAGAAATCTATGGGCATTGAGCAGTAGAACGCTCTCGAACAGATGGCCACTCCCGGTCTGGCTGCACACTCATCCGAGAAGTCTGCGACTACGCTTACATTAGGGGGGTGTTCCCGTCGGAAACGACAGCATTCACACCTGCACAATGATTCAGCAGGAAAGCACAAATTTCAGAACCGACATAGTCGCTGGGAACCTTCTGTAAAGCTAAAGGGTTGGATGACATCCGAACGATCTGTGTGCGCGAAGGAGTTAAGCCATTATGTGGTTATTTCTGGAACCCAAAATTCCAATTGCGACGGAGGTTGTTTTGGACTTGTGAGAGAAAGTAGTCATTTAACTAGCAAAGCTCGGCTTATAAGCTGATGATAATGGGGCGACAATTACAGGGGTCATTTCACGGTACGGTGATGTTGCGATGACTGAAGACGAAAATTGACCATCTAGGCTGATTAGTGCTATGCAAGAAGGGTATCTCCATATGTCGGCATTATAGAAACGGGGACCTCTTATGAAAAAGGTGATTCTCGTCGCGCTATTTTGCCTCGCCTTTGCTTCTATGGCCGGTGCTCAAGGGTATGGTCATGGAAGCAGTCCGAACGATCACTTTGTCAATCCTTACCAAAAACTAGACGGGACATTCGTTCCCGGCCATTACCAGACGAATCCAAACCGGACTGACCTGGACAATTACGGGACACGCGGAAATTACAACCCTTACACCGGGGCTGTAGGTAACCGGTCTCCTCGCCGGTATTGATCATGCTGTTGTTGAACTAGGCAAGAAACAACTTAACAGGCACCGGAGGGGTATGAAGATGAATGCTATTGTGAAGGCGATGATCCTGTTCCTGTTTCTAGTTCTTCCTGCTCAGAGCCAACCGACAGCCGATCAGGATCAAGAACCTACACCCGCTCAAAAAGCCGCTGCTAGTCTCAACGTTGCCGCGCAGTTCGCACATACTCCAGAGGAAAGATCAAAAGCGGTAGGTGCCGCCATTGATGGGGCTATAAGAGAGTACGGCAAATGCGCTGTCTATCAGGGAATTTTCTTTATTGCGAATCCAGCTATCAAGGACGCCAAACTTGAGCCAACTAAGGGCAAGGTCGCAAAGTTGAATTCAGAATGCATCGGTGATACCGGTGATTTCAAGCTTCTTGTGTGCATGAAGCGTTCCCTTTTAAAGGGTTGCACATCATGTCTCGAGATGAAATGCCTCTGCGCCAACGAAACCCCTCAAGATCTGTGCCCAGAAGATTCAGAGCACAAATTGTTCACTTCCATCCGTAAGGCTAGGGAATGGTACAAGCTCAATTGTGACTGCAAGTAATTTGCTTTTGGCAACAGCGGCGAGACGCACCAACCCACGCTGATGTCGGCAGCCCCCGGCGGGGTCCCCCCACGCGGTCCCTCGCTTTTTAATGAAATGGGTTCCGTGAAACCCGTCTCTACAATTTTTCAGATTTTTCTCCTAGAGTCCTTTTTTGGAAGATTAGAAGTGAAGAAGGCGGGCACGGGACTACAGGCTTCATCTGAAAAGATTAGCGCTCGGACCTGGGAAGAGCGGTGTCTTGTCGTGCACTGTGGCATTGAAGAACTGTTGAATACTGGCTCGACGTTTGCGGGGCAGGGATTTCCAGAAAGTTTTAGATATAACAAAATTGTCGCAATACCGAAGGATCAGATCACTAAGATCTAATTCGAGGGTAGAACCGGAACCATATTTGAGTCTGGTCCAAATTGTCATAATCTCGGGTAAATAACTTTTTGACACACAAATGGTTACTAAGATGTTTTCATTGTATGGGAGCACGTTAATGGCCATGACGTTCATTGGTCGTAGAGAACCTAATACCATTTCATTTACTTGTCGCTGCTCAAAATCATAATAAGGAGTAAAAGCGCTCGACACGGCTATAGTGGGAGGACCAGTAAGTTCCACAGCTAGAAAACTGAAATTGTGAGCCCAAGATTTGTTTAAATAGGATTGTTCGAATTCTTCTTTCAAGGGCTCGAGGCGGTTAAGGCTAAACTTAACTATCTTGACGTGCTCTCGCGCAAGTTCGCGCGCATATGGATTGGTTCGCGGATCATTCCCCAAATAATCCCATTCCATTTGGCTCCAATTCACTTCGCAAAGTTTTGCATAGTAATCTCTCAAGAAGGCTCGATATCCAATTAAGAACAATTGCTCAAAATTATTAAGATCCATCGGGAACTTTTCAATTGGTTCAAACATAATTCTATCATGAACATTGCAGAGTGCGCGAAAGATAGAGGCTTGGCCTATTCCTACTGGTTGAATAATGGACTTCGGAGGTTCATCGAAAGTCATGTGTGATTTGAGTTGAAGCACTTTGCCATCATGACCTGCAAGTTTCTTCAACGGTCCCTTTCTTTGAATTGAGTGATTATCCGCGACCTGGGATGAACACACACCCGTGGGAGGATATTGACATGAGACCTTAGGGCGCTTCTTCAGCATTTGCTGAAGCTTATGTTTCATCTCATTGATTTCATGTTGAGGTCGAAGCACCTATTCATTCCCTTGTTGCCGAAGATTTTCTTTTGTCTCCGGATCTGAACCGATCCGTTCCTCTTTATTTTGCAAATGATCCAATAAGAAGGTCTTAATAATCAAGAGACAGCGATGCGCCGTCTGAACGACCTCAACCCAACTGCTTTCTGGGAACTTGCTATCCTGTTCATGAATTGCCCAGGTTACGTATCCTGTACTAGTATCTCTGCTATGGATTCCATCATATAGCTGTCGTTCCGAGAAATGAATATAGCCGCTGGTATACTTGTAAACTGTGGGCATCCAAGGAAAAACTTCGCCCATTTTCTCAACAAGATATGAATCAGTCATTTTTTTTCCGTCACGATCTTTCATCTTGTTGATGGGCTTAGCATCCATGAAGTCTTTGGCCATCTGTTCTGGGTCATCAGACAACGAAAATGCCCCGAAACGCAGAACCGTATCTAACTGCATCCTCACCAAAGCTCTAGCGCAGGTCATATTGGATTCACGTACCATGAGGTCAATGCCGTGTGAAATACTCAAGCATCTTTTAACGATCCCTAAGATGATGAAATCCAAATGACTCATGGCCTTGCGCCGGATGAGCACTTGAAATATTTGGCTGCCAATCTCCGGTAATTCTCTTCGCAATTTCGCGAGAGCGTCCAGGTCTTTTAATATTTCTTGAGAGATTTCCATGCTGAGAACTCCTTCACCTGTGGCTCAGCTGATGATACGATGAAGTATACCGAAATGACGAGGGTCTTCTGGCGCTAAATATCAGGGCTTGCTTTTGTTCATACCGCAGCATACCCCCACTCAATAATCGTTAAAGCGAATTTCAAATTTGCAGAAAGATTGCAGAAAAAAATCATTAGGGATTTTGGACACGCTCCCTAATGATTTTAATTACTTGTGTGGAGCGGGAAACGGGATTTGAACCCGTTGAGATGGCATTATTGTGGTGTAATATCAGGGTGTTATGTTATTGCTTTTGGGGTTGCAGACACTTTGCAGAATCGATTGTCCTTACGATAGCTTGCCTCTGCACCTTACGTAACCCATTGGTATTCAAGTGAGAATATCTCTCTGTTTGTTTGATGTTGGAGTGGCCCAAGAATTTGGATACAGAGTACAGCGGAACGTCGCGATTGACCGCCTGAGAGGCTATCGAATGCCTTGTGCCTTGGTAAAGATTCAGATTCGGAAATCCGGCCTTGTCTGCTGCTTCACGCCACTTCTTTGATGCCCAAGTCATAGAGAAGGGCGTACCGTTTCGAGTGAACACGAATCCAGTAGGGTCAATGCTACGCGGATTCGTCAAATAGATTTCTTTCCATGTTTGATCTAGCGGGATGACGCGGACTCTCTTCGTCTTCGTGAACGGGCGCAATTCAGTGCCGCTAAATGCGCGCCGAATAGTCACCTCGTCACGTTTCAAGTTTATATCCTGATGCTGCAGAGCCCTGGCCTCCCCTGGGCGCATCCCATGAGTGGCAAGAAAATACACAAAGAAAAAGGTATTCGGGTCAAGATGCTGAAAAATGGCATCCTGCTGTTCCTCGTCCGCCCAAACCGTCTCTGGTTCCGGCGGATCTCCGAGCTTGGGGAATTTAGGCAATATCTGAATAACCTCATCATCGACAGCGTCGCGGAATATCTTCTTTAGCACGTTCATTATATTTGCCATTGTTTTAGCAGAAAGGTTTTCCATGCCCAAATAGAAGGTCTTGAGTTGCCGCCCGCGAACGTCGGATATATTCATTTGACCGAACCCCGGAATAAAATACTTGTGGACGTACCTTTTCACCTCGCGCATGTACGTAGGAGACAATTCTTTGCGCTGGAGCCGACGTTCGCAATTGGCAAGCCACTCAAGGGCATAGACCTCAAAGGAATGCGCGCTCTTTTTGTGCTTAGAATAAAATTCAGCATCAAATGTGCCGTTTTCCATCTCGCCTTGAACTTGGGCCAGAGTCCATCTGGCCTGCTCTTCGGAGTAAAAAGAGCGGCCATTCTTGTCGGCGAAGATTCGTATTCTTCCGGGCAATTGGATAAACCATCGTTTGCCGCGATCCCGATAGATCTTTCCGACACTTGCCGCCACAGACCAACCTCCGTTTTGGCTCTGGGGGCCGGTATGCTGCCATTTTTTGTCGGATCGATCAAGGGCCATGTAGTGGTCTCGTGCGTTTTGCTCGTGAACCTCCGTAAGGGTTCAGAAGAAAAACACACGTGACCTGGAGATTACAGAAAGAGGATTAATCGCAACTTATTGAAAAAATTAGATGCGCTTCGTCCTCCCACAAAAATTTTTCACCAGGCAGTCATTTTTTTATGTTGGAGCGTTCATAATGTGGCGATTTCGGCGCGTCGGTAACCCGACCGATGGGCGACTCGGAGGTGACATTTTCGAGGTGCAATGAATGGTCTGCCTGGATCGATCTGAGGCCATTACGAGAATTCTGATTCACGGAGTATCATATTCGGCTCTGTCACGAACATTTCTATATCGGCGGTACCGTAAGGCAGGCGTCGTCCGAATTTGCTCGGACCAATGATCAATATTGCGGATGGGCTCACCCGCTGTCAGCAATGCATTGATAAGCGTGCCTAGTCCGTACCGTTGCCATATATGTTTGTATGTGATCGCCCGCAGTATTACGGCAAACCCTTTAAAAACCGGCATCAATTCGTCAAAGGATTGTGCAAGAGAGCAGGAGTAAAGGAATTCGGGTTTCACGCCTTGAGGCGCTACGTGGCCTCAGTTCTTGCCGATACGCTCAAGGTCTCGGCAAAAAACCATTCAATGCATTCTAAGACATAAAAACCTGAGCACCACCGAGAAGTATATCCACAATATTAACCAAGATCTTCATGCCGTCGTGAACCTTCTTTCAACAAATGGCCCCCATATGGCCCCCATCGACAAAAAAAGTGATCCGCAGATCACTATAACATCCTGATATTATTGGAAGT
>JBKQRG010000248.1:0-5746 GCA_052144015.1 Desulfomonilaceae bacterium
TGTCCCCCATATGCCTTCAGGGAGTAATCCGTTCACCACTGCCCCAAAATCCGTCAGCAAAAAGCCACGCAAAGCTCAATCCATCCCCTTGCCACCAGTGTTACCCGGCCTTTTTGAGAAGTTACATATTTCAACCTTATCCAGTTTATATTATGATGTTTCTTCTATTTCTGAGCTTTATGAAGATTGATTTTGGCGTCTTGCTGGATAAGTCACCCACGGCAATGCTGAGACTGGGCAAACTGGTCCTGATCAAGCTGGTAATATTGCCAGCGGCGCTTTACTGGCTGTGCCTCTGGATTATTCCCGATTATGCCGTGCCGGTGTTGCTGGTCTCCGGGATTTCCACGGGGGTGGTGGCACCATTTATGGCGACTCTCGTCAACGCAGACGTTTCCCAAGTGGCTCGGATGACGGTCATCACGTCAGTTCTTGTCCCAATATCACTTCCAGGGCTCGTAAAGCTATTAGTCGGAGCGGAGATATCGATTCCGTTTGGATTGATGGTCCGTATGCTTGCACTGGTGATTTTCATGCCCATTATCGCTGTACTGTTCATGAGAAGGTTCCTGCCCGGAGTCTTACACGCTATCGATGGTCAGCGATTCCCCCTTTCTCTGGCGGCGTTTGCAACCATAAATTTCGGAGTCTTTTCACAGTATTCATCATTTTTCTATCAAAACGCAGGGCAGATACTGGTGGCAGTGGCGGTGGCACACGTCCTTTCCGTAATATATTATTTTACCGGCTTCGTGGTGACGCCAAAAGAAAAGCAGGCAGACAGACTTGCAGCTGGAGTCAGCTTGGCGATGGTAAACAACATATTGGTGATCGTCTTCTCATCCGGTTTTTTTGGCCCATTATGCCCCACTCTTGCTGCGATGTATGTGTTCCCTTTTTTCACAATGATCATTCCTGTAAAATTGGTTTTGAATTATACAGGACTCCTTTCTTCCCCAAGGCAACGTGATGGCGACATGGAATGACGTGACGTTCCCCAAACTTAAGCCTTTACCTGATCCTATCTGTTACATCAATCCATCTGACCGGATCGGATGTTAAGGAAAAGTAACTTTTGTCAGACAGCAGTTCAAGAGATTGTCCGAAACAATGGTCAAGAATGATACGGAAAGAATTCACGGGGGTCATGCCTGGGTAAAGGAATTTGCGAATTTCCGCTGGAACATAAATAGCATTCAGAATAGGCATTCGTTCTCTGAGAACCCTCGTGTCCGGCTCAGGAACGCTCCAGTCCAACAAAGATCCGGGTCCGTGGTCACCCTGAATGATGATAATGGGAGCTTGGGTTGAACTGGAGATTATCTTCTCGATTGCCGCCATGATCTTCTGGTTGATAAACCGCAATTGCTTAATGTAACCGTCGCGATATTCCTTTTGAAGAGAGCCAAGCATTCGATGGAAATGACTTGCATCGTCGAAAGAGAAGGGTCTGTCAGGCTCCACGGGTTGGCCCTTCTCGTCAAACAAGAAAGGAGGATGAGGTGCGACAATGTGGCAAAATACGAAGCAGGGTCCCTTGCCCTTACCCTTAGTGACATTGCCCAGGTTGTGAAGGCTGAAAGAGACCAGACGCCTGTGAAAATCATTTCCTAACCCATACTTATCAAGAAAGAAATGGTAAGCAGCGTGCAAAGGCAACATGCCAATCAAATCGTCTAAGAATTCGGAAATATTCCAGGGAGGCGCAACATAGAAGTCTGCTCCCTTTAATTCCGTGGGTGAATAACCGGAAGAAAACGCAACGGTTTTGTAACCCAGCTCTCTTAAAGTAGATGAAACTCTACTGGTACGAATCAATTGCGTGAGTAATCTGTTGCTTTCTCGTAGAGACGGTATGGTCGGGAACAGATGATCCAAAAAACAGTAGTTCAGGGATGATGCCAACGAAAGAGAAGTCTGGCAATAATTAGCCTTGCTCTCACGAGCAACATAGAAGCCTTTCTGGTTTAGCCAGTCAACGAACTGGCTGTTATCGTAGTTATATAAATCTTTGAGTACATCTGCCCGTCCATATGCATCAAGAATTATGTAGTAGATGTCCGGTCGAGCGCTCTGCTTCCTCGACTCCGCCAGGTTGATTTGTTTCGAGTCATGCTCAATAACTTCCGGGCAGACTTTGGCGTGGGTAAAACTAATGCCCGGCGCATGGGTAAATGCAAAAAATAGACTCAGTATCGAGACTGTCACCAAACAACAGCTCATCACGTTCAATGCGGTAGTTAATGCATCCAAATTCTTGCGTGTCCGAGCAATCCAGAGGGTTCCAAGGATTAGGATGAAGCACCAAAGGGGAAAAAAGTAATAATTGGGTACGATTTTCCCATTGCCGTATATTACAAAAGACGCTGCAGCTTCGAATATCCAGTGGGAAAAGCACATAAAAATGACATAGGACACCCAAATGCCGACCCGTCTCATGTCCCAGCCAAAGCCAATCCGAAATCCCTGCCATAACGCCAATGCTACCCCAACCGATACAAGGACAGGAATAATGATTTCTTCAGTCCTTACCGAACCGACATTAGAGGACCAGAGAAACAATATCGGATAAACGGCAAACAATAGAGGATGAATCGGTGGTATTCGCATTAGGATTTAGTTTTCATCGATTTCATTAAATAAAGAGTTCTTTGGGAATCGGCTATCTGGACGGACTCCACAATTCTAAAAAAACTACCAAAAGCTTCTTCAAAGGTTTGCTCGTTATAATCTGCGAAGATGTCTCTTCGGGTAGCGAGAAGAATTTTGACTCGCTCATCCGATTTGGGCACAAATTCTATAATCAATGATTTGGCAATGCTTGCCAGAAACTCAGCTATACTTTTCAACGGGACATTATTAGAAATTGCAAGGTGATGAACCAGCGCTAATGCCATTACTAGATCCGCAGGACCACGTTCCAGCAAAGACATTCTTTCATTGTTGGCCCAGCCAAGACATGGACTAGGATTGGTTAAGTCCACGAGCAGAGGCAGCAAGTGCTCGTCGTTTTCTATGATGCACTGTCGATAGTTGCTTTCCACAGCGGAAGGATCAGAATCGAAAGAAACTGTCATTATTTTGCGGTCACTAGAGATTCGACTAAAAACCCCGATGTTGCCGCCCAGGTCCCACACCGTTTCTGGAGCAGCAATTTCAAGAAATCGCCCGATCACTTTCTTTTTATCTTCTAATGAATTCTGGGAGCAACCAGATCTGTAATAATCTGACCATTCCGACTTTTGTGGCTCCCAACTTAGGTTGGTTACAATGTCTTGCAACTTATCAAGAAGCCCCAGTAAATTTTTCTGATCCATTCTCCGACCGCTCATCTTCACCATCTTCCCGGCAAAATGCTTTTGAGCCCTGGCGTGAACATGGATGAGAGAGAAAACCGATAATGATAACCATGTGCGGAGGGGAAGTAAGGAGCTGGCGAGATCAAGCGGGATACCATCTATATATATTCGGAACAGTTGATTCAATCGTATATCCTTGAAGCTCATCAATACCAGAGGAGCAAGATAATGTTGGCAAAATTGTCTAAATGCCACCCAGGGATCACCCTCTACGTAATGTTCGAATGAGAGGGTATCTATGAATACAGGCTTTCCTGCCTTGAACTGTACATTGTAGGCGCTGCAATCCTTGAGTGACATGCCAAAACCGAGAGCCGTTTTCTGAACCTCCAGAGCACATAGGGCAGCTGACTTGAGCTGGCTGAAGGACCATTCATAAGGATAGGTTATAAAAGGTATGGGATCTGGTCTGATTACCATGTAGGCTTCGTTGGATTGACTATAGGCATTGCTCAATTCCTGGTGAGGAATCAATAACTTTGAATCAACCAGAGCTGTATAAAGTCCCAACTGCATAAGAAGATCATAATGTTCCTTATAGTTGAAATTTATTTGCCTCAGGATATTGCCTTCGCAGCGAAATACGAAACCACTCGGATCCCGGAACGAGCCCGCAATTCGTTCGCCCTTTTTCATCCCTTCACTCACGTTGCTTTGAAAAATCTCGTTTTAACGAAGTAGATGATGCTGGACCACAGCCTCTTCATGACAATTAGCCAAGTGAAGATCGCTGCCAAAAAGATTTGAAGCACGTAGCTCCCGGTTCCTGGATCCAGGTAGGCGTTAGAATAACAGGGAAACATCAAGACCAAGGCAGCCACCAAAATGAGTCCCTTAATAAAACGGCTGGAATCTTCAATTCGCATGCTCATAACCTGCGTTGACCAGAGTAGAGCAAAACTACACCCCCGTATCCACTGCTACTGGACTAGCATGCTTTTGTCCGGTCCTATTTTCAAATTTAATCCAGAGCCGATTGTATACCACATCTCTAATCTTGAGTGAAGTACCTAGTGTTTTGTCCTGCAAATAACTGTCCAAGCATATCCTGTAATTACAAATTGATAGGCTGACCAAACCTCTGGAAATAAGTACTAATATACTTCTCAAACCTGCGCCGACATGATGCGATCTCGACGCGGCAAAGTCGCTGGGAAAATATCACCGAATCTTCAAGGTCAGTCAACCGGCAACGGTGAGTGAAAAAGTTATTCAGTAACCACCCTGAGCTGGGACACCTTAAACGGTGCATCGTCTCTCTACGGTATCCCCGACAACCTTGGAAAAAGAAGGCACCTCTCACGAAGCCTGAACCTCTCGAAAAGAGATTCGTCGGGATTTCGGGAGATGCCAACCCTGTTTATGCCCACTGACCATGAAGATAGTGTAAAACGGGATCACTCCTTCTTACCAAACAAGCCTCCCAGCAAGCCTTGAACCACTCCACCTAGTCCTCCCGCTTCAGCACCACTGATCAGGTTTTCAACTTGACCACGGAAGGGCTCTGGCAGCTTAGACTTCAAAAATTCGATCACAACATCGGTCACTTCACGAGCCTTTTCTTCCGAGATACCTGTTTTCTCTACAAGCAAATTAACGAGTTCGTCCATATTTGTGATCTCCCCTTCGTGTTTATGTCAAACCATCGTCCGGAATATTTATGTGGCGTAAGTGCCATTTCGGGGGTCTTGGTGCCCCAGTGATAGGTCATGGGATGGTTCCTCCGACTCCAAAAAAGCCCCCGTATCTCTTCCCACAAGACCCGACAGATACAAAATCGTCGTACCTTGCTGAAAAAGCCCGTCTTGTCCTTTCTTGAGCAGGCCATCGTGCCCGAGTTTCAGTTCGTCTCACCCACTAAAATTAACGCCGCCCAGGAAAACGGGTGATCGAAGTTCTTCTTCCTAATCTCATCCTTCGCGGAATTTCGAGCATGAGATCCAACGGGCGGCGAACGTATTCTCAACTTTTCAATGGCGCTAACGCATTCTTAATCCCTGTCCCGGATAGACTCAACCCGCCATCCACAGAGATAATTTGCCCGGTGATGAAATCTGACTCGTCCGCGACGAGGAATTGAACCACCCTTGCAGTATCCTCGACAGTCCCCACGCGTTTTCGGGGTATTATTTTCGCCAGCGCATCAAAATCATATCCACGAGCTTTTGTCAGCTCCGTAACAGTAAAGGCTGGACGCACTGCATTGACGGTTATTCCAAACTCGGCGAGTTCCTTCGCAGCGGTCAACGTTAGCCCTTCGATCCCACACTTTGCCGCCACGTAATTAGCTCTCCCACAAGACCCAGAATAGGCTGCCGTTGAGGAAATGTTGACAATTCTCCCATATTTTTTTCTCATCATGATGGGCGCTACTTCTTTCATCATGT
>JBKQRG010000249.1:0-3144 GCA_052144015.1 Desulfomonilaceae bacterium
GGACGTTGCCCCGGAGCTGCGGGAATCCTGGTACGAGCGGCAACTGCGGGCGGGCATCCAGGTCGTGATTGCCCACCCACGTTTGGTTCAGACGGGACACGACCTGTGGTCTTTCCCAGACATCTTCTTCTACGAGACCGGCTATTCGATCTACACCCTGCGAAAGGCTAGCCGGCGGTCGTGGAGGATCGGACAGCGGTCGAACGTCAACGTCAAATTCTTCTATTACGCCGGCACCATGCAGGAAGCATGCCTCCGGCTGATGGGGAAAAAGCTCCTGGTTTCGCTGGCGATGGAAGGGAAATTCGCAAGCGATGGTCTGCAAGCGATCGACGAAGGCGACGACATCCTGATGGCGATGGCCAGGGAGTTGGTGACGGAGAAAGGGATTGGCGAATCGGCCGATGCGGTCTGGAAGCGGCTCGTGGAGAAGCAAGCGGAAGTGTTCGGAGCGCGGCCGGTGGAGACCCGCGAGCCGGAGATCGAAGCTGAACATCCGGTTCCGGACCTGCCGGAAGTCATCATTCCACCAGTTGCACCGATCCCGGCAGTGGTGACACAACTCCTGATGTTCGGTATGTCGCACGAGGCGGTACAGCGGCGCAAGGCTTCACATAGGCCGTCGGGTCCCGTCACAGCATCGGATCAGCTCGGATTGTTCCCGACCTGAGAGTGGGGCAAGCTGTGGCCGGCGGGGATCTCCTTACTAAAATGCTATCGTGCAGCTTCGGAAGCTGTCCTGACTGGCGCAAATGAGAGGGACGTCGATCAGCCTTGGTCGGTACACCTATGAGGGGAAGTAAGCGTCCAGCCTTGATATTTGGGCTGTTTCACCTCTGGTCAGGCGGCCACGCGATAGACATGATCCTCTCCGGGAAGCCGACTTCTCAGGCAGAATCCCTCACAGCACTCACAGCACAGAAACCATTTGCGCGGGCGTAACTTGAGGTGCGGTGAGCGAACAGATTTCGCCGAGTCAGCGGTCTTCTTGGGAGAGCTGGCGCAGTAGCGGTCGAAGTTGATCGCGCACGCGGCGGAATTCGGTCAGCCTCTGCTCTTTTGAGCCCTGAACGGCAGCAGGGTCATCCAGGCTCCAATGAATGCGCTTTGTACTGCCGGGAAAGATGGGGCAGCTCTCTTTGGCGTTGTCGCAAACTGTGATCACCAAATCGAAATGCTGCTGCGCGAATTCGTCCACTGACTTTGAGCGGTGGCTTGAAATATCGATGCCAATTTCGTTCATCGCTTCAATGGCCAATGGATTCACGCGTGAAGGATGGGTCCCGGCGCTGTGGACTTCGATTGTGCTATTCCCTAAACGACGCAAGATACCTTCCGCCATCTGACTCCGTGCCGAGTTCCCGGTGCACAAGATGAGGACTCTCATTTGCCAGCTCCATTTCGACGATGGTAGATTGCTTTGCTTCCCCTGTCGCCTTGAACTTAATCAGGGTACATTTCCAATGTTACAAGAACATGGAGTTTTTCGGACCGTGAGGTGGTGTCAATTTGGATGGTCTCCTCATCGCCATCGAGATACCTGGAGAAATATAGCCCTGACTGCGCATTCGTGTGGGGCGTGAATGCGTGTTCGAGGCGGGAGGATACCCAGCGAACATATGCCTCGGAGTTCATGGCAGTGTCAAATTCCCATGCCGCAGTGACGCCATAAAGACCAATGGGCTTGTCAGGGTCATCGGTCGGATATGAGCCATTCGGTATTGTTAGATTCTTGATGTTGTCGGTTTCTGTCTTCGAGAAGCTCCCCTGGTCTTGGCGGCCGCTGCAAGAGGGGAGTAGACTCCACAAGGTCAGTAAGACCGTGGACAACAATGCACGCCGCCTATGTATCGTCGAGATCCTCATGTTTATTGCACTCGCGAAATGGCTTGGGTTTCCTTCACGACGACCTGCTCGGGCAGGCGCGCATAGGCGAGAGCCTCCACAAAGTTCTGGCCATCTGCAAGCATCCAGCTTAGAAAGTTGACGATAGCCTTTTTCTTCTGAGGGTCTTGGATTCTGCTGGGAACCAGCAACCAGGTAAAGCTGGAGATGGGATAGGCATCTTTGCCCGGCGCATTCGTTATCGAGACCCTGAAATCGTTAGGCATGGACTGAGAAGCTTCGGCGGCGGCCGCTGTTACGCTTTTCAAATCCGCCTTAATAAAGCCCCCGGAAGAATTCCTCACGCGGCCGTAACCCAAGTGGTTTTGAACGGCATATATCAGCTCAATGTAACCGAGGGAATCTGGCGTCTGACTGATCAGTCCAGACACGCCTTCATTTCCTTTCCCTCCCAAACCGACGGGCCAGTTCACCGATGTGCTTTTACCGACCTTGGTCTTCCATTGTTCGCTGATTTTCGAGAGGTAATCCGTCCATACGTAGGTGGTGCCACTTCCGTCTGAGCGATGAACCACAATGATGTTGTCAGCCGGAAGGTTAATGCCGGGGTTCGCCTTGGTGAGTAGAGGATCGTTCCATTTCTTGATCGTACCCAAGAATATTCCCGCCAGAGCTTCTGGAGTAAAGTTCAATTCCGCCTGTACTCCGGGAAGGTTATAGGATGGAACATCTGCCCCCAGAACGGTCGGAAAATGCAAAATATCGCATC
The DNA here is from genome assembly GCA_052144015.1 of Desulfomonilaceae bacterium. Lineage (GTDB taxonomy): Bacteria > Desulfobacterota > Desulfomonilia > Desulfomonilales > Desulfomonilaceae > DATJPW01. The sequence continues at coordinate 2,615 of JBKQRG010000249.1, forward strand.
CCCGTTGCTGTTGGAATTCCTTGATCTGGTCGTCATTCATAGGTCCATCGCTTGCGCCAAAGTCCACTGTCCCGTTGATGACCTACCGGATCCCCCGCCGGAGCCAATCGACTGATAGTTGATGGCAACGTCAGCGTGCGATTTGTGGTACTCGTCCACCCACTTGGAGTAGATCGGATATGGAAATGTAGCACCGGCACCATTGAGTGAGAGCCCGCCACCGCCCTTTTCAGCGGCGGAATTCGAACTCTTCGAACATGAAACAACCCCCGCACACGTAGCACCTAGGATGATCGTCAGGACCGCTACGGAAAATCTACGCGTCTTCATGTCGTAGTCTCCTTCGAAGTGAGGTCGTACTGTCAAAAATTCTTCCCTTCTAACGTTCCAAGTAGCTGATTTGCCGAGAAGAGCGCTCATCGTGCGTTTCTCCCCCCCCTTCGAGACCAATCTTGCGTACTGTCAAAAATTCTTCCCTTCTAACGTTCCAAGTAGCTGATTTGCCGAGAAGAGCGCTCATCGTGCGTTTC
>JBKQRG010000250.1:0-7390 GCA_052144015.1 Desulfomonilaceae bacterium
GCCGCGAGTAACACGATCGATAAGCTTGTAAAAAAAAGAATAATCTCCTAAGAAAAATTCATGTAGAAAAATAGGAACCCGGGGAGCCGGAGTAACCGTTTCTCCTCGTTGAGGCACTAATCTTTCCCCGAATCACAAGGGCAGATCAGGTGGCTGCGGAAGCGTGCCAGTACAAGTCATGCCCGTGCATTTATTTGAAGTAAAGAACACTAGGAGCCACTTGGGAAAGTTACTATAAAAGAATATTGCTTCCCTTCACGCTTTCTTCGAATGGCAAAGCGCCTGGAATAAATTTTGATTTTGTGGTGCTCAGCGCAGTACATGTACGCACTGTGAGTCGATGATGACCGACAGGAGTGACGTCAAGCGTCGCCTTGCAGATCGCGCAATATGTGACAGTTATGCAACAGGAAGAAAATTTGCCCCGATTGGGTAGGATCAAAGACGAATCCGAAACTGGAGGATCAGGTTGGCTGCTGTACGGCATGTTGGGAATAGCTTTTTTTCTCGCCTTAGTGTACAACCTATTGATTTTAGAGCAACTATTTGTATGGGACGCTTGGGACGCTATCTGGCCCTGGTTTTCCTATCTTGCAACCAGCATCTCGACTGGTAGATTTCCCCTGTGGGATCCGCATTCAAGTTGCGGCTTCCCCTTTTGGGCCAATCCTCAAGGGGGGCAATACTATCCTGTATATATTCTCGCGGCCCTGTACTTGGGGGGTAGTTATAAAGTATTTCAATACATTTGGTTAGGACATTGGCTGTTCGGATTCACAGGCTTTTTTCTGTTGATGAAAAGGATGGGGATTTGGCCGCTGCCGGCCTTGGCAGCTTCTGTGGCTTTTGCATTCAACGGTTTTTTTCTTGGAAACGCCGAGCACACAACGTTCATTCTGCCTATCTGCTATTTTCCTTGGATTTTATTGGCCATAGATGTGGCATATTTGGACAACCTGTATTATTCCGCTGTGGCCGGCGTGCTACTTGGATTGGCCGGGCTTGCCGGCACCCCCGGGATCATGTCCTACTTTGTAATAATGCTGTTCCTGTGGTGCTTCCTCAAGTACAGGGCTTCCGTGAGGACGGCGCTGATGGTTCTAGTGATGGCAGCGGTGGGAGCTGTCATTTTGTCCCCCCCTTACGCAGCTTTTCTTGTTGAAGCTCATAGTTATACGCACAGGTCAGACCCTTTGCCAGTGATTACTGCGTGCCATTCCCAGAGATTTCCTATCGCGGCCCTGGTTTCACTATTAGTGCCGCGTTTTACCGTTGCCTACCAACATTTTTTGGAATGTGACGTTTCAATGACCAATGGTTATTTTGGTATACTCGGCATCACATCACTTTTTATGATTTTGTTTCTTGGGCAGTTAAGAAAGATGTGGCGCTGGTTACTTGCATGGATGGGAATAGCTTTTCTTTTTTCTCTGGGAACCGAGGGCGGAATAAGAATTGCGGCCTATTACGTCTTGCCTACTCTGAATTATATGCGTCATTCAAGTATCTTCAGGGCATTCTGGCTGTTCGGAGGAGCGACCTTGCTCGGGTTGGCACTCGGCAAGGTACTCGTTGCCGACAATGCAGAAAAAAGAACCATCACCTCACTTTACATCAAAGTGTTGCTGCTCGCACTGTACATTTGTTCGTGTATTCTTTTGTGGGCTTTGGTTGTGCCGGATCGAGCTTGGATGACGATCGCATCCATAGGAGTCCAAATTGGAATTGTTTCTCTCTATATTATCCTATTTTACTTATACGGGAAGGGGACACTGACGGGTCGATTATTTGCGGTAACCATCTTGATCGTGACTCTTGCGGACTTCGCGACTCATCTCTATAGCAACCAATGGACAGTGGCCCGGGGCGGTGTTTTCGTAGTAATGGCACCAACTTTGGACCAGCTTGGCGAATCAACGAAAAACGCGGTTTTCACTGGCAGTGAAAAACGAATCTGGATGCCTCGAAGTCATCTCAATATCGGAATGTTCGACCGGAAATTCTATATCATGAGTTATAATGCGGCCGCTTCGGCCGAGTATGATTTCCTGGTAGGGGGAACGCTTGTGGATCGCTCCAATTGCCTGCGTACCCCGTTCTCGGAGTTTCTTGAAAATTCGCCCAGATTCTGGCTAACGCCCACTTTGGCATTTGCAGATGAAAAAGACTGCAAGGCTCTCGAGATTATACGGGACTCCGGTTCCAACAGCCTATTTCCGATTTTCATACATACGAAAAGCGCCGAATTGTCTGGCGGCGGCCGCGGACCGGTTGTGCCCGGCACATACGGCCGGGTGCGGGTTCTGAAATACGAGCCCGAAAAAGTTGAGCTTAGCATTGATTCACCGGAACAGTCGTGGTTGTTCTCTGCCGAACGATACTCCGCCAGTTGGAGAGCTTTGGTGGACGGACACGAGACCAAAATTCAAAAGGCCAACTTTTGCTTCCGAGTGATTAAAATCCCCAAGGGAGAACACATCGTCACGATGGTGTACACTCCCTGGATTTATAAACCCCTATTGGTGCTTTCTTGGAGCTTAATTTTTGTCGTCTTGTGTCTTTGGCCGCTTCAGCCCTATTGGAGGCAAGTTGCTGGATGGGAAAGCATTTCTCGAATAAGTAGTATTGTGCGTATGTCCTGAGGAAGCGACAAATGCTATACCACAAGAGTTGTATCGAGTATCAGGTTCTACGATCCATGATAAAGCACTGAGAATCCCGGATACACCTTCGACGGCTTCATTCGTGAGATCACAATACTGCATTCTGTAGGCAATCGAATTGAGTTGAGTGCCGAGCGAACTTGTCGGAACCAGTGAGATCGCACTTCTCAAGGAGGCGCGTGCTCAAACACATAGATCTTGATTGCGGGTCAAAAAAGGTGAAAACCCTCGTTGTTCTTGAGAGATCAAGAAGATAGACTGCTTTTGCTAGAAAGAATCTATCACCAACGAGGTGAAGGGATTATGGCACAGGGTTTTCTTCCTCTCCAGTATGAAATTGGGAAGAGAGATGGGGGATGACGGCGCCTGCCGGGTGGCTTCCGCATCTCGAATTTGAATTCGTAATGGGTTTTGAGTGCGGCCATATATAATCGACTCAAGATTCATGCGGGAGATCAGTGTTGGTCCGACGCTTAGACGGTCATTTCGTTGATACTGCTTAATCTGGCGGACGGGGAAAAGCATCAGTGATTTGGAGTCCTTTCGATGCGCTGATCACGACTGGGGCAATAGCACAGGACGTTTCGTTCGTGCATCGCGAAGTGCAACTCAGTCCCTGCCCATGATCATCGTTCGACTGAAATCTGGCGGTTCCTGGAAATAATGAACAAGTGATGTGCTAGGTTTTGAGCTTGCTTTGCCGCATGTCTGTTTTCGGCAACTTGGGAAAAACAGCAGGCTACCGTGATTCGAATTATCCTGTAGGCCCGCCCAAAGCCTTGCCGGTCGACAAATGCCCCATCAGTAGGGAAAATCAAGATCGCCGCTAAAATCCTTGCCTCCAATCCCACTGGTTACCTGAGAATTTCAATTACGTTGCCAATTGATTGAATGATATAATAAACCCGTCTATCTACAGACTGATGCCTTAAGTTACACGGAACGGCCGTGGAAGGTGTCTGCGAATCATCGAACAGGAGGGGAACGATGAATCAGCCTTTGACAGTTTTGGGCACACGTCATCTCCTCGCCCAGTACAGAAAACTCTCATTCATACTGCTGCTCGTCGCTTTTCTGATCAGTCCTCCGGGACTTAAAGCCGACGACGAAACTTCGAAGGCTGTCCGGAGGGATCCCAAAGCCACTGGAGTGTCGATACCAACGGATCAAAAAAGAACCGCCTTAGTCATTGGAAACGGTGAGTACACGGAGGATCGATTGCGGAATCCCGCTCACGACGCCGAGGATTTCACAGGGGTATTACGGGATTTAGGATTTAAAGTTGAGACAAAGATAAATGTGAACCACCAGGAAATGGACGAGGCGGTCAACAATTTTGTGCAAGAAATTCAGAACGGGGACGTCGCGCTATTTTACTTCTCAGGGCACGGAATTCAAGCGCAGGGACGCAATTTCTTGATCCCCGTTGGAAGTGCCATTAGATCGGAAGCCGATGTTCGTTTTAAGTCGATCGAAGCAGAGTATGTCCTTGCGAAGATGGGAGAATCCAGGAATCGCATCAATATTCTGGTCTTGGATGCCTGCCGGAATAATCCCTTTAGAGGCGTACGTTCGTGGACTAAAGGCTTGAGTGCAATGGAAGCTCCTAAAGGAACATTTGTCGCTTACGCGACTGCGCCGGGTTCGGTGGCCGAAGACGGCAAGGAACGGAACAGCCCCTATACCAAGCATCTCGTGCAGGCTGTGAAGGAGAAGGGTATTACAATTGAACAGACGTTCAAACTAGTGTTAAGGGGCGTACAGAAAGAAACGTCGGGCAAGCAAGTCCCATGGTATTCATCGTCCATACCGGACGATTTCTATTTCAACCCTGCGACCCTATCAACCCACGCTCCGCCTGCGTCACCTACCGTTTCGCCCCCACTAATCACAGAGCCGCCCAAGAAACGAGTGGCAGCCTTATTGCTGAAAGTCGCCCCACCCGGCGCCAGAGTGCAGGTCGGCTCACATGACATGGGCCAAACAAGGGATGATGGGTTGTTGATCGTCAACGACGCTGAGGTCGGGGTAAGTATGAACATTAACTTGCGCAAAGAGGGTTTCACGGAGAAAAGCGTAGCGATGATAATTCCAAGTTCTTTTGAGGGAAAAGTTTATGAGTATCAGGAAATAAAGCTCGAACCGATACAGGGTCGTTTGCCCGAGTGGCTAATAAGACTCTCTAAGCGATACCACAAACATTATGTAGCGTCTGAAAAGGACGAGATGATGGAATTCTACGATTTCCCCATCAAGTATTATGATCGTGGAATCCGTGACAGGTCCTACATCGATCGAGATTGGGAAGAATACTTCTCCAGATGGAATGCTCGGGATTCGGATGTGAAATCGATCGAACTCCTTAGTGGGTCTATCGCTTCAGGCGAAGTAGGAGTTCGGCTCACTTACTCGTACAGGTGGACAAACGTTTGGGGCAAAGAAGTGACAGGTACAGCGTCAAGCTTGATCACATGGAAGAAAAAAGGGAACGAATGGAAGATCAAAGAGCTGGATGAAAGGCGAGGGATCGAAACATCATCAGCAGGCCTATCTCCAGCGGACTCATCTTGGCGAAAAGCCGTGGTAAAGGATTCCGACGGATTTGCCTGCCTGCGAGAAGGGAAAGGCAGGAATTTCGAATGCCTGGAACAGGTTCCGGACGGAGAAGAGATTTCCGTCGAAAAATCTGACGAGGAATGGCCCCGAGTGAAAACGTCGGACGGTCAGGCGGGTTTCATGCATTTTAGCCGATTCAAGATTCTCCCGGACCGGGGGAAATAGTCGATACCTTAGCTACCCGAGAAGTCCTCACCCGCCTCGGATTGTGACGATTCATTGAAGTAGGACATGAACCAGTCAACGAGAGGTTTCCAGTCAGAGCTGCCCCGCCGCCACTAGCTCCCTGAAACTATCTGACCTGACCTCCTATCGGCCTCAGATTCTGCAATAACACTAACTCAGAACCTGGACCAGTTCTTGGGGGTCAGGTCAAAGATGACCGAGCTGAATAAACCCGGGACTATATCTCTTGATGTGATTGCAGGGCAGGAATAAGGCGCTTCCGTTCTAGAGGCATAGCAGCATCAAAAATCAAGGAGTCCCATTTGCTCATATGCATCGCGCCATTCCGGAGAAAAGTAAGCATCGAGCATCGGCGCTAGACGTTTCATGGTGTGAACCCACGTTGATTCCTCTTTTTCGAGAAGATCGAACAGCTCTTCCAACAAGGTGTCAAGTCTGTCGATATTCTCCTTTGTGGTAAAGGACACCGCTCCTCGCAACATAGACTGCATTACCATCCCAGGGTCGACGGCATGCGCTGTGAGCATCACAGCGGGAAAGTTTCGTTCCACTGCGATGTCGAGCAGATCGAGGCCCCGCACCCCCATTATATCAAGAATTACTATGTCATAGGTTTCTGTGACGAGTAGTCTCCTGGCCTCTTGAAAGCTTGCCGCTGTCTGGATGTCATAGGAAGAGAGAACTTCCGCGACGATTTCCAAAACATCCGGTTCATCATCCACGGCAAGGATTCTTTTCATGTTTCCCTGGGATCCTTTTGCAAGGAATACGGCTTTCGCACCAATTTGACTTGGAATATATATTTATCACAATAGCCGAAACGACATCAAGCAGGTTCAAAATCACTGTCTACTCAACGGTTAAGCCTGCGCTCCAGAACACGGATTTTCCAACGCTCCGCACATCTGTCACTTTGACCTATTCCCCAACCGGTGGTTGCTATCGCACCGTAAACTATGTTGCTATCTATAAGGGTATCGTGTAAAACTGATCACGGTTTTGGATCGCGTCATTCTACCGGACGCGTGCTGGTCGTCCAGATTCTTCTGCCACTGAAGACTTAGAAAATGGAGAGATCGCATGTCTCAAGCTCCCGAACGATGTGACTCCCACCTCGATGAGTATCGCCGAATCGCTTACATTAAAAGCCCGGAGATGTACAATAAGCTTTACGAGAGATCGCTGAACTCTCCGGATGAGTTTTGGGCGGAGCAGGCAGAACAATATCTTTCCTGGGAAAAGAAGTGGAATGTTGTGGTCAGGTCCGACTTCGAAGAAGCGAGAATCAAGTGGTTCGAGGGCGGAACACTGAATGCGGCATACAATTGCCTGGACAGACATATTGAGAAATTGGGGGACAAGCCTGCCTACCACTGGGAGGGTGAATTACCGGATAAATCACGCACCGCAACGTATCTGGAGCTGTACGAAAGAGTCAACAAGTTCGCCGCTTTCCTAAGATCCAGGGGCATCAAACGTGGAGACCGAGTTGTCATATACATGCCGATGGTGATTGAATTGGCAATCGCTATGCTCGCCTGTGCAAGGATAGGAGCTATCCACTGTGTGGTCTACTCAGGATTCGGCGTAGCTGCCCTTGCTTATCGCCTTCAAAATTGCCGTGCCAGGGTTGTAATTACTGCCGACGGATGTTTTCGCGATGGCAAATCGATTCCATTGAAGTCCAAAGTTGACGCGGCGCTCGAAAGCTCCACCACCGTGGAACTAGTAATAGTACTGAAGCATACCGGCGAGATCATTCAGCTCAAGCATCCACAGGAAACCTGGTGGCACGAAGCAATTTCCGATCCCGACTTGCCTTCATACGTTGCGCCGGAATCTATGGACTCGGAGGACCCGCTCTTCATCCTGTACACAAGCGGTCCGAGCGGCAAGCCCAGGGGGCTTGTTCATACCCACGGCGG
>JBKQRG010000251.1:0-10661 GCA_052144015.1 Desulfomonilaceae bacterium
CCGGCGAAATCCTTTCGGGAACGTGACGTGTACTTCAACCCCGGCGATCCCGCTCCTGATTGGGCTACCGATCTTTTTGAATCAGATCGACCCGAGGGCGCTCCAGCCGAGCCGCGGATTAGAGATACAACTCGACCCAGAGTGACAGCGCCAGCGGCCCCGCAAACCGACCGCCGAGCACCGACGGTAGCGCCTCGTCCAGCTGAAACCAGCCCGGGGACCACCCAATCGATTGTAGTACCGCCACCGGAGCCTTCGGCAACGGCTGAAAAGAAAAAGCCCCAAACCAAACGAGCCCAGCGTGATGTGTCAGGGACGCAAGCAGTGGAAAAACCGGAAGGCAAAAAACTTCGCTGGGGCCAAACCGAGACTAAAACCCCGGAGGACAAAAGCAAATTTCAGTGGGGCCAACCAAAATAGATGTTGTGTCCGGCTCGGGGGGAGATTCTTATAATCATATAAGAATTTTCCCCCACGGGTCCTCTGCCCACCGTAGCCATTATTCAAAATACTAATCTGTCCTGGCGCCCAGTTTCATATTTGTATCCTTTTGTAGTCTCATGAGCGCCACTTCGATATTGTAATCCCTTATATTCAAGCCTTTCGATATAGCCACTATTTCTCCATCATCTACGCCCATTTCCATTGCCATAATTTCCTTCGCCTGCTGCAGTCCCGCCAAGTTGACGGGAAAACCGGACCAGAGATTCCATGATCGAAAATAAACTATCCAGTGAAGCTTTCCATCCATAACGCGGGTGTCTACCAGGCGTAGACAAGGTGTAGAGCCATCCTCACCATTATAAAAAAAGATATCCTCGGGGCGGCCGACTTCCATGCACATACGATTAGTCCGATGACCGTGTTTCTTATAATAGTCGATCACATATTGCCATGAGATCTGTAGCCGTTCACCATAGGTATAATGCTCATTCGGGGCTTTCTCGGGCGACAAAAGATATGGCATGTAATCTGCGAGATACTTCTCGTCGGCGACAGGAGGCAAATTCAAGTGCTCGGGAATTTGAGGCAAAAGCGGGCGCACCGCGGGCTGCTTTATATGAATAATAGCCATGTCGAACTCAATCCGGTCCGCTCCCGGATTCGAGCCTGTTTCCACTGTATATCGCCGCGCAGCTCCGTCGGGTTTACGCGATTCTTCAATGAGCGTGTACAAACATTGGAACCATGCGTCCGGAATGGTAGTAGCGTTTATAAATATTGGTTTCATGTCGATCCTCCGTTCAAGCAATTTTACTTCACTGAACGGTTCTTCGCATTAAGTCGGACGCGCACTTTAGATCAAAATTCACATTGTTGGGAATATTTTTCTCAAACCTTCGTAATTCCGAGTTAATTCCGAGTTTCTTGCGGATTCTTGTAAGATCGGTCCTGTCCCTTCCCTAACAAGGCTACTCCGCGGTATAAAAATAGATGCAGCAATCTGTTTACGAGACCGGATATACGCAGCGCTGGAAGTACTCCCGAAATTATCCGAAAACTTTGATGACAGGCAACAAAACACAGCAACAGAGCGGAGATTTCTCCGGCAGCCGAATTAAGAAGTGCTTTATTGAGCCTTTTATGTCATCAAATAATCCGCCCTGGTTTGATGCCCGAGGAGTAGCCTTCGGGCTATTAATAGGATTCGGAATTCCTCTTGGCGCGCAAATGGTTTCTCTCGGCCTATTGCGATTGATATTGAGGTTCAACGTTGTTATAGCATTTGCTTTCACATGGGTGAACAATCCCATAACTTTGATCCCAATGTATTATGCCTATTATGTCCTAGGATCGCTCCTTCTGGGCAAACCCGCAGTGATGACCCCCGCGGATTTTCACGAACTTATGAAACCTGTTCTCTATGCCCAGTATTTTTGGAATTCGGTACATGCGTTCATGATTTTAGGCGCGGATTTATTGGTGAGATGGTTTCTCGCCGCAGTATCAATTGCTATACCTGCTGGCATGTTCGGCTATTTTATCACCCACCGAGTTCAACAAGCGCGCTGCAGACGCAAGGCCGAAAAGCTTGGAATAACCTATCGGAAATTGCTCCAGCAGCTTGAGAAGGAATTGTAGAGGAATGTATGGGGTTCTGATTCGGATTAGTCGGGCATGCCTGCATTTATCCAATCAGCTATTTCAGTAATTTCACCCGGCGATACGTATGGGCCCCGTGAGGGCATTCTCCGAAAACCACCAATCGGTCCTCTAAGAATTCGAATCAAATTAGTTTCCTCGGCCTTGCCGTTCCCGACTTTGTCGGCCTCGATCAATTGTTTCCCATAAGGCTTGCTCTCTGCCAGCTCTTCTTTCGTTTCCCATCCTATATGGCCGTCGTGGGCCGCTTTCATAGCGGGAGTCCGATTATTGGCTTGTTTCCACTGTTCTAAACTTTTGTCGAGGATCTGTTTGACTCGTGGCCAATGCAATTCAGCCATACGGATCTCCTACGATTATTCGATTTTATTAAGTCCATTACCTATGTGTAACAACCCCCACCTGCCTGCAATAAAGGCGGATGGCGCATTTCGAACAGAATGGGGAAATCGGTCGACAAATATTCTGACCCCAAGTCACCAATAAATCATTGTATTCAATCCAATACTGACGGGGAAGCTTTTCCCGCAGGGCCATCTCTGTGGCCTCCGGGGTTTTAGTGGCAACATACCCCAGCCTGTTGCTTACCCTGTGAACGTGAGTGTCCACACAGATGCCCGGTTTGCCGAATGCGAGAGTGATAACCAAATTCGCGGTTTTTCGTCCTACCCCCTTGAGCTTTAACAACTCGTCCAAATCATCCGGAACTCTGCCTTCAAATTCTTCTATGAGATCTTTGCTGATGTTTTTCAGGTTTTTTGCCTTGGTCTTATAAAAACCAACAGGAAAAATGAGCCGAGCCAAGTCCTGTTCTTTGATATCAATAATGTCTTGGGGACTATGGACTTTGTCGAGTAGCCTGCGGGCGGCTTCTCTGGTTACTTCATCTTTTGTGCGCAATGACAAGATTGTCGTAACAAGGACTTCGAACGGATCACGCCTTCGTTGCGAAACTTCCGTGACTATCGGAACCCCAAAATGCCGGATTTCTTTTCTTAGTATCTTAATAATCTTGTGGATATCGGGCTGTCTCTCAGCGGGAACTTGCATTAGTAGCTGATCCCCACGCGTTCCCGAACCATCTTTATAGTATCTAATGCAATTGCACGCGCCTTTTCAGCCCCCATTGTGAGTATATTCCTTATATGCTGCGGATCTTCGGCCAATCTTGCGCGCTTCTCTCTTGCCTCCCTGAAGAATTCCCATAGGATTCCGACTAATTCTTTTTTGATGGTTCCATACGCGGCCCCACCTTCAATGTACAATTTGCGCACCTCGGCAACGCGTTCCGGTGGAGCAAAATGCCTGTACACAGCAAAAAGATTGCAGGTTTCCGGATCTTTGGGCTGATCCACCGGCTTTGAATCGGTAACTATGCTCATCACCCTTTGCCGCAGCGCTTTCTCATCGAGAAATATTTCAATAGCGTTGTTGTATGATTTTGACATCTTTTGTCCATCCGTTCCGGGAACGGTGGCTACATCGTCACTAATTTCAGCCTCAGGAATTACAAAAGTTTCCCCGAATGTGTGGTTGAACTTGATCGCTATATCACGAGTAACTTCTACATGCTGCTTCTGGTCTCTGCCGACCGGGATCAGGTTGGATTGATAGAGCAGTATGTCCGCGGCCATAAGAACCGGATAGGCAAAGAGTCCATGATTGAAAGCCAAACCTTTTGCGACCTTATCTTTATATGAATGGCAGCGCTCCAATAAACCCATGGGAGTCACACAACTCAAAATCCATGTCAGTTCCACAACCTCCGGCACATCTGATTGAACCCAAAATATACACCGATCGGGATCGAGTCCGAGGGCCAGGAAATCCGCTGCGGCTTCCAGAGTCCCGCGAGCTAGTTTTTCCGAGTCCTGAACACTGGTCAAGGCATGAAGGTTCACAATAAATATGAACAGTTCCGAGCGGTCCATGTAAGACAGCATGGGCTTCATCATTCCTAAATAATTTCCGATATGTAATGATCCACTGGGTTGGATCCCCGATAAAACTCTCAAACTATGCTCTCCTTTCCTCAGCGACGACCACTTTACTCAGACACTTGGTCGTTTTATTTTGATTAGATTTTTGACTCACTTAAGCGCACCAGGTTGCCGATGATCAAATCTAAACTATAGCATTGTTCATGATGACCTGAGAACCTAGAAATAAGCTGCGGCGTAATCATTTAGGCACGTGTGGGAAAGATTGTAAAATATTTGGTTACGGTCATGTCATTGCAAGCGAAGCGAAGCAGTCTCGCAAACCTTCTGAGATTGCCACGGCCTGACGGCCTCGCAATGACAAACCCGCTCCCTGCGTAACCAAAGCCTGTCATTGCGAGCGCATCAAAGCAATCTCTATTCTCATGCCGTGGCAATGATAGAGCGAGCCTCCGCGTAACTGAAAGGTTACGCCGTGGCGGTGAGGCAGCCCAAATTCACGGAGTGAACGCGGATGCCCCCCGGTCTAAATGGGTCACTTGAGTTTCGATTCCTTTCGGATATAATGCCCAAGTTATTTTATGGAGGTAATGATCATGGTCGGGCAATTAGCCGTATATTTCACCTACGCGATCGAACAGGGGGGTTACTTGGGGGCGGCCTTGCTCATGATGCTCGAGAGCATGGTGGCTCCTGTCTCCAGCGAGCTGGTAATGCCTTTCGTTGGGTTTCTCGTAGCGGAGGGAAAGTTTTCTCCGGTCATTGCAATTCTGGCGACCTCGCTCGGGTCAATTATCGGTTCATTGGTCTCTTATTATATGGGCTATTATGGTGGCAGGCCGGTCGTGCTGAAGGTTGGTCGTTATCTGTTGTTGAACCAAGAGCATTTGGAATGGACGGAGCGATGGTTCGCCCGGCACGGCTCCTGGACTATTTTCGTGAGCCGATTCATTCCCGTTGTCCGGCATCTGATCTCTTTACCGGCCGGAATGGGGCGCATGCGGATTGCTCCCTTCTGCATTTATACGCTAATAGGCGCAACCATATGGAATTCCTTCCTCCTTTGGTGCGGGTATATGCTCCGACAGAATTGGAAATTAATAGAGCAATACACACATGAATTGGACATTGCGGTTGCTTTGGGCTTGATAATTTGCATTATTTGGTTTGTAGTCACTCACGTCCGTCGTGTAAACGGCAAACAACCTGCTTTATAAAGCGTGCGCGCTTCATCAAGCGGCATGTCCCAACCTTTTTTCCCTTCATTGCCAATCTTTTGCCATTTTTTAGCCTGAACAGCGTTCCTCACGCGGGGTCCGTCCCGACCTGGACCTTCTCCGGTAACGGATCATCCGGGATCATTTAAACCGTAATGCGGAATCAGGTGATCGCTTGGACACAGTCATTTCATCGTACGATTGAGCCAGTCGCATTTAGATTGATAAATTATAATGTTACCATAATAACTTCAAGCAACAACTCGAAATCTAACACCGTCTCTTTCCCGATTAGCCCAGCGCGTCAGGGAATAGTGTGAAGATTATTCATTGATTATATTATCTATTTTTACAGAGAAGATTTTTTACAGCGCGCAATCCGCTGACATTTTGCTCTCTAGTTTCGATTTACTCTATCAATCGAAAGCATTATTTAAACTAATTTCTAGCTTTTTAAAATAACTCTCCGCTAATATGCATTTTTTTCTTGACAATAAATTTTTTTGGATTACCCTCGCCTCCAACAGATCAGACCCTTGAGGGAGGGTGTTATGCTCAGAAAACTGCTAAACAGCTCGTATCTATTAATGCTTCTTGTCATAGTAATCTCAGGCACGGCTTGGGCAGAATCCGCACAGGTCGGCGGCTATGACATGATGGCCCAGGCAGACCAGGGCTACAAGAACATCGCTAAAGTGAAGCCCGCGCCCGCGCCGTCGGCCGATGTCACCAAAGTTAAGCCATATGGCTGGACCTCCCGGTTCGAGGGCCTTTCCCGGTACAATCCTATAACTTGGGGACCGGATTGTTTCCTCCCCTCGCCGGCCAAAGGCCAGTTCCTCCTGGGACCGAAGATTTGGTTTGCCAGGGTAGATGGAGAGGCTCGGCGAGGCATCGACATAGCCGGCGCTCAAACTTCAACTGTTGACTTCGAGGATCATCTAGGGCTCAAGAAAACCGCCAAGATACTTTGGAGTGTCGAAGCGCTCTACCAGTTCCGTCCCAGTTGGGGGATACGGTACTCGTTCATGCCCATGAGCACGGGTGCGCATGCGGTTCCGAAAACTGCTTTCAACTTCATGGGGCAGACGTTTGCCGCCGGAACAGAGGTTCGTTCCAAATGGGATCACTTTGAGCATCGGGCAGGTTTGGTCTTCAACATAAGTCGGACCAATAACAGCCTGACCAATTTCTTTGCCGAGTGGCTTTATGTGCAGGACAAGCTAAGTATCGGGGGTATTACTACCACTACGGCATCAGTCACATGGGACGACAACAAAAGCATGGCGCTTGTGGGGCTTGAATTTGAAAAATGCCTGAAGAATTATCGGGGCAACACGCTTACCTTTAGCGGCAAAGGTGGGATCGCCTTTCTAAATGATGTGCTCGGGTACGAGGCGGAAGCTGGCCTGAATTACATGATCCCGATTAAGACAGGCCGTTTCGGGTTCATCAAAGGTGGGTATCGCTACGCTCATTTGAAGAAGGATAAAACTAATCAGATGTTCAGCACTGACATGGATGGGGCTTTCCTCCAGGTGGGGTTTCTTTTCTAGGACCACCTAACCGGCTTGCCCCTTCCTCCCCCGATTTATGCCCGACCGTGATGGATTCCAATTCTCCGGTCGGGCTTTTTGCACACATTCACTCCTTGATCTATCAAGCCAGCCAGATTGCCTCCAGGTAAGATCCTGAACCGTCGACCATTATTTTCGGCTGATTCGATTCCAAATCCCAGGAAACGAAATAGGCAAAATGGTCCATTAACATCTCCTGTTCCGGGGCGACTTTAGATAATAACCAATTCTGAGTTTCCCGGACTGTCGCTAGAACTATCCTGTCCAGGGACATCGATCGGTTAAGCGCTTGTAAACGAGGCGCACCCTGGAGCTGTTCAATCGCCTCCTCCCAATGTATACCTTGCAATTTCCGTCGCAATACATACGCATTCCCGCTATCGCGAATGATGAGCACGGGAGGGTTGTATCGTAATCGAGAGTTCCGAATTGCGGTCCCGCTTATCTCCGGGGCATATCGTTCCAGCACGCTGTTCATATTGCGAATATGAATCAACAATCGTGGTTGTACTCTCTCGAAAATGAACTCCTCACCATGAATATTAATTTCTTTGAGTCTTGTGGGATCAAATCCGAGATCCAGCAAGTCCCCTATTGTTAAAGTATCAGCCGATGAGATTCCTCCCGATTCCATCCACGAGACAAGGCTGGGCCTTCTGTAGTTTGGAAGTGCCTCAATAATCCGCGCAGGATGTTTCTTCAACACTTCGGGAAGGTTTAGCCACAATTCTTTGTCGCCGCATTCAAAAAACGGCTTTCCGGTGAGTTCGCGCGGCGCATAAGACTGGACCGGCAAACACCTGATCTGCGGAGACACAAGGATTTGTTCCAAGGACTCACCGCCGGTATATCCAAGGAGTCGGCCTATCCGACGCTTGAACCCGAGCAGTTTGGTCACAAACCTGGTAAACATGAATCTCATCAACGAAGTATCTTGGCCAGTATGTATTTCGTTCTCGAAATAGACCAAAAGGGCCGAATACAGATCTTTGAATTCTTCGATCGTTCGTTCCACCATCAGCTCATTATCCCGCATGTCGATCGCAGGTCGTTTACGTTTCAAATGATGGATCAATTTGAGTACCGGATCTTTAAGGTCGCGTTCGGCAAGCCCGGAGGGCACGTAAATCATGTATTGACCGTCCGCAGGTGAACTCGGGGTTTGAGTAATTTGCTCAATCGGTTTCCAATCCAATTTCAAATAAATGTCGTAGGTTGGGTCATTGTTTGGGATTATGTTGTCCAGTATGCCGACTGCGGTTTTTTCGGTCAGAAAATCTCTGAAGACATCTAGGACCAGGTTACCTAACCCCTTATTGCGAAAGGGAGCGGCCACTTCCACATAAACCAAGTAGTAGCAGGGAATGGGTTTCTTCAGGTAAAGCATGTTGAGTCGTCCAAGGTTTTCGCCCTTGTCCGAATTAATTTCAAAAATCTTGAATCCGTTGTTGGATTGATCCGGTTCAAGACGATCTATTTTTGCTCCGGAAACTGTCTCGTTAAGGAGTCCGGATAAATTCTCGAAAAGATCCGCTGTCATTGGAGCATCGGAAGCGACCCTACGCATACCGCCTTCCATGAGATTGATTAAAGCCAATCTTTCATTAAGCGTCAGTCGTTTTGCTTCCCTGCCGCTCTCTTTCGAGGCGATGTTTTGCGATAATTTCGTCATAACCGTTCATTCCCCATTTCCGCGTTAACGTTCAGACAAAAAAAAGAGCGGAGTCTCTGCTCCGCTCTGGTTCGACATATACTTAATCGTCACCTTCCGCGCAGCAGAGGCACACTCCCGTTAAAATAAAAATAAAAGTAGCTGCGTCGAGTGACGGTCATAAGTTTCTCCTGCTGGATTAGAATGTACTCTCTTCCCCTCGTCCTGTCAATCCTTGGTATTCGGTCAGTGTGGAATATTTGGATGTCTAGCATTCCACCAGCCATTCCTGCGAAATCGGGAAACTAAAGATCGTTCTCGCTCATATGTGAATCAAGTCGTGGAGCCGGGGTTTCGCCAGGGTGTCAGAATAAGTGACTTTATAGGCACGAAAAAAGCTCAAGCTTGCCAAGTCTTTTAAAACACTCTCCATCACCACAACGGCTTTGATCCGGAACTCGTTCCTCGGACAGGTCCCTTTTTTTCACGACCGGCCGTATCGGCTTGTTCAAGCAGTTGGGCTGTCCATTTCTCGATACGAGCCCTCCATTGCGGATCCAGTTCCGCGGCCAGGGCTCGTTCAAAATAGGACATAGCCTCCATGTTTCTCCCGGCAAGCATACAAGCTATTCCCATGTTTCCGAGTGCTTCCGTATTGTTTGGATCTAATTTTAGCACCCATTGATATTCTTTTATGGCTTCGTCGTATTTTTGCAGACCTACATACGCCAGACCACGCCCTAAATATCCACCGGGAGATGATGGCGCTAATTTCACAGCGATGTTGTAGTCTTCCAAAGCAGCCGCGTGCTCCTGGTTAAAATTCCGGGCATCAGCGCGCGCGATATAACCTGCCGGATCCCGAGGTTTTAATTCAATATACTTTGTAAAATCCTGAACAGCTTTTTGAGAAAACCCCAGCTTGTCTTGCGCAGTTCCTCTCAGTCTATATGCTTCTGCCGATCCTGGATCCCTTCTCAACGCGGTCGAAAACCAGCGCACAGCTGCCGCGTAGCGCTTTCTTTCTAATTCGCTTTTCCCTCGTTCGATAAGAACCTTGACTGAATCGGTTGAAGCAACAGGAGGAGCACTGTTCCTGGATTGCGCCGAAGAAAAATAGTGGGAAACGTGAACAGCGGTTAAGGCAAAGAAAATTACAATAATAAATTGCCGCGGAAATTTTTGCAGCATCGCCGCCCCATGCAAAAGAATGAGTTAATCCAGAGCATTAGCCTGCCTTAATCCAGGCCGGTTGTCAACTGGTTGAATTCAAATCTTACAGATTGTTGTAGGAATTGATATTGTTTCCCCCTGTCTTACTGTAAAAGAGACTTACGGGAGGTCGGTTGGTAACCCTATATTCTTGAATTCCTATTTGTCGTCCAATCAGGGAGAGGTGTTGCGATGGAATACAATGATATTTTAGTCGAGACTCAGGGGGAGATCGGTCTGATAACAATGAATTCACCGAAAACGTTCAATGCATTATCCAAGAACATGATTTCAGAGATCATCTCGGCATTAAACCGACTTGGGAACGATCAAGCAGTAAAAGTCATCATACTCCGAACCAGCGGAAAACATTTCTGTTCAGGCCACAATCTGTCTGAAATGGTCGACGGAAATCGCAGCGAGTACAAGTTCATTTTCGAGCAATGCTCGCGGATGATGACACTGGTGCATGAAATCCCTCAGATTGTGATTGCGCAAGTACACGGAGTGGCTACCGCAGCCGGCTGTCAACTGGCAGCCACTTGCGATCTGGCGATCGCCGATGAAACCGCTCGATTTGGAACTCCGGGAGTAAGGATCGGGCTTTTCTGCACGACACCCATGGTGGCGCTTTCGCGAGCAGTACCACGGAAACTCGCTATGGAGATGCTCATGACCGGCCGGTTGATTTCCGCGGAAGAGGCTTTGAGGGGCGGATTAATAAACAAAATAGTTCCCGAGTCTGATTTGGAAAAGGCTACAATGGAACTCGCACTAACCATAGCGGAGGCGAGCCCGTTAGTTTTGCGAATAGGCAAAAAAGCTTTTTACAGCCAGATCGAGCTCGAGGAGCCCCGCGCTTACGAATATGCGAATAATGTAATTACCCTTAATTTGATGGCCGAAGACGCTCAAAACGGTATTAAAGCATTCCTGGAAAAGAAAAAGCCCACCTGGCTTG
>JBKQRG010000252.1:0-7122 GCA_052144015.1 Desulfomonilaceae bacterium
CTACGCCTGGACATACTGCCCCAAGGCTATATCTATCCCCGGGAGCACCGACCTGTCCGTGATCTGCTCAGGAAAAGAATGCATCTGGTGAAGCTCAGAACATCGCTGCTAAACAGTTTGGAAAACATCATCGCGCGTAATGCAGGAGTAAGCCTGTCGGCCAAGAAGATCAAACAACTGACCTGCGATCATGTTGCCCCGTTGCTGGAGCGAGACGATGACTTGGCTTTGTGCGGTCAAGTTAGTAAGGAAGCTATTGATTACTTAACACGACAAATAAACAAGGTCGAGAAAGTGGTAGAAAGGAAAGTCCCATTGAAGCAAGAATACACGCTTCTAAAGACTATTCCGGGAGTGGGGATCATTCTGTCGTTAACGATTACGCTGGAGACGGGCCCCATAGATCGCTTTCCCCAAGTCGGCAACTATGCTTCTTATTGCCGAAAGGTTCCTACACGGTGGTTGAGCGCTGGCAAAGGAAAAGGAAAGGGAAACAAGAAAAACGGTAACAAATATCTCGCATGGGCCTTCTCTGAGGCCTCAGAACTGTCTCGTCGCTTTGATCCAAAGATCAAGGCCTATTACGATCGCAAGGCAAGTCGGACTAATTTGATGGTTGCTCACAGCGCACTGGCTCATAAACTGTGCCGTGCAGCTTATTACATTATACGGGACCAGGTCCCCTTTGATTCAGACAAGCTTTTTGCTTGAGTTGGAGTGAGCGGCGACCCTAGGCGTGGGGTTGGAAGAACCACCAGATTTGATTAGGAAACCGCTTACTCCGGTCAGATCCGGCACGCCGGACTCTTTGCCGCCCATGTCGTGAGCCATCGATGGGTTGGACCTAGAGCCACGAGATTTGTCAAAAAACTCTTGGACACGGCATGGAACCGAAGATTTTCTGGTCCGCCAAGTGCGGAAGGGGCCCAACCCCTAACGGGGCGAAAGCCTTGATCCTGATGGGTGACAGGTGCGGTTAAGATCTGCAGCGCAGATCCACCGACACCACCCGAGAAACATCCCGGCAAAGGCGAAGAAAAGGCTCTGACGGAGGCTGTACGCAACGCAACCGCTGTACCTCAGCAAGGAAACGATGATTTCCTTGCCCAGGGGAAGTATTTTCCTTGACAGAGGACCTCTTAATGGGTGACCCGATGCTTGACGCCTTTTGCTTGATGCTGGGACACAATGCCGTCCATGCTGCAATGGCGGGGAGGACCAATATGGTAGTCGGCAATTGGCAGCGTCAGTTCACACATGTTCCCATTGGCCTGGCAGTTGCTGCTCGGAAGAAGATAGAGGACGACGGAAGGCTCTGGAGTAATGTGCTTTCCTGCACCGGTCAGCCGGAACGGATGATATGACATATGCTCGGATCATTTCTCCGGTTACAAGGTAAAGGACCTGAAGTCGAATCCGCTTTGAAACTTTTGAAATACGACTCGAACTCGCCGGTTCTGCACAGACTCCGACAAGTATTACTTGAATCCGGCCGAATCCGGCGATTTTCCACAGGCATCCAGAACAATATTTCTCAATTGAAGCAGGCGGAAAACCGCATCGTCAGGGGATTTATCCCAGAATTTAGCACCCTCTTTCACCCAATCTTCAGCCGCTTTCACCGCCTTGGCCGGGGCCCCTTGCATTCGGGGAGAGAACTGTGTTTTGAGCTGTTCCAAAGACTTTGTGCGTTCATTTCCTTTTTGCTGCCTGACTACTTGTTCGCTTGCCTTCATGAATGCAAATACAGCGTCACAGGGACTGGCTTCTTCTTCGGTTTTTCCGGTAGAGCCAATCTCGCCAGGGACATTTCCGGAGGTTTTCGATATCGGAACTGAGTCGGCCAGGCGTTTTTCACATTCTTCGATTTCTTCCGCGTTCTTCGATTTCTCGCGTTTTAATGAGGTCAGTTCCTCTTCCATCAGGGTTATTTTGTCTTTGGCCTTTTTACTTTCATCGGTGAGGGCCGCTTTGGATTTATTCGAGTCATCCAGATCTCGCTGCATACGTGCGTTTTTATCGGAGAGCGTCTTGATTTCTTCGTTTAACCGGTTCTTATCCTTATCCAGACTGGCGGATAACTCAGTTAATTTTTGGTTTTCAGTAGTCAAATTATTGATCTGCTGTTTAGCGTCTTCCAGTTCCTTTCTTCCGCATCCCGAGACCATCAGCAACAGGACGCTCAGCAAAACGGTCCAACAAAACAGAGCATAAAATGAGGGCAATTCCCGAGCAAAACCTCTAAAGCTCCCACAGGCCTTGTCAGAAGCTTGCTTCTTCCATCTGGGTAAACAATTGATATTCACTCTGCCCTCCTATTGTATGAGCCTTTTGTGCGCTAATCGTCCAGAATTCCGGTATTTGATATTTACTATACTCTAGCGAACTTATGCTGTCCAACGGAGAATGTGTGCGGGGTCAGGTCTTGAAATGACAGTTCTGCAATTTGGCTGTCAAAATTATGGCTGCTGAACTTTTTCGTGCAGCGAAAAGGAAAACGACCTAGAAACGATCAAGCTCGGCAGCACTTCTAATAAGGTCAATGCAGCTTCGGCTCAAAGGCGATAAGGCTTTACCTCCGCCGCCGCTGCTGATTGAGCTTTCGTGTCTTCTTGTCTGCATTTTTGTACAAATCACCGGTTAGATGTACCCAGTATGACAACACGGGAGCCGAACCAAAGGTGTCAAGAAATTTGATAGTGTCCTAATTTCAATTTCTGTGGTATTAAAAAGAAAAACGATTCGCCGGTGAGCACATGTCAGACAAGCCGTCTTATGAAAAGCCACAGCTTATAGATCTTAACGAACCACCCTCGTTTCAGGCAGGTGCTGCGTGTAGCTTCGGAACGCAATTCGCCAACCAGCCGAACAAATGTACTTCGGGCGCTTCTGCTAGAACTAATTGCACCAACGGAACCACCGTGAATCCGTGCATGAAGGGCAGCGGAGCGGGCGGCTGCTCGCCGGGAATCAATGCCACCGGCAGCTGCACCGCGGGGGCTGCTCGATAGATTTTGACAAAACAATTGAATCGTTTTTGGAGGGGTGTCGCCCTGGACGGGCAACTCAATAATCCAAGGAGAAATTGATGTCTGACAAAAAACCACAGTATGAAAAACCGGGGCTGATAGACCTTAATGAGGCGCCCATTCAAGTGCAAGGGGCCTGTTCTTATGGAACACGTGTCAGCACTACGAATTGTACTAGTGGCGTGTATCCTAGACGTACTTGCGCCGGAGGGACAGGACCAAATACTGTTCATCCTTGTCAAAAGGGAAGTGGGGCGCAAGGGTGTAGCGTCGGGATAAACGCAACTACGGGATGCGCGGTCGGGTCTAAACCCTAATAAGCCTATGTGCAAAATGAGTGTACTAACTAAGATCTCTTTCTCTAGTTTCAGCTACAATTGCTGCACGTACCGCATTTAAGGGGAGAGTCAACAAGCCCTTGATGCAGGACGGCAAAGAACTTGCGTTTTCCAGTCTTCTCATCTGTCACATACGACCAGGCATAGCAGCGTTTAGCGGCGGTTTTTTCAAACTGACCCACTACCGAAATTTGGACCTGGACGAGCGTCGACGCCGACACAAAGCTTGTTGCTTCATGGCTTATCGGTAATCGTGACGGGGAAACAGCCAAGATATTCATTGAGGACCTGAAATCCAGACTGAAAAATCGTGTTCAATTAACCACTGATGGCCACAAAGCCTATTTAGAGGCTGTGGAAGAGGCTTTTGGCTGCGAAATTGACTATGCAATGCTAGTAAAGCTATACGGGACAGAACCAGAAGGGGAGAAGCGGTACAGCCCTGCAAAATGTCTAGCTGCAGAGAGGCACAAAGTCATGGGGAATCCCGATCCTAAACATATCTCGACTAGCTATGCAGAGCGCCAAAATCTCACAATGAGAATGAGTATGAGGCGATTCACAAGACTAACAAACGCTTTCAGCAAGAAAGTCGAGAATCTAGCTCACGCTGTGTCGTTGCATTTCATGTTTTATAATTTCGCCAGGATTCATAAGACGCTAAGGGTGACCCCTGCAATGGAAGCGGGAGTATCAGACCACGTATGGAGTTTGGAAGAGATAGCGAGGTTGACCGGCTAATCTCAGAGGTCACTTGCTCAAATCATGAGATCCCGGATTCGCTTTTGTTAGGGATCTTGCCCTCAATAGACGCCCCTTCTAGTTGCTCCTAGAGGAATTCAAGTTGATAGAGTCGGTTTTGGGGTTTTTCCCTTTCCCTTTGAAACTGGCGGTCGACCCGGTTTCGCTTGATTGGGCTGTGATCGCTTCTGCGGGGTCAACCTTATTAGGGTCCTTGACAGCCTTCCTGAATGAAGAGTTGCTCTTAGAACTCTTAACAGTGGTAGCGTCGCTCGGAGAGGGGCTGCTGGTGTTGCTAGTGCTCGGGGTGGCGACGATATTGTCCGAATTGCTCTTAGATCCCTTAACAGTAGTCCCTGCCTGAGCCCCGACGATTGAAACGGCAAGGAACAACGTCGCGACTATAATGATAAATACTTGCTTTGTGTTCATAATCCTTCTCCTAATGTTGTATTGTCGGCAATGGAAGGATTATCAGATTGGGAGGGAGTAGTGTGTTTCCTCCGTACTTGCGTCCTGGCTTATATTAGGCATATAGAATGGGAAAAAGGTTCGCGCTTTTCATATAACTTTTGTAGGAAATAGTTTTAAGGTGGGCATGGGCTTGTCGAGAGAATAATTCCGTTCCAAAGTAGCCCACTACCGGAAATTTGATCGTACAGCGTAAGAGAGTATCAACTGATTCGTAATGCTGTATCCGAGTCGCGGATAAGCCGGCGCCGGTTTAGGTGACTACACATTTCTCATTTTGCGGATTAGAAAAAGCTTGACAAGGTTCGATCATGGAACTATAAGTAAAACCATGCCTAAAAAAGAATTTACAGCAGCGCATGTTCACAACCTTTTCCCGTGGATCAGTTCAACCACCTTGTTCAACAGAGTGGCCGCGGGCCTGATCCCTGCGGAATCCAAAGCAACCGGTCCGGGTACTGCAAACACCTTCTCGCTTGCGGGACTGACACACATCGCTGTTGTGGATGAGCTCTGTTCATTGGGCGCATGGAAAGCCGGGGTTTCCTCAACTGAAACGGAATTCAGATTTTACCCCGATGAGCTACACAAACTAGCTTTTAATAAAGACCCGTCTCTTTCGGATAACGAGAAAGCGCTTCTTTTCTATAAGCTGCACGCGTTCGCGTGTTACGTTGAAATCGATGTCATCCACACGAGGGCTTCGAGCCGTTCCAGCAAGGACCGGCGGCTGAAACGCTCTTTCCGCAGGATTCGTATTCGATTCATACCGTCTCAGAGGCCCTTCGGCCCGGATGCCTCAAGGATAGAGGCGGCTCGTTCAGGCCCAGACGGCGGAACTGACGAAACCGGACTCGGCTTTATCCGATTCTTTGTGGGAAGAATAGATGTCTTATCCATTAAGACCTATATCGAATATTGGCTAGGGGTCTGATGAGTCCCACATTTTTTTGAATCTATGGGGTCCATCAAGGACCCCTCAAAAGGAGAAGGACGTGACCAACTTGAAGCTGCTGCGAATGCAGCGCGGACTGACTCAACGAGAGGTCGCAGGAACTCTCGGGATCAGCGAAATTACCATGTCCCGCCTCGAATGCGGCTGGTTCGCTCGGCCGCCCGGGGGAATAGAACAGAAACTCAGGCAGTTTTTCGGCCCTGAATGGACGTGGAAACAATTGATGGAGCAACCCCCGGCGCCTGAACCGGAGAGAGACTGAGGAGCGTAAAGACAATCGGGGAGGGACATTTTTGCAAAAACGTCCCTCCCCGAACCTCTCCCCCAAAAACTCTCATGTGGCTGGCGGTGACCCGGCCTGCGTCCTTGGTGCGGACCAGGCAAACACGTCGAGAAAGTTCGTACATGTTTTCAATAAACCGGCCCCAGGATGATTGCATTCACTTTGGCAATACCGCCAGCCATTAAGGAGTTTCGGCCGGAGGGGTGTGGGTCCACTCGGCGTGGGGCCAACGTGCATTTTGAAACCGAGAGGAGACGATACGTTATGTCACAGTACTTGCAACATTCTGTGATCTACCTCCAAGCATTTAGAGTTTTTGCGGAAGGGTCCGGGTCCCGCGCTGAACGCGGGATTACACAAAAAAGGGGTTCCCGGAAGATCTCCCTAATCACGGAGAACCCCCACAATGACATCTAACACTCCGATCATTATCGTGCAGGACAGCCGAGAGCAGTTTGGTTATGAGGGTTTATTCGAGCATCCGTGCGTTATCGGAACCTTGGACTCCGGTGATTATTCGGTCCTTGGGCTTGAACATCTGATAGGCATTGAAAGAAAGAGCTTGCCTGACCTGCTCAACAGCCTGACGAACGACCGCCCGCGCTTTGAGACGGAACTGAAGCGAGCCCGATCGTTGCACAAGTTCTACATTCTCGTTGAATGCGCTCCTGCTGATTTGCTCGTCTCGGATTTCGGCAAAATGTCGCGGGCACACCCGAATTCAATTTGGGGAACGGTCTGCACGTGGTCCAGCCGGTACCATCCTTTTCTTTTTGCGGCGACACGCACAGAGTCCGCGAAGCTCTGCGAAGGCATCCTGGCTGCCTACGCAAAAGAGTTTCTGAAACGTAGCCACACGCTGGCAAAAGCCGCCCGCGTGCTCAACGCCGGTTGAGGGGGAAGAAAGTCCTGGAACCCGCTCGGAGCTCCGGAACGCGGGAAGAGAAGGCGAGAATGCGGGGGAACCCGCTGGAGAGGGAAAAAAGAACCGGGAACCCGCTTTTTCTGCAAAAAGCCGGTTCCCGGCCCCTCCGGCAAAAACTCTATATCTGCTGGCGGTAATTCACAGGTTTTGTGGTAACGACCGGGCCTCGCGGACTCCTCCCAGTAGAACATGCCCGGCCTCGAGTCCCCCATCTTGAGACTGAGAGGGCACGGCACACCATGCAATCAGGAGGACCCCATCGTACCTCGAACTACCGCCAGCCATATAAAAGTTCTTGCCGTAAGGGGTGCGGGGGCATATGCGCTAACTTAAACGTTCTGGTCCGCTCGTCCCACTGGGACGAGATGATAGTAGCCCGG